>JBCKNM010000040.1:0-15108 GCA_038902775.1 Polaromonas sp.
GTCGAGAGCAGTTTGAGCGCATCAGGCCTGCACGGATCACGGCTTCGCTCGCCTTCGGCTTTTCTTTCAGCAATGCGGCCGATGCCACGATCCATCCGTTGATGCAGTATCTGCACTGCACGGCCTGCCCTTACAAACGCTTTCTGCACCGGATACATCTGCGGTTCGCCGGACTTGGCGGCTGGTGCCGGATAGGTATTGGCCAGGCCTTCAAGCGGCGTGATTTGCTTGCCGCGACTACCGACACCGGCATCACAACAGAATCTCTTCCATACCCGAGATTTCAACCATGGCGGAAGGCGGCGTGAAGGGGATCGACATACCGGTGTGGTGGGCTTTAATCCTGCCCAAGCCGACACCCGACGCGGTGGTCAACACCCTCAATGGCTGGATGAAGGCGGCGAAGTTTTGATTTCCACGCCCGCCGAGGCGAATGCGATGTTTATCCAGGACGAGAAGAACTGGGAAGAATATCTCAGCATCGCTAAAATTGAAAAACAGTAAACAGGCGTCAATCGTTGACGCTTGATCGCGCTGACGTTTGATCGCAATGAATGGCAGCTGTCGTTCGAGCTTCGCGCGCCAATAGGCGGGCGATGACATCATCCCTCATAGCTGTTGGCGAAATTCAATATAACAATCGGGAAACGAGCTGCGGCAGAGCAGGAAGTTTCACAGAAGGAATGCAATGGATGACAGCAGACAGGTTCGCGCCGTGACGCAACCGCTTACCCCGCGTGAGGCCGAGGAACGTCTGACGCTTATGCGTAAATATCCGACAGCTTTTGATTTGCGCGCCCGCGCCCGCAAACTCATGCCGAATTTTGCCTTCGAGTATATGGATGGCGGCGCGGGGTCGGACGGCAATATCAGGCGTAACTGGGCTGCGCTGGACGCCGTGGAACTGGTGCCGCGTTATGGGCGTGTTGTCGCCCCTCCGCCCGCAGACACTGTTTTGTTCGGCCGTCCCTATTCCGCGCCGGTCGGTATTGCGCCTATTGGCGGGCCTGGCACTGCCTATCCCGGCGCCGAGACCTATCTGGCCAAAGCCGCGCAGGCCGCGCGCGTGCCCTATACGCTGGGTGTGCTGTCGGGCATCACAGTCGAGGATGCAGCCAAAATAGCGCCCGATGTCTTATGGTTTCAGCTCTATCGTTTCTCCAATCATGATCACAAGATCGGCATGGATCTTGTGGACCGTGCGCAGGCGGCTGGCGTGCATGTGCTGGTGCTGACCATTGATTCGCCAGCGCGCACCATCCGTTCACGCGAAGTGAAGAGCAGTATCGTCAACCCGTTTCGGATCACCATGCGGCTGCGGCTTGACGCCATGACATCGCCGCACTGGATGTCATCACTGGCCAGAAATGGCATACCGCGTTTCGTTTCGCTCAATCCCTATATGCCGCCCAATACAAGTCTTGAAGAGTCTGCAGCTTTCGTTCGGCGCGAGCATGGCGGCGCTTTCACCTGGGAAGAGGTGGGAAAATATCGCGCACGGTGGAAGGGGCCGCTGGTGTTAAAAGGTGTGCTGCATCCTGCCGATGCGCAGCGCGCTGTGTCGCTGGGTGTGGACGGCCTGTTCGTCACCAATCACGGCGGCCGTCAGATCGAGGCGCTGCCCGCCTCCATCGATGCATTGCCGGCGATCAGAGCTGCTGTAGGCAGGAAAACGACATTGATTTTCGACAGCGGCATGCGCTCAGGTGTCGATGCAGCGCGCGCGATTGCATGCGGTGCTGACGCCGCATTCGCAGGCAAATCCTTTCTGTGGAGTCTGGGCGCGCTGGGGCCGAAGGGGCCGGGCCATCTGATCAATATATATTCGGATGATGTGCGCGCCTGCCTGGGGCAATTGGGCTGCCATACCGTGGATGAATTGCGTTCAGTGGTTGTGCGTCATCCCGGCGCGTGGACGCTGGACGATTTTGGCGGTGTGGCTGAAAGCTGAATCGGTCATCAGGCCGTGCACGGGGGCCTGTTGACCGGGGACGGTGCATGCCGGTAAATTTTATTGACTTGCCTATAGGGAGAATAATTTGACCATGTCTATTCGTCGCCGCCAAACGCGGCGTGCCGGGCCATGGCGTGGAATTCAATCCCAATATGGTGGAGCTATCCAACAAGCTGGCCGCCGAAGCTGGCGTTTCGGGCAGGGCAAAGTTTATTCAGGGCGATATGGACTGCGGTCGCTGCATTGTGCGCGAGCAGGGTGAGCGGCGCAATATGGGGGCACACTTTTTAAGCAACGCTTTTCAGTAAAACTGCGCGCTCATTTTTAAGCGCATTTGCGTTATCCTAGAAGCTATTCCAAACGAGGAGCGTGAGTGCCCCTGCTGCTGTCCAGCATGCGGTGCCTAGGATAAGTCATGGACCATCATCATCTGTTTGACGTCGGGGGCGCGCATGTCGCCCGTCTTGAAGACCTGCGGCTGATCAAGGGCGAGGGTTGTTACGCCGCTGATTGGAGCCTACCCAATCAGGCACACGCCGCATTTCTTCGTGCGGATCGTGCCCACGCAAAAATTGTTTCGATCAACACCGATGCCGCGCGCAAGGCCAAGGGCGTGCTGGGTGTCTATACCGGCGCCGATGCAGTGGCCGCGGGTTATGTGAAACCGCTGAGCATGCTGACCTTCGCCGGCAAGGACGGCATGAAGGCGCGCTTGCCGAGCCGTGCGGTGCTTGCCGCCGGCACAGTGCGTTTTGTCGGTGAAACGGTGGCGATGGTGGTTGCCGAGACCGCGCTGCAGGCGCAGGACGCTGCGGAACTGATCGAAGTCGAATACGAAGACCTGCCGGTCAGCGTGGACCCGCGGACCACGCTGGAAGCCGGCGCGCCGCAACTGCATGACAACGTGCCGGGCAACCTGGCTTTTGAACAGGAAGCCGGAGATGCGGCAGCGGTTGCCGCGGCATTCGCCAAAGCGGCGCATGTCACCAAACTGAAACTCGACTGCACGCGGGTCGCGCCGAGCCCGATGGAGCCGCGCGCCTGTCTGGTTGGATATGACGCGGGCTCCGGGGCCTACACGATCCATGTGCCGGTGCAGGGCATCAACTTGATGCGCATGCAGATCGCCGCTTACACGGGCGTGCCCGACGACAAGATCAACGTCAAGGCGAAAGACGTCGGCGGCGGTTTCGGCCAGCGCGGCATTGCCTATACCGAATACGTGGCGATGATGATCGCCGCCAAGGCGCTCAACCGCCCGGTGAAATGGGTGTCTTCGCGCAGCGAGGCGTTCCAGTCAGATTCGCACGGCCGCGCCAATTACATCGACGCCGAGATGGCTCTCGACCGCGACGGCACTTTCCTCGCGATGAAGCTGGACTGGATTGCCGACCTCGGCGCCTACCAGCATCCCGCGGGCTCGTCCAGCACGATGCGTAATCCGGTGACTTGTCTGAATGGTGTTTACAAAACTCCGGCCCTGTTCGGCCGCTGGCGCGTCGCCCTGACCAATACCGTGCCGGTGTCGACGTATCGTGGCGCGGCGCGTCCTGAGATCGCTTATACGATTGAGCGCCTGGTCGATGAGTCTGCAGCGCAGATGAACATTGATCCGGCCGAAATCCGCCGGCGCAATTTCATCCCGCCGGAAGCCTTCCCGTACAAAACGCCGACCGGTTCGGTCTACGACATCGCCGATTTCCCGGCGGTGCTGGAGAAGGCACTGAAACTCGCGGACGTGAACGGTTTCGCCAAACGCCGCACGGAATCGGAAAAACGCGGCCAGTTGCGCGGCCTGGGCCTGTCCACCGTGATCGAGAGTTCCGCCGCCGGCATCTTCCCCAAAGACGAAGTGCTGCTTGAAGTGGGCACCGACGGCAACCTGACCGCGTATTCGATCTCGCATTCGCAGGGCCAGGGCCACGAAACCACCTTCGCGCAGATCATCGGCGACGCGCTGGGCATTCCGGCCGAACGCATCACGCTGCGCCAGGGCATCGGCGAAAAAGGCCTGATCGGCAACCACACCGGCGGTTCACGCAGCATCGTCGGCGCCGGCACGGTGTGCCACATCGCAGCAAAAAAACTGATTGAAGTGGCGATGCCACTGGCCGCCGAAGAACTCGGTGTTGAACTGTCGCAGGTGGCTTATGCCCAGGGCGAATTCCAGTCGAAAGAGTCGAGCAAAAAAATCACCCTCGGCGAACTGGCGGCGAAAAAACCGCTGTCGGTGACCGGCGAAGGCAAATTCGGTTCAACCTTCCCCAACGGCTGCCATGTTGCCGAAGTCGAAATCGATCCGCAGACGGGGGTCACCAACGTGGTGTCGTATGTCGCCGTCGATGATTGCGGCACGGTGATCAACCACACCATCGTCGAAGGCCAGATACACGGTGCGGTGGCACAGGGCTGGGGCCAGATTTTCGGCGAGAACGTCGTTTACGACCCGGACACCGGACAGTTGCTGACCGGCAGTTTTGCCGATTACCCGATGCCGAAAGCAGGCTGGATCAAGGACATCAGCATTGCCGGACACACCACCTTCGGCACCATCAGTCCGTTGGGTGTGAAGGGCGTGGGCGAATCCGGTTGCACCGCGTCACTGGGTGCATTGACCAATGCGGTGATGAACGCGCTGCGGCCGCTGGGTGTGCCGCCGCTGGACATGCCGCTGACCGCGCACAAACTGTGGCAGGCCATTACCGCCGCAAAAAAAGGACACTGACATGTTTGCATTCCAGTATCGCAAGGCGAAGTCGTTGAAAGAAGCGATTGACTTCCTGGCCAAGGATGGCGAAGCCAAACCCTTGTCCGGCGGCATGACCTTGATCCCGACGCTCAAAGCGCGGCTCGCGAATCCGACGCAACTAATTGATATTAATGGTATTTCTGAGCTGTCCGGGATTGAAGTCAAAGACGGCGCATTGATCATCGGTGCTGCGACCAGGCATCAGCAGGTGGCGAGTTCGAAAGTCGTGCGCGATGCGTTGCCGGCTTTGGCCGATCTGGCTTCGCACATCGGCGATCCGCAAGTGCGCAACCGCGGCACGCTGGGCGGTTCGGTGGCCAATAACGATCCGGTCGCGGATTATCCGTCAGCGGTGCTGGGCCTGAATGCAAAAGTCATCACCAACAAACGCGAAATCGCTGCTGAAGATTTTTTCCAGGGCATGTTCGCAACGGCACTGGAACCGGGTGAGCTGATCGTGCGCATCGCCTTCCCGCTGCCGAAAAAAGCCGCCTATGCCAAGTTTCCGCACCCAGCTTCCGGTTATGCGATGGCCGGCGTGTTCATCGCGCAGACCGCATCGGGCATTCGTGTCGCAGTGACCGGCGCAGGCCCCGGCGTGTTCCGCTGGACCGAAGCCGAGCAGGCGCTGACCAAGAGCATGAGCGCAGCAGCGTTGGAAAAACTGACGCTGGCTGCGGACGATCTGAACGAAGACATCCACGGCACGCGTGAATACCGCGCGCAGCTGGCGAAAGTCATGGCGATCCGCGCTGCCGCGGCACTCGCAGCTTAATCGGTGGGAAACAAACAATGACAACCATCAAACTGACCGTGAACGGCAAGCCCTGCACCGGTGAAGTCGAAGACCGGGAACTGCTCGTCAATTTTCTGCGCGACTCGCTGAACCTGACCGGTACCCATGTCGGCTGCGACACCAGCCAGTGCGGCGCGTGTACCGTGCATGTCGACGGTCGCGCGATCAAATCCTGCACCCTGCTGGCGGTGCAGGCCGACGGTGCCGATGTGGTGACCATCGAAGGTCTCGCCAAAAACGGCAAACTGCATCCGGCGCAACAGGCGTTCACCGAATGCCATGCGCTGCAATGCGGTTTCTGTACGCCGGGCATGATCATGACTACCGTTGCGCTGATCAAAGACAATCCGAAACCCAGCGACGACGAAATCGTGCATGGTCTCGAGGGCAACCTCTGCCGCTGCACCGGTTATCTGAACATCGTCAAAGCGGTGAAACGCGCGGCGGAACTGCAGGCGAAATAATCTGAGGCACAAGCCAAGCCCAAACCGCGTGCCCCCGCGAGCTATCTGTGCAGGAGCAAGGGGAGACTGTGGATATCGAGCCGGACTGGGATATGACCAGTCCAATCAGCCCCCGTTCTGCCCCGAAGATCAGCGTACCGTTTGGTGAATGTTTGGTGGTTGTTGAAGCTCCCGCCGGGGTAGGGCTGCGCTATTTGGCTATTTGGCAGGTCGACACCCCGCTTGTGCCCAATGGGGCAAAAATTCTTCGGCAGAGTTAGCCTGCCGCCTGAGGGTAAACACGTTTTCTGAGGACGTGATACGGTGAGATACTTGGGTTCATTCAGTTGAATTTTCTATCCCTCACAGAGAAAAGCCCCAAGCCACCCCGGACACGAACGGCAACATGATGCGGGCTGAATTTCCCCAGAATTGCAGTCCTCTGTGATCTCTGTGGCTGTTTTTTATTTTTTTGATTTTCATTTTTCCCGATTGGAATCATCGTGACTGAACAGAACAAGAACGCCGCCATCAAACACGAAACCCCGACGCCTTCGGCGACCAGCGATGCCGTGTTCGGCAGCGACGTGATCGCCGCCACGCTGCGCGCACTCGACATGGAGTACATCGCACTGAATCCAGGTGCGAGTTACCGCGGACTGCACGACAGCCTGGTCAATTACCTCGGCAACAAAAAACCGCAAATGATGCTGTGCCTGCACGATGAAACCGCGGTGTCGATCGCCCAGGGTTACTGGAAGGCGTCGAACAAACTGATGGCGGTGGCCCTGCATTCCAACGTCGGCCTGATGCATGCCTCAATGGCGATTTTTAATTCGTGGTGCGACCGCAGCCCTATGCTGATTCTCGGCGCCACTGGCCCCTGGGACGCCGCCAAGCGCCGGCCGTGGATCGACTGGATCCACACCTGCTCGGATCAGGCTGCACTGGTGCGCAACTTCACCAAGTGGGATAACCAGCCGGGTTCGGTCACCGCCGCGGTTGAAGCGCTGCTGCGCGGCGCGCAACTTGCCGCCACCGCGCCGCGCGCACCGGTGTATGTGAACCTCGATGTGTCGATCCAGGAAGAAAAACTCGAAACCCTGCCGGCCATGCCTGATGTCGCGCGTTACGCAGCGCCGCCCGCGGTGCGTCCGGGGACGGATGAAATCGAAGCCGCGGCCAAGCTGCTGTCCACTGCAAAAAATCCGGTGATGCTCGCCGGCCGCAGTTCGCGCAGTCTCGATGCATGGAATGCGCGCATCGCTCTCGCCGAAAAACTCGACATGCGCGTGCTGACCCAGATCAAGCTCCCCGCCGCCTTCCCCACCGATCACCGCCTGCACGCCGCCCCGCCCGCGAACCGCCTGGTACCTGAGGCGCGCAAAGTGCTGGCCGCGGCCGACGTCATCATCTCGCTGGACTGGCTGGATCTTGCCGGCGCGCTGAAGCAGGCCTTTGGCGACAAGCCGGTCACTGCAAAAATCATCCACGTGTCCTGCGACAACCATCTGCACCGCGGCTGGAGCATGGATTACCAGGCGTTGCCGCCGGTCGATGTGTACATGCAGTGCGAACCCGAAGCCGCGGTGCCGCTGCTGACGGCGGCAGTCACCGCGCGCCCACAACTGATCAAGACTGGCGGCTACGCGCTCGCCGGCAAATCCGCCGAACCACTGGCGCTGAAGGGACTCGCATACGCACTGAACGCCGCAGTCGGCAAACAGGAAGTCTGTTACACCCACCTGCCGTTGGGCTGGAACGGTGCCTACACCCATTTTCGCCATCCGCTGGATTACCTCGGTTTCGACGGCGGCGGCGGCGTCGGCGCGGGACCCGGCATCACCATCGGCGCCGCGCTGGCATTGAAAGGCAGCGGACGCATTCCCATCGGCCTGATGGGCGACGGCAATTTCCTGATGGGCAACACGGCGGTATGGACCGCAACGCATTACCAGATCCCCTGTCTGATGATCATCTGCAACAACCGTTCGTTCTTCAACGACGAGCGTCACCAGGGCCACGTCGCCGAATACCGCGGTCGGCCACCGGAGAATGCCTGGATCGGCCAGAAAATCATCGATCCTGACATCGACATCGCAGCCATGGCGCGCACACAGGGCGCCGAAGGCATCGGCCCGGTGACCACGATGGCCGAAATGCAGCCGGCGATTGAACGCGGCATCGCCATCGTCAAGGCCGGCGGTGTCTGCGTGATCGATGCGCGGGTGCTGCCCGGCTATGACGGGGAGTGAACTGCGGGAGTGAGGAGTGATGAGTGAGGACGCGGTGCGATACCGCATGAACCGACAATAAAACGAGGAGATGTTATGGATGCCTGTGGCCCGTCGTCGAGGGCTAAGTCCGTCAGGCTGCTAGCCATATAATTTCTTATCTACTCATTTACCGGGTTGCAATCCACCACAACCAATCCGGCGTCGTGAATGAGCAAGTCACGCAATATCCACAAACAAGTTATCCGGTAAACAATCTGTGGTCTGTTTAACGCTTCAGTCAGCCTGCGCGCCCGAGGCGCGTATTATCGGCGTCCAGCGCTTCAACTCGGCTGCGACGAAAGCGGTAAATGCCTTCGGATCGAGATTGCCCGGTTCGATACCTTCGGGCCGCAGCCGCTGAAGTACTTCGGGAAGCTGAAGAATCCGGCGTACTTCGGTGTTCAGGCGCTGCACGATGTCCTGCGGCATTCCAGCCGGACCTGACAGGGAGAACCAGACCGCGGTCGTCAGTTCCGGATGGCCGAGTTCGGCGAACGTCGGGACATCGGGAAAGTCGGGCACGCGCGAGGTCGAGGATACTGCGAGCGCTCGCGCTTTTCCGCCCTTTATTGACTCGGCCGCTGTCGACAGCGTCGTCGAGATGGCAGGGATGTGTCCGGCAATCAAATCGTTGACCGCAAAAGCCGCTCCCTTGTAGGGCACATGCAGCATGTCGATTCCGAGCAGTTGCTTGAAATTCTCGCCGAACAGATGGCCTAGCGTGCCGTTGCCCGGGGAGCCGTAGCTCAGCTTGCCCGGCTGGGACTTGGCGTACGCGATGAATTCTTTCAGGTCGCGCGCCGGGACGCTTGGGTGTACCGTCAGCGCGTTAGGCGGTCCGCCAAAAAGTGCAATATGCGTGAAGTCGCGCAAGGGATCGTACGGGGCTTTCTTCGACATCGTTGGTGCGATTGCGAGCGAAGCGATACCGGATACGAGCAGCATGTAGCCGTCGGGCGGCGCCTTCGCTACCCTATCGGAACCGATCAGGTTACCTGCGCCCGGGATGTTTTCAACGACGAAAGTCTGCTTCATGCTCTCGGTAAGCTTCTGCGCAACAATCCGTCCCAGCGTGTCCCCGGTGCCGCCCGGAGTGATCGGTACGATGATGCGTACCGGTTTTGCAGGCCAAGCTTGCGCGGACGCTGTCCCACAAGACAGTGATAATGCAATCAGCAAGGCGCGTAGACCAAGGTCGGTGAGCGATGATTTCATATCCATATTCATGAGAAATCTCCTAATAATTAAGGGCTGAGAAAGAGTCATCATAGCGACATCAGTCGAGAGCAGTTTGAGCGCATCAGGCCTTCAAGCGGCGTGATTTGCTTGCCGCGACTACCGACACCGGCATCACGTATGAGCGGATCGCAGCTCCGTACAGGTGGACCGTGCAGACGCCGCATTGAGCCGGGCCGCAACCGAATCGCGAACTGCTCAGATTGACCTCCTTGCGCAAGACATAAAGCAGAGGGATATTTGGGGTAGCCTGGACCCGATGCCGCTTGTCGTTGACGAAAATTTCGAGTGCTGTTGCCATGTTTTCCTCCAGAGCGATATCGCTTGTCTCGGGTGATCTACTTTATAGCGCTTTTTTGTGTCATACTTTTGGCCCCATGCGGTTGAATTTCCTATCCTTCGCATTTCCTATGGCAACACAACATCCTGTACGGCGTTTCGAATGACATCAAGCTCACGCCGCAGCCCGATCACAGGGTCTTCGGCTATTCGGTTGAGATGAATAGCAAATAGAACATCGTCGCGCAACGGAGTACCAACAATGGCGTCTGCTCAAGCTTTCAATGTAGTGGAAACAACGGTGGCCGACATCCACGCCGCGTACAAGGCCGGCACGCTGACTGCGCGGCAGCTGGTGCAGATGTATCTCGATCGCATCGATGCCTACGAGAAAAAAGGGCCAACCATCAATGCGCTCACCAACATCAACGTTCGGGCCCTGCAAGACGCCGAAGAGCTCGATGCGGCATTCAAGGCCAAGGGTTTGGTAGGGCCGCTGCACGGCATCCCTATCGTCGTGAAGGATCAATGCGACGCCAAAGGCATGCCCACGACACTGGGCTCGGTGCTGTTCAAGAATTTCGATCCCGACCGCGATGCCTTCGTCGTCGCCAAGCTGCGCCAAGCCGGGGCGATCATACTCGGCAAGGCGACACTGGGCGAAATGGGTGCCGGCGACACCCATGGCTCGCTGTTCGGCTCGACGCGCAATCCTTATGATCTTTCCCGCACCGTGGGCGGCTCCTCGGGTGGATCGGCGGCCTGCGTGGCGGCCAATTTCGCCACCGTCGCGATCGGCCAGGAAGGCTTCGCATCCATCCGCCGGCCCGCCATCTGGAACTGCATCGTGGGCATGCGGCCGACCGCCGGCCTCGTTAGCAGAGGCGGCATTTATGGCGGCTGGCCTGCGATCAACGGCTCGCTGGGACCCATGTCGCGCACGGTCACCGACCTCGCAAAAATGCTCGACGTGATGGTCGGATATGATCCCGCAGACCCGATCACCGCCAGAGGCGTCGGCCACACCCCGGCCAGCTACACCGCGCTCCTCATCAAGGAGGGACTCAGGGGTGTGCGCATCGGCATACTGCGCGAGCCCATGGGCTATCACACGGAGCCCGATTCCGCTGACTTCGCCAAAGTGGACCTGGTCTTCAACCGTGCGTGTGCCGACCTCAAGACGGCAGGCGCAGAACTCGTAGACCCCATTGTCATTCCGGAACTCAAGGCATTGCTCGCGCTGCGCGCGTCAGATCGGAGCGAAGAAGACGAGGCTTTCGCCGCCTACGTCAACGGCTGTGCCAATGCGCCGTTCGCCACGCGAGCCGAGGCGATGGCATCGCCGCTGTTTGCCGAAACGACGCGAGGCGTGCATACGCGCTGGACCAAGGTCACGCCGCCAACCGCCCACTACGAGTATCTGAAGGCGCGCGAGCGGTTGATGACGCTGATGCTCCAGGTGATGGCCGATCACCGGCTAGACGCCATCGTGCACAAGGCGGTCGAGCACCAGCCAACCCTGATCAAGGACGGCGTCAATCCGCCTTGGGTCGACCAGAAAGGGGCACCGCACATCAACACCT
Source organism: Polaromonas sp. (assembly GCA_038902775.1). GTDB lineage: Bacteria > Pseudomonadota > Gammaproteobacteria > Burkholderiales > Burkholderiaceae_C > Polaromonas. The sequence continues at coordinate 11,317 of JBCKNM010000040.1, forward strand.
TCCTCGTCTTCGTCCCCTCAATCGTCGTTCCGGCAGGCTTTACCAGCGACAATCTGCCCGCGGGTATCACCTTCCTCGGGCGTCCCTATGACGATGCCAAGATGATTCAATACGCCTACGCCTACGAACAAGCGACGCGGCACCGCCGGCCGCCTGCCACTACTCCGTAAGGGGTTCGTCGGCCGGGTTGGCCTAAATTAGCCACTGAGCAAACCGTTTATCAAAACATTACTCAGCAGTCAGAAATCCTTTTCAGATCACCACATCAAGGAAAGCACGACTCTTGAGGACGCTTTTTTGTGTCATAGTTGGCCTCATGCGGTTGAATTTCCTATCCTTCGCACCTGCTGATGGGTTGACGGAAATTAGCGAGCATTGCGCAATAGGCGGCGGTCGCGCCTCGCAGATTGTCGTCGGTACGGAAGTGATGAGGCCAAACCGAGGGAACTCCAGGAGGAAGCACCATGACTGTAGAAGAAATCACCAGGAAATCCGAAGTCGCGAAAAAACCTCAGGTCGCGATCATGAATGCGGTCCATGACCTGCCCGTGCTGGTAGCGCGCGACAAAGGATTCTTCAAGGACGAAGGCCTGGACATAGAGTTTGTGACCACGCCCGGGATGGCGCAAGTCACCACGCTGCACTCCGTCAAGTTCGATTCCGTGTTCGACCGCCCGCTCGACTCGGCCTACAACGACGGCGGCATCGACCAGTTTCGCATGTGCGAATGGGGAATCATGAAACGCGCCGTCGAGGCCGACAGCAAAGGCTTGCGCAAACGCAAGATCGTGGCGCTGGGTGCGTCGATGTCGTCGTTCGCCATCGTCGTTGCCCGCGACTCGAAGGCCTACGAACCCGAGCAGTTGAAGGATCAGGCGATCGCGGTGACGCCGAACAATGGCTCGCACTTCACCACCCTGAAGCTAATGGAAGGCTTTCTGGCGCCGGAGCACATCAAGACCACCAGCGCAGGCTCGATGTCCAAGCGGATCGAGGCCTTGCGCCAAGGCAAGGTGGCCGCGGTGAGCCTCATGGAGCCGTGGATCAGTGTGGCGCAGAAGCAAGGCCTTCGCATCCTGATCGAGTCGCACTCGACCCGGAGCGAGGCGGCCGGCGATGATCTAGACGGCCCGACGCTCGCGGCCATGTTTCGCGCGCAGGCGAGGGCGGTCGAGTTGCTGGAGAAGGATCCGATACCCTACATTCACTATCTGATCGCCGAAACCGGCGGCTTGCTGGAGCCCCACGAGTTGCAGACTTGGCGCCTCCTTCATGCTGCGCCACAACCGTATACTCGCGAACGGTTCGAAGACACCTACAACTGGACGGTCAGATGGAACATGGTGGTGCCCGGGGCCACGTATGAAAACACCGTCGACAACCGCGCCTGGGCGTAGCGCAGTTGTATGACGTTCAGTGCAGACATCGCCAGGATTCTGGATCACATCGGCGTGGACAGCGAAGCCCCGCGCATCACCCCGGCACGCGGGCCACCGCTGTGGGATGACTGTGGTGCGCAGGAGCCTGGGGAGGGTGTTGAGGCTATGCCAGATTGGGATATGACAAACCAATCAGCCCCCGACTACCCCGAAGATCAGCGTACCGTTTGGTGAATGTTTGGTGGTTGTTGAAGCTCCCGCCGGGGTAGGGCTGCGCTATTTGGCTATTTGGCAGGTCGGCACCCCGCTTGTGCCCATTGGGGCAAAAATTCTTGGCGAGTTAGCCTGCCGCCTGAGGGTAAACACGTTTTCTGAGGACGCGATACGGTGAGATACTTGGGCTCATGCGGTTGAATTTCCTATCCTTCAGATTGATGCGTCAATCAATCTTGATTAACCATGGTTCAAGGCTTAGATTCGGGCTCCAGGCATCCATGCCCTTATGGGAGGACGCAACCGTTGCCGTATCAGGAGAATGTGAATGAACCAGAAGATCCAGGTCGGAATCGTCACTTCCGCATTCTTCTATGTGCCGTATTGGGCGGCGGTCAGCAATGGCTGGTACGCGGCGCGCGGGCTGGATGTCGAAGTGCGTATCCTCGGTGGAGTAGAACAGATCACGCGTGAGCTCAAGGCCGGGAGCATCGACATCGGTGTCGGTTCACCGGAACACGTCATCCACGATGTCGAGCGCGGCGGCGAGCTGCGCATGGTAGGCGGCAATGTGAACCGGCTGACACATTCGCTCATCGTGCAGCCCGGCATCAACGAGCTGTCGGACCTGCGCGGAAAACGCATCGGCGTAGCTGCCTTAACAGCCGGGACCTCTTCCCTTTTCATGGGCATTCTCGAACAACTGGGCCTGCACTATCCGGGCGACTACACCGTTGTTGAAGTCGGCGCGGTGCCGCCGCGGCATGAAATGCTGCTCAAAGGCGAGATCGATGCCGGCATGCAGACGGATCCGCACAATTACATGGCCGAGGATGCGGGGTTGACCAACCTCGGCTTGCTTTCGCAGTGGATTCCGGAGTTTCAATTCACATCCATCAACGTACGCCAGGGGTGGGCAAGGGAGCATGCGGCCGAGCTGACAGGTTTTCTCGAGGCGACCATTCAGGGATCGCGCTTCATGGCGGACGAGCGCGAACGGGCAGTCGATGTTGCGCAGGAGCATATGAAGCTGCCGCGCCGTTACCTCGACCGGGCGTGGAGCGACCATACCGGTGGCGCAGTGTCACTCGACCTGCATCTCAATCGCGCAGGACTCCAGACCGCCATTTCGTTGATCCGGCGCGACCGCACGGCCATGATCCATATTGCAGACGACGCGACGCCCGAGAAGTACGTGGAAGCCACGTACCTGCAAGCGGCCCAAAGCGCAGCAGGTATCCCCCAGAACATCTTCCAATGACAACCCGCGAGAACAGCGCAGCATGAAAAACAGCGAACTGAAAATTGGACTGATATCCAAGACCTTCTACTACACGCCAATATGGGTTGCCATCGAAAAAGGTTTCTTTGCCGAGGAAGGCCTCGAGATCAGCCTGAGCTTTCTTGGAAGCGATGCACAGATACAGGCGCTGGTTGACGGCTCCCTGGACATCACCATCGCACCGCCGGAAGGCGTCGTGCAAAACGCCCATGCCGGTGGGCCGCTGCGCATCATTGCCGGGAACTCGGCCAAGCTCAGCCACTGGCTGATGGCGCTACCGCACATCAAGACCATCGAGGACCTGCGCGGGCGTACCTTCGGCATCCTGAGCAAAACCGAAGGCAGCTTCTTCCACTTTCAGGTGCTCGCAGAAAAACACAACCTGCACTATCCCGGCGACTACGAAATCCAGGAGACTGGCGGCGCGCCGTCGCGTCATCGCGCCCTGATGGCGGGTACGCTCGATGCCGGCTTGCAATCCATACCGTGGTGCTTCCTGGGCGAGGACATGGGCCTGACGAAACTGGCCGACATCAGCGACTATGTGCCTGACTGGCAGTTCAATACCGTCAATGCCAACTTGTCGTGGTGTCAGAGCAACCCCGAAACCGCCGTGGCGGCGCTGCGTGCGATCTTGCGCGCGGTTCACTGGACTTACGCCCATCGGGAAGAAGCGGCGGCGATTGCAGCACGCGGCATGGAGATCGACTTCAAGTACGCGTTGCGCGGCTGGGACTACTTCACTTCATTGGAAAAACTGACCAGGGACATGCGTGTCAACGAACCCGGGCTCGACATGGTCATCGATGCCCAGGTCAGGGCGGGTCTGCTTCCCGCCGATGCAAAGGGCAACCTGCAGCGTTATATCGACGAGACGTGGCTGCAACCCCATGCCTAGGCTCCGCTTTGTCACGGGGC
>JBCKNM010000041.1:0-14259 GCA_038902775.1 Polaromonas sp.
GCCGTGGCGCTGGCGTACAGGCAAATCGCCGCAGCCGCAGCTACATTGAGCGACTCCTCACCGCCGGGCTGGGCTATCCGTACTTTCAGGCTGGCGCGAGCCATCAAATCATCGCTGACACCCTGCCCTTCATGGCCCATGACCCAGGCGCAAGGCAGGGGTAACTTCTGCTCGTGCAAAAAACGGCCTTGATGCGAGCTGGTGACAACCATCGGGGTTTCCAGTTCATCCAGCGCGACAGGATCAACCCCCTCAACCAGACGCAGCGCAAAGTGCGCGCCCATGCCGGCGCGCAAAACCTTGGGCGACCACAGCGCGGCCGTTCCTTTGAGCGCGATGATCTGGCCAAAGCCAAACGCGGCCGCGCTGCGCAAAATGGAACCGACATTACCGGCATCTTGCACGCGGTCAAGGATGACGGAGGCCGCACCCGGTAAAAGCACTGGTGCAACGGGCAAGTCAAGCACAAAACCCATGCGTGCCGGTGATTCAAGCCCGCTGATTTCGGGCAGCAACGCATCGGGGATCACTATGTTTTTGATAGCTTCTTGCGCCCATTCTGATTGGGCTTGAGGCCAAAAAGACTCTGCAAACAAGGCTATTGCCGGCGTCAAACCCTTGGCAAGTGCGGCCCGACACAAATGCTCGCCCTCCAGCCAGATACGCCCCTGCTTGCGGTAGGCGGTGCTGTCTTGGGAGAGTTTGCGCAGCTCTTTGATGAGCGGGTTGTCTCTTGATGTGATGCGACGCGTGACATCACTCATCGAAGCACCTCTGCCACAGGCGCAAACGAGCGGCGGTGCTGTGGGCAAGCACCATGCTCGCGCAATGCAGCCAGATGCGCTGCGGTGCCGTAACCCTTGTGCCCCGCAAAACCGTACTGCGGGTATTGAAGATCAAACTCGGCGCACCAGCGGTCACGGTGTACCTTGGCCAAAATAGATGCCGCCGAAATAGCCGGTACCAGCGCATCGCCCTTCACAATCGCCTCTGCCAACATGCGCAGGACCGGCAAACGGTTGCCATCGACCAGTACCTTGTGCGGTTTCAGGCGCAAGCCCTCCACAGCGCGCTTCATTGCCAGCATGGTGGCTTGCAGTATGTTGAGCGTGTCGATTTCCTCAACCGTGGCCAGTGCTATGGAAAAGCACAGCGCCTTGGCGCGGATTTCGTCGTAGAGTTTGTCGCGCTTGATGGCGGTGAGTTTTTTAGAATCAGCCAGCCCTTTGATGGGGTTCAAGTCATCCAAAATAACCGCAGCGGCCACAACAGGGCCCATCAGCGGCCCGCGCCCAGCCTCATCTACACCGGCCATCAAACCTGGAATGTCCCAGGACAGCGCGGTCTGTTCAGCCTTCAAAGAGAATTTTCTGGATCGCATCAGTTGCCAGTTGAAAGGTGTCGCGCTGCAGCTCTGCGTGCAGCCGGGTAAAGCGCTGCTCTAGCGCCACTATTTTGTCAGGCGTTGCAGATTTTGCATCTACCCATTGCAGCACCGCTGCCGCCAGCGCTTCGGGCGTAGCTGCATCCTGCAACAGCTCAGGCACTACAAAATCCTGGCACAAAATATTTGGCAGACCCACCCAGGGTTGAAGTTTTTGATGCCGCATGATTTGCCATGACAGCCAGTTCATGTTGTAAGCAATCACCATGGGCCGCTTGAACAGCGCGGCCTCCAGCGTGGCTGTGCCGCTGGCGATCAGCGTTACATCGCAGGCAGCCAGCGCCGTATGCGACTGGCCTTCTATGATTTGCAGGTTTGCCAGCAGGCCGGCAAAAGCCGCGATACGCCCAATCTCTTGGCTCAATGCAGGGATAGTGGGTACTATGAATTTAATAGCTGGTCGCGTACGTGAAATAAGGGCTGCAGCCTCAAAGAAGCGCCGGGCGAGGTATTGAATCTCTGATTTCCGGCTGCCTGGCAGTATGGCGACAAGCATATCCTCATCGCCTAGACCCAGCTTGCGCCGTGCAGCAGCGCGGTCTGGCTGCATGGGGATAACATTGGCCAGCGGGTGACCAACGTAGGTCGCAGCAATACCATGCGCGGCCAGCAGGGCGGGCTCGAACGGAAAGATGCAAAGGACATGATCGACGCTGCGACGGATTTTCTCCACCCGATCAGCACGCCAGGCCCAGATAGCGGGACTGATGAAATGGATAGTCTTGATGCCTGCCGCCTTTAACGAGGCTTCCAGATCAAGATTGAAATCAGGCGCATCAATGCCAACGAAAACATCTGGTTTTTGATCGAGCAAGCGGGCTTTAAGTTGCTGGCGAATGCCGACGATTTCTCGGTAATGGCGCAGCACCTCAACATAGCCGCGCACTGCCAGCTTGTCGCTGGGCCACCAGGCCTGAAAGCCGCGCAGGGCCATGTGCGGCCCGCCAATGCCGCACGATGTCATGGCGGGCCAGCGCGCCCGGAGGCCGTCAAGCAGTAGCCCAGCCAGCAAATCGCCCGATGTTTCGCCGGCGACCATAGCCATGCGCATAAAGACCCTAACGAACAATGCCGCGCTGCGGCGATGTGTGCTCTAGAAACGTGACCATCATCTGCACGTCGGGCAATGCTTCTGGGTGCTTTTCTGCGAGCCCGGCAATCTGCGTTTTAGCCTGCGCCAGGGTCAGGTCTTCACGGTACAAGGCCTTGTGCATGGCCTTGACTGCCGCCATCCGTTCAGCTGAAAACCCGCGCCGCCGCAAGCCTTCAAAGTTCATGGAACGTGCTTCTGCCGGCTGGCCTTGCGACATGACGAAGGGCGGTAAATCTGCCAACAGCAGCGAGCACATGGCGGTCATGCTGTGCGCACCCACACGTACAAACTGATGCACCACCGTAAAGCCGCCGAGAATGACCCAGTCACCAATATGCACATGCCCGGCCAGCTGCGTGTTGTTGGCGAAAATCGTCTGGTTGCCGACCTGGCAGTCATGCGCCAGATGCACGTAGGCCATGATCCAGTTGTCATCGCCAACACGGGTAACGCCAGCATCACCCGGAGAACCAATATTGAAGGTACAGAATTCGCGGATGGTATTGCGGTCGCCAATAACCAGCTCGCAGGGTTCACCGGCGTATTTTTTGTCTTGCGGAATAGCGCCCAGCGAGTTGAACTGGAAGATGCGGTTGTCCCGCCCTATGCTGGTGTGGCCTTCAATCACGCAGTGCGGGCCAACCGTGGTGCCAGCCTTGATGCTGACATACGGCCCGATAACGGTGTACGGGCCCACGCTGACGGATGGGTCGAGCTGGGCCCTGGGGTCAATGATGGCAGTCGGGTGAATACCTGTTGGCGTAGCCGCTATACCTGTTATGGCTGTAGCAGCAGAGCTCTGCGTCATGTCTTGCACGCTTGACACTTTAAGCAATGGTTCGCATCGTACACATCAGCTCTGCCTCGCAAGCGATGTGCTCACCCACGCGTGCCACGCCCTTGAACTTGAAAATGCCCGCCTTCATGCGCTCCAGCGTCACGTCCATGATGAGTTGATCGCCAGGTTCCACGGGGCGCTTGAAGCGGGCAGCATCAATGCCTGCGAAGTAGTAAACGGTTTTGTCATCAGGTGCTTGCCCGAGCATGTCAAATGCCAATAAAGCAGCGGCTTGCGCCATAGCTTCCAGTATCAAGACACCAGGCATCACGGGACGATGCGGAAAGTGCCCCACGAAGAAAGGCTCATTGATGGTGACGTTTTTAAGCGCCTTGATGCGTTTGCCTTTTTCAATTTCGAGCACGCGGTCAACCAGCAAAAACGGGTAGCGATGAGGTAGCTGCTTGAGAATCTGGTGAATATCCATCATGATTTTTCTTCTATAGATGCAGGGAGATTTTTAAGCTGAATTTCAAGGTGTTTAAGTCGCTCGCGAAAGGCCGAGAGCTGCTTGAGGCTGGCTGCGTTTTTTTCCCACTTCGCATTCTCGTCGATAGGAAACAGGCCAGTGTAGTTTCCGGGCTTCAGGATTGAACGCGTCACAACGGATGCCGCAGAAATATGAACATGGTCTGCCAGCGTCAAATGCCCGAGTACGACAGCGCCGCCACCTAGCGTACAGTGCGCACCAATTCGCGCACTGCCCGCAACGCCAACGCAGCCGGCCAAGGCTGAATGCGCGCCAATATGTACGTTGTGGCCGATCTGGATCAGGTTGTCAAGCTTGACACCATCTTCAATCACCGTGTCCTGCATGGCACCGCGGTCGATACAGGTATTGGCACCGATCTCGACATCGTTGCCGATACGCACGGCACCCAGCTGTTCGATCTTTTCCCAGCGTCCCTGATGCGGTACAAAGCCGAAGCCGTCAGCACCCACGACCACGCCAGGGTGAATGATGCAACGCTCACCCACGCTACAGCTGTCACCCAGCGTGACACGGGCAGAAAGGCAACTGCCCTCGCCTACCCGTGCATTTTTCCCAATCACACAGTGTTCCCCGATGCGCGCGCCAGAGCCGATCACGGCACCAGAGCCTATGCAGGCAAACGCGCCCACAGACACGCCTGGCGCAACCTGGGCCAGCGGATCAATGAACGCGGCAGGATGGATGGCAGGGGCAGACTCCACGCTGTGATGACGCTTCCATATCTGCGTGATACGCGCAAAATAATAATAAGGGTCGTCCACCACGATACAGGTGCCACGCTCAATGGCAGCCGACTCGAATGAAGGTGCGACGACAACGCATGCCGCAGATGAATGCGCGAGTTGCGCTATATATTTGGGGTGGCTCAGGAAAGTCAGTTGCCGACTCGTAGCCTTCTCCAGCGAGGACAGGCCTTCAATCAGCAGATTGGCATCACCTACCAGGCGTGCATCAAACTCGGCTGCCAGTGCATCAACGATGGCAGCGAGTTTTATAGCCATACGGTATCCGCGCCGTGGCGTGGTTTTTTGCTGCTGCGCCGATTATCTGCCAGTAGTGGCATTCAGCGACTTGAGCACTTTGTCGGTGATGTCGTGCTTGGGGTTGATGTAGACCGCTTCCTGAAGAATCAGGTCGTATTTTTCAGCCTCCGCGAGTGCCTTGACGGCCTTGTTCGCGCGCTCTATGACCTGTTGAAGCTCTTCATTTTTGCGTCCGTTGAGGTCTTCCTGGAACTCACGGCGCTTCCGCTGAAAATCCCTGTCCTGATCCACAATCTGCTTTTGCCGCGTATTGCGCTGGGTTTCGGACAGGGTAGGTGCTTCACGCTCAAATTTGTCGGACAGCGTTTTGATCTGTGTCGCGACATCGTTCAGGTCTTTCTCGCGCTTGCCGAATTCGGTCTCCAGCTTGGTCTGCGCAGCCTTTGCCGAATTCGCTTCGCGGAAAATACGATCCAGATTGACAATGCCGATCTTGAACTCCTGCGCACTGGCAGAAAAGCCAGCCAGCGCAATCACGGAGCCCAGTAATAGTTTGCGTGAAATGTTCTTCATTAGAAAGATGTACCAATCTGAAATTGAAAGTGCTCTATTCTATCGCCTACTTTTTTACGTAAAGGGTTGGCAATAGCAAAGCGTAAAGGACCTACAGGTGATATCCAGCTGACACCGACACCGTAGGATGCACGAATTTCGCTGAAGTTGTATTTCTCGTTTTCCCCGAAGACGTTACCCGCATCAACGAATCCAAACATGCGCAGGGTACGGTCATTGCCCGTACCCGGGAATGGGGCTATCAACTCTGCATTGAGTGTGATCTTTTTGGGGCCTCCGGTAGCAAGATCGTTGGCATCACGCGGGCCGAGCGATCCCTGCTGGAATCCCCTGACCGAGCCAAGGCCGCCTGATGAGAAATACTTGAAAATCGGGAAAAGCCGATTGCTCAGACCCTTGCCCCATCCGAGTTCGCCATTGAGGGCAACGGTAAACTGCTTGTTGAGCCAAATGTACTGCTGGATCTGGTAATTTGTGCGTACGTAACGTACGTCACCCGCCAAACTCACATCGCCAAAAACCCGCTGGAAGCGCCCTTTGGTTGGCACCAGCGCACTGTCGCGGTTATCACGCGTCCAGCCGACCGTGAGCGGTATGGCTGTACCCGTACAACCAACCAGATTGGCGCAATTCTGGAACCTCACTGGTAAGGCATTGATGCCTGTCTCGATCGTGAGGCGCTCGTAACCAGCACCAAAATAAACCGTATCGGTCTCGGTAAACGGCACACCAAAGCGTATGCTGGTACCGGTTGTTTTCAGGCCATAATCGCCACCCTGACCATCTAGGGGACGGCTGGTACGGTGGTAGAGATCCAGCGCGCGCGATATGCCGTCGGTCGTGAAATAGGGGTCAACCGTACTCAGAACCAATTGGCGGTTGAATTTGCTTGTATTGACTTGAACACCCAGATATTGACCGGATCCAAACACGTTTTCCTGTTTGATACCAAAGCTCAAGGACAATTTTTCAGCGCTTGAAAACCCTAGCCCCAGCGTCAGGTTGCCGGTTGGTTTTTCAAGCACATTGACTGTCACGTCCACCTGGTCGGAGGTTCCGGTGACATCCTGGGTATCGACATTGACTTCGGTAAAAAAACCGAGACGGTCAACACGGTCACGGGAAAGCTTGATCTTGTCACCGTCATACCACGACGACTCGAACTGCCTGAACTCGCGGCGCACCACCTCATCACGGGTGCGGTTGTTACCCACCACATTGATGCGCCGGACGTAGGCGCGACGCGAGGGGTCGCCCTGCAGGATAAAAGCAACGCGATTATTGACGCGGTCGATTTCCGGTATGACATCGACCTTTGCAAATGCGAAACCGAAAGTGCCAAAGTAATCGGTGAAAGCCTTGGTTGTCTCGGTAACCGTGTCTGCGTTATAGGCTTCACCCGGCTTGATTCTCACCAGTGATTTGAATTCTTCTTCCTTGCCGATGTAGTTGCCGTCCAGCTTGATACTGGACACCAGAAAGCGCTCACCCTCGGTCACATTGATGGTGATACTGACATCCTGCTTGTCGGGGGAGATCGCCACCTGCGTGGAGTCAATTTTGAATTCAAGATAGCCGCGCGCCAAATAGTAGGAACGCAGGCTTTCGATATCGGCATTGAGCTTGGCACGTGAATAGCGGTTTGACTTGGTGTACCAGCTCATCCAGCCGCCAGTGTCCAGATCAAACAGGTTGCGCAGGGTGGACTCGCTGAACGCCTTGTTGCCGACAATGTGTATTTCCGTAATTTTTGCGGTGTCGCCTTCGGTCACATTGAAGGTGAGGTTGACGCGGTTGCGCTCGATCGGCGTGACGGTGGTGACGATTTCGACAGCATACATGCTGCGGTTGATGTACTGGCGCTTGAGCTCCTGCTCGGCCTTGTCAGCCAGCGATTTGTCGAAAGGCTGCCCGTCGTTGAGGCCGATTTCCCTCAGCGCTTTTTTAAGCACCTCCTTGTCAAACTCCTTGCTGCCAACAAAGTCGACGTCTGCAATCATTGGGCGCTCTTCGACAATCACTACCAGCACATCCCCGCTGACTTCCAGGCGCACATCCTTAAAAAGGCCCAACCCAAACAAGGCACGAATGGCCGTCGAGCCTTTGTCATCGTTATAGGTTTCACCGACCCTGAAGGGAAGCGACGCAAATATGGTTCCCGGCTCCACACGCTGCAAGCCCTCAACCCGGATGTCCCTCAGCGTAAAGGGATCAACTGCCCAAGCCGAGTGGGCTATCAACAGGCTGGCCGCAATGGCGGACACGGTTCGAAGTTTGAATCGATTGAACTGTTTTTGCATGAACTTTAGGTGTTAGCCTGGGTACTAGCCAAGGAGCCGAGTAATGTCATTAAACAGGGCCACCGACATCATGCACAGCAGAACCGCAACGCCGCCGCGCTGCAATCTGCCCATCCACGCATCAGACACGCTTTTCCCAGTGACTGCCTCCCAAAGATAATACATCAGGTGACCACCATCCAGAACCGGCAGAGGCAGCAAATTAAGCACGCCGAGACTCACGCTGATCAGCGCCAGAAACACCAGATAGGCGGTCCAGCCCAGGCTGGCAGACTTGCCGGCGTAGTCTGCAATCGTCAGCGGCCCGCTGAGGTTTTTCAGGGAGGCCTGTCCGGTCACCATCTTCCCGATCATTTTCAGGGTCAACAAAGAGACCTCCCAGGTACGAATAGTACCCTGCCACAGGCCCTCGAAGATGCCATAGCGAACGTTGACAAATTGGGGCGGCGCACCAACGTAGGCTCCGATGCGGCCAACCACGATCTTGCCGTCCTGGCGCGCCTCGGGCGTAATCATTAGCTCAATGGTTTGCCCGCCACGCAGGATTGTCCAGTTTTGCGCCAGGGCTACAGGCGGGTTGCTGCCGGACTGCACCGAGCTGCGTATGGTTTCCCGCAATTGCTGACCGTCCACGATAGCGGTGCGGCCTACCTGCTGAACGACATCACCCGCACGCAGACCGGCTTTGTCTGCAACACTGCCAACCATCACATCGCCTATGACTGGCTGCGTCCAGGGGCCCAGAATGCCGATCTTGCGGAACATCTGCGGGTCTGCATCGCTGGCATTCATCTCGCTCAGCTTAAGCAGCACTTCACGCGTTGGCACATCCGCAGCCTTCGAGGCAGACGAGTCCCGGCTGATCGCCAGACGCACGTCACGGCCATTGAGCGCTCCTTGCGTCAAACGCCAGCGCAAATCCTCAAAAGAACGTACAGACTCCAGTTGCTCGCCATCAAACGCAGCGCGGGCCACCAGCTCTTGCCCGCGCAAGCCTGCGCGATCAGCTATCGAGCCTGCCACCGGGCTGGCCAGTATGGCCATGGGCTCCTGCTGGCCGCTCCAGTTGACGATGCTGTACAGCACAATGGCCAGCAACAAATTGGCTGCCGGGCCAGCCGCAACTACCGCAGCCCGCGACCTCAAGGGCTGGGTATTGAAAGCCAGATGGCGTTCAGACTCATCGACCGGAGCCTCGCGCTCGTCCAGCATCTTCACGTAGCCGCCCAGCGGCAGCATGCCGATGGAGAATTCGCAAGGGTTGCCTTTTAGCCGCCAAGTGTAAATCGGCTTTCCAAAACCAATGGAAAACTTCAGCACCTTGATGCCACACGCCACCGCGACCCGGTAATGACCGTATTCATGTACCGCAATCAGCACCCCGATGGCAACAACAAAAGCAAGCAGGGTCAACATGTCAAACCTTCAGATGTTCAGCGAAAAGTGCTGGCAATATCACCAGCCATGGCACGCGCCTGGGCATCAAGAGCCAGCAAATCGTCCATGCCGCGTATTTCAGATACCGCAAGCCGATCCAAAGTTGCACGGTTTACATGGTGAATCTGGTCAAAGCGTATACGTTTTTCCAGAAATGCCGCAACCGCAATCTCATTGGCTGCGTTCAGTATTGCCGTACTGCCCGTGGGGGCGGCCAGCACTTCCCATGCAAGTTGCAGCCCCGGAAAGCGCTGATGGTCGGGTACTTCAAACGTCATGGTTGCCAGCGCCTTGAAGTCCAGCGCCTGCGCGCCCGAGGCAATTCTGCCCGGCCAGGCCAGGCCATAGGCTATTGGCACCCGCATGTCGGGTGTACCCAGCTGTGCAACCACCGAGGTGTCACGGTACTGCACCATCGAGTGAATGATGCTTTGCGGATGGATGACCACTTCAATTTGCGCAGGGACGAGGCCAAACAGGTATTTGGCCTCAATGACTTCCAGCGCCTTGTTCATCATGGTCGCCGAATCAACGGAAATCTTGCGCCCCATAACCCAATTGGGGTGCGCACAAGCCTCGTTGGGGGTGACATGGCGCAAGGTAGCCGGATCGCGCGTGCGAAACGGCCCGCCAGAGCCTGTCAGGATGATTTTTTCAACCCGCGCGGCCCATGTTGAAGGATCTTCGGGCAATGACTGGAAGATGGCGGAATGCTCGCTGTCGATCGGCAGCAACTGCGCAGCCCCGGCTGCTACCGCCTGCATGAAAACATCGCCGCCAACCACCAGCGCCTCCTTGTTGGCCAGCAACAGGCGCTTGCCGGCTTTTGCAGCAGCCATACAAGGGCTTAAGCCAGCTGCACCGACGATGGCCGCCATCACGGCATCAACATCATCGTGGGACGCTATCATTTCAAGAGACGCTTGATCCCATAAAACAATGGTTTCAAGCCCATTGGCCTTTACTTTTTCAGCCAGATCGCGCGCATGCGGCTGGCTGACCATGACGGCGTAACGCGGTTTAAAGCGTGCGCACTGCGCCAGCATCAAATCAGTTTGCGAGGCGGCGCTGAGTGCGAACACCTCAAAAAGGCCGGGATGCGCCGCGATCACATCGAGCGTGTTGACCCCCACTGATCCGGTAGAACCAAGAATGGTTATGCGCTGCTTTTTATCTACCATACAAACCTAAAAACTAACCAGCATCATGGCCAGCGGCAGGGTGGGCAGCAAGGCATCGACCCGGTCCAGCACACCACCGTGGCCGGGCAACAGGCCACTCGAATCCTTGGCTCCAGCGCTGCGTTTGATGAGCGACTCAAGCAGGTCACCCACCACGCTCATGACAGCCAGAAAAACCACCGCAAGCAGCATCACGATGACTCCGTGCTGGGCCCAAAGGCGCGCATAGAGGCTGAGGCTGCCACCAAAACCGGCCGTCTGGCGATCCAGCGCAAGCCATGCAAATGCCAGCACGACGACCCCGGCCATACCACCCCAAACACCCTCCCAGCTTTTACCGGGGCTGATGCCGGGAGCCAGCTTGCTTTTGCTAAACCGGCCACCAAAAGTGCGGCCTGCAAAGTAGGCAAAAATATCAGCCACCCACACCAGCAGCAATACCGATAGCAGGAAGTTGATGCCTATCACTCGGGCCTGCGCAATCGCCAGCCACGCCAAAAACAGCACCACCACGCCGCCCAACAAACGCAGCGCTTTGGGCAAGCGCGCCCAACCAGGAACACCCAGCCGTAAAAGTCCGGCACCCGCCATCACCCATGCCGCACCCACAAAGACCCACAGCATTTGCAGCGGCTTTTCAAGCAGCCCGAAGTACCACGCCAGCACGCATAGCAACGCAGTAGCGGAGGCCAAAAATATTGAAAAAACCTGACCACATCCGTTCAGGCGACCCCATTCCCATCCGCCAGCAGCTATCAGTACCAGAGCAACAAGACAAAAGGGAAATGGCGTTGGATAAAAAAGCGCGGGTAATAACACCGCAAGCAAGGCCATCGCCGTGATGACGCGCTGCTTAAGCATTCGGAGACCCCATCAAGCGAGCCTGGCTTTCTGATCCACCATGTGGTTTTTTACCGAAGTACCCAGCTGCGCCGATGTTTGCCCGAAGCGCCGCTCCCGGCCATTGAACACGGCAATAGCTTCATCAAGCGCCACGCCGTCAAAGTCTGGCCAAAGCTTGTCTGTAAAAACCAACTCTGAATAAGCCGCCTGCCACAGCAAAAAGTTGCTGATGCGAAACTCGCCACCCGTGCGTATCAGCAGGTCAGGGTCGGGCACATGCGCCAAAGCCATGGCACGGTCCAGCGACAGTTCGGTGATGGCCTCACCACTGCTGGCCAGCTTTTGGGCAGCCTGGGTAATGTCCCAACGGCCAGCGTAGTTAAAACAAACGTTCAGGACGAGGCGCTGGTTGTCAGATGTGTCAGCTTCAGCCTGAGCCAGCCCCGCCTGCACCTTGGCTGAGAGCCGCTGCCTGTCACCGACAAAATACAGCCGCACACCGTTGGCTTTCAAACGCGGTACTTCGCGCGACAAAGAAAGCGCCAAAAGCGCCATCAAACCAGAGACCTCATCGGTGGGACGGTTCCAGTTTTCCGACGAAAACGCGAAAACCGTGAGCACCGAAATACCGCGATCAACACAGTTTTCAACACAGCGGCGCAACACATCAACACCTTGCTTATGCCCTGCTATGCGCGGTAAAAAGCGCTTGTTGGCCCAGCGGCCATTGCCATCCATGACGATGGCAATGTGATGTGGGGGCTTCATCCTTAGACGCCCATGATGTCTTGTTCCTTGCCAGTGACAAGCTTGTCAACTTCGACAATGAAACGGTCTGTCGATTTTTGAATTTCGTCCTGCGAGCGGCGCTCATCGTCTTCAGAGGCCAGCTTGTCCTTGACCAGCTTTTTGATGCCGTCGTTCGCGTCGCGGCGCAGGTTGCGAATCGCCACTTTGGCGTGCTCGCCCTCACCACGCACAATCTTGGTAAGCTCTTTGCGGCGCTCCTCGTTCATGGCTGGCATGGGAACGCGAATCAGGTCACCCTGAGCTGCCGGGTTGAGGCCCAAGTCTGAGTCACGAATGGCTTTTTCAATCTTCGCGCCCATGCCTTTTTCCCAGGGCGACACGCTGATGGTGCGGGCATCTAACAGCGACACATTGGCCACCTGGCTGATGGGCACCATGGAGCCGTAATAGTCCACCCGCACGGTGTCTAACAGGCCCGGGTTGGCGCGACCCGTGCGGATTTTAGTCAACCCGCCCTTGAACGAGTCAATCGACTGCTGCATTTTTTGTTCTGCATTCTGCTTGATCTCAACGATGCTCATACTTAAAACTCCGAGTTTTCTGACTTGGCAAAAACCAAGCTCCTAGACATGCACCAGCGTACCCTCATCTTCGCCCAGTACGACGCGTTTGAGTGCGCCATTCTTAAACATACTGAAAACCTTGATAGGCAGCTTTTGGTCGCGGCAAAGGGCAAACGCCGTGGCATCCATCACCTTTAGATTTTTAGCCATTGCCTCATCAAAAGTGATGCTCGCATAGCGCGTGGCCTTAGGGTCTTTTTTAGGATCTGCACTGTAAACGCCATCGACCTTGGTGGCCTTGAGCACAATCTCCGCGCCAATTTCAGCGCCGCGAAGGGCTGCAGCGGTATCAGTAGTGAAAAAAGGATTACCGGTTCCGGCGGCAAAAATGACAACCTTGCCTTCTTCCAGATATTGCAGCGCCTTGGGCCGAACATAAGGCTCGACCACGCGCTCAATGCTGATAGCCGACATCACACGCGGCGTGAGTCCCGCCTTGTCCATGGTGTCGCCAAGGGCCAGCGCATTCATCACGGTAGCCAGCATACCCATGTAGTCGGCGGTGGCGCGGTCCATGCCGACCGAGCCGCCCGCCACACCGCGAAAGATGTTACCGCCACCAATAACGACCGCCACCTGAACACCCATACGGGTGATTTCAGCGATTTCTTCGACGATGCGCACAATGGTGGTGCGGTTGATGCCAAAGGCATCGTCGCCCATCAAGGCCTCACCTGACAGTTTTAACAAGATTCGCTTGTAGGCTGGCATCCGGGGACTTTCTTGGAAATTGGGTTGTGGTGAAGTTTAGCGGCCTTCCGGCTGGTATTTGAAAAAATCAGGCAGCTTTGGCAGCAGCGATCTGTGCAGCCACTTCAGCCGCAAAGTCAGCTACCTTTTTCTCAATGCCCTCGCCCACCACGTACAGGGTGAAGGATTTCACTGCGGTTGCTTTTTCTTTCAGCATTTGCTCAACGCTCTGCTTGTCGTTTTTGACAAAGCTCTGGTTGTGCAGGCTGACTTCTTTCAGGTACTTCTGTACACCGCCTTCGATGCGCTTGGCAACGATTTCAGCCGATTGCACGGGCTTGCCTGCTGCCGTGGCCACAGACGCATCTTCAGCCGCCTTGGCTGCGGCAACGGAACGCTCTTTGGCGACCAGTTCGGCAGGCACGTCGCTGCTAGCCAGCGACACCGGCTTCATGGCGGCAACGTGCATGGCAACGTCTTTGGCAGCGGCCTCATCCCCGTCAAATTCGACCACCACGCCAATCCGCGTGCCGTGCAGATAAGAAGCCAGCTTGCCACTTGCAAAACGTTTGAAGCGGCGCACCGACATGTTCTCGCCGATCTTGCCGATCAGACCCTTGCGCACGTCTTCAACCGTCGGGCCAAAGCCGTCCATTGAAAGCGCCATGGCACCCATCGCGACCATGTCTGCCGGGTTGTTTTTAACGATGCCAACGGCTACCGCATCGGTGAAGGCTAAAAAGCTGTCGTTTTTGGTGACAAAGTCGGTTTCGCAGTTGATCTCGACCAGTGCGCCTACTTTAGCGTCACCTTCGCCTTCGGCGTGATACGCAATCACGCCTTCAGCCGTCACGCGGGAAGCCGCCTTGCCAGCCTTGTAGCCGAGCTTGACGCGCAGGATTTCTTCTGATTTTTCGAAGTTGCCATCAGCCTCGGTGAGTGCTTTTTTGCACTCCATCATGGGGGCACCAGTCTTGGCGCGCAGTTCTGCGACCATGCTTGCGGTAATAA
>JBCKNM010000042.1:0-14181 GCA_038902775.1 Polaromonas sp.
GTTACAAGCGAGACCAAGCAGGTCATGAAGCAGATTCTGAAAGATATCCAGACCGGTGAATACGCCAAGAGCTTCATCCTTGAAAACAAGGCTGGCGCACCGACGCTGATCAGCCGCCGCCGCCTCAATTCCGAGCACCAGATCGAAATCGTGGGTGCCAAGCTGCGCGCCATGATGCCGTGGATCGCGAAGAACAAGCTGGTTGACCAGACTCGCAACTGATTCGCAAGACGTTCAGGTTTTGTCCTGCAAATAGGGCTTCAGGAGTACTTTTTATGCATGATGGTGAACAAACCGAAGTCACATCAGAGGCTGTGGTGGTACGCAAGCGCCGCAAAGGCATTTACATACTTCCCAATCTGTTCACGCTTGCAGGGCTTTTCGGTGGGTTTTATGCCATCGTTATGGCCATGAATGGTCGATTCGATCTTGCCGCTATTGGCATTTTTTGTGCGATGGTGCTCGACAGTCTGGATGGACGTGTGGCCCGGATGACCAATACGCAAAGTGCGTTTGGTGAGCAGATGGATTCACTCTCTGACATGGTCTCATTTGGTGCCGCCCCGGCACTGATCGCCTACGTGTGGGCGCTCAAAGGACTGGGCCGATGGGGCTGGATTGCTGCCTTCGTCTACTGTGCGTGTGCCGCGCTGCGCTTGGCGCGCTTCAATGTCAATACTGGCGTGGTTGACAAGCGCTATTTTCAGGGGTTGCCGTCACCGGCCGCTGCGGCGCTGATCGCCGGCTTTATCTGGTTGATGACCGAATTTGGATTCAAGGGTACCGATGCGCTGTGGGGTGTCGCCATTCCCTGGATTACGTTTGTATTGGCCTTGTATGCGGGACTGACCATGGTGACCAATGTCCCTTTTTACAGTTTCAAAGATGTTCAGATGAAGAAAAGCGTGCCATTTGTGGTGATTGTGTTGATTGCCCTGGGTATCGCTGCCATCAACATCGATCCGCCCACCGTGATGTTTGGCGTTTTTGTTGCGTATGGACTCAGCGGCTATGCCATTTACATTTGGCGCAAGTTCAAGGGTGTTCAAACCAGTGTTATCTCGACATCAAAGGACGAACCCGACGAGCGTGGCCTTCACAAATAAGCTGTGCTAACATGAAAGTATGAACAGAATTTCGCTAACACTACTGCTATCTGCCAACGGGCGGAGACGGTAGCGTACGCGTTAACCAATCTCAAACGGCCCGTTTGCACCAGCAGCGGGCCGTTTTTCTTTGGGCTGTTGGTTTTGACTTGAAGCACATTTAGCTGGGTATTAAAAGGATTTCACATGACTGACAAACTGATCATTTTTGACACGACCTTGCGTGACGGCGAACAATCGCCCGGTGCGTCCATGACCCGCGATGAAAAGCTGCGCATTGCACGCCAGCTTGAGCGCCTCAAGGTCGACGTGATCGAGGCCGGGTTTGCTGCCAGCTCCAACGGTGACTTTGAATCTATCAAGGCCATTGCCGAAGTCATCAAGGACTCGACCGTGTGTTCGCTGGCACGTGCCAATGACCGCGATATTGCGCGTGCAGCCGAGGCTATCAAGCCTGCCAAATCCGGTCGTCTGCACCTATTTATTGCCACCAGTGCACTGCACATGGAAAAAAAATTGCGCATGACACCTGACCAAGTGTTTGAGCAGGCCAAACTGTCGGTGCGCTTTGCGCGCAACCTGATGTCTGATATTGAGTTCAGCCCTGAAGACGGCTACCGCTCTGATCCCGATTTTTTGTGCCGTGTGATTGAGGCTGTGATTGCTGAAGGCGCAACCACCATCAATGTGCCAGACACGGTTGGCTACGCAGTCCCCGAACTCTATGGCCATTTCATTAAAAACCTGCGTGAACGCATTCCCAACAGCGACAAGGCGGTCTGGTCCGTGCATTGCCACAACGATCTCGGCATGGCAGTTGCCAACTCGCTTGCAGGCGTAAAAATCGGTGGTGCGCGGCAGGTGGAATGCACCATCAACGGCCTTGGCGAACGCGCAGGCAATTGTTCGCTTGAAGAAGTTGTCATGGCGGTCAAAACGCGCAGGGACTATTTCAACCTCGACATCGGCATAGATACCAAACACATTCTGGCTACCAGCCGCATGGTCAGTCAAACCACCGGCTTTGTGGTGCAGCCCAACAAGGCGATCGTGGGTGCCAATGCCTTTGCGCACGCTTCAGGTATCCATCAGGACGGCGTGCTCAAAGCGCGTGACACCTACGAAATCATGCGTGCAGAAGACGTGGGTTGGGGCTCCAACAAAATCGTGCTTGGCAAACTTAGTGGCCGCAACGCCTTCAAGCAACGCCTGCAGGAGCTGGGCGTGGCGATGGAAAGCGAAGCCGATATCAATAGCGCATTCATCAAGTTCAAAGACCTTGCTGACCGCAAGAGAGAGATTTTTGATGAAGACATTCTGGCACTGGTCAGCGATGAAAGCGTTAGTCACGACAACGAGCAATACAGCTTTGTGTCGCTGTCCCAGCACAGCGAAACCGGCGAGCGCCCGCAAGCCAGCGTTGTCTTCACCGTGGCGGGCAAAGAGGTCAAAGGTCAGTCAGACGGCAATGGCCCGGTCGATGCGACACTCAAAGCGATTGAGTCGCATGTCAAAAGTGGTGCCGAGATGGTTCTCTACTCTGTAACTGCCATCAGCGGCTCAACTGAAAGCCAGGGAGAGGTAACAGTTCGTTTGCAAAATAGCGGGCGCGTCGTCAATGGTATGGGTTCAGATCCCGATATCGTGGTGGCATCGGCAAAAGCCTATCTCAGCGCGTTGAATAAATTGCAGAGTAAAGCTGACCGGATTGCTGCACAGGGCTAAGGGAGTCAGAAATTTCCAAAATACCACTCACTTGTCATTGCGAGGAGCACAGCGACGCGGCAATCCATGACTTCCGGCTGCATGGATTGCCGCGCTTCGCTCGCAATGACGGAAAAAGGTATATCGGTATCGTCTACCTCCCTAAGTCATCGATAGATGTAAATAAATCATTAAATTCAATGACTTAGCGTATTTTTGTGGTGCTGGTTGTGGTTTTGCAGGATAAATCCTTCACAATTAAGTGTCTTTTTAAGAAAGTCACGTAAGTTTTTGATATTGCGTGACTTTTTGTATTTGTATACACTTCAGCCATGTTTTTAATTGCAATCCCAAGCAGGACACACCACCATGTCTAAGCAGATTTTCAATCACGCATTAAAAATCGTCAGTTTGCTGGCCTTGTTTACCGCGCTTGCAGTTCCTGTGGCCAGTGCTGCAACCGACAAACGCGCGATTGCAAAAAAACAGACAGTTACAAAAACAAGCAGTTCCAAAAAATCAGTTTCTGCGCGGAAAAGCGTGCGTTTTGTATCTGGTATCAAGCGAAAAGGCATTATTTATGCCGCCGTTCCAGCAAAGCCCTCATACGGCCAAATCGCCGGACTGCATGGCGCACAAGACGCGCTTGATTTGAAATCCAGTGCGGCACTGATTATTGACCAAGATACACACGAAGTGCTGTTCAGCAAAAACGACAGTGCAGTATTGCCAATCGCATCGCTCACAAAATTAATGACGGGCGTGATTGTCAGTGGTGCCAAGTTGCCGATGGACGAAATCATTGCCGTGACGCAAGACGATGTAAACATTGAGAAGCACAGCAGTTCCCGCCTGAAGGTGGGCACGTCGCTCACCCGTGGCGAGTTATTGCACCTGGCTTTGATGTCCAGCGAAAACCGCGCAGCCCACGCCTTGGGCCGCACTTATCCGGGTGGTATGGCTACATTTGTCAGCTTGATGAACGCCAAAGCCAAGTTGCTCGGCATGAACGACACCAGCTATGCAGAGCCAACCGGTTTGTCCAGCCGCAACCAGTCGAGCGCGCGTGACCTGGCGACGTTGGTCAACGCTGCACACGGCGACGCGCTGTTGCGCGAACTAACCACGTCGCCCGGCTACCAGGTTGCAGTCGGCAGCCGTACCCTGCGATACAACAACACCAACCGCCTGCTTAAAAAACCCGAGTGGGACATTGGATTGCAAAAAACCGGTTACATCAGCGAAGCCGGGCAGTGCCTTGTGATGCAAACCAAAATTGCTGGCCGCAAGCTCATCATGGTTTTTCTGGATTCGGCAGGTAAATTAAGCCGCCTGGGTGACGCAGAGCGGGTGCGCCGTTGGGTGGAGTCAGCACCTGCCAAGGTTAACGTCAGCACCACCATCTAGCAAATCAGCGGTTAATCACGATATACGAACTGGTGGGTCTTTTTGATCCCCGATCTTTAGGGCACTTCTATAAATTCATTTTTCGGGCGAATTGCGGCGTTGCGCGGTGCTCGAAATCCTCACGTACCTGAAGTACGTTCCGGTTCCTGCGCTCCGGGCGCCTTGCACTTCATCCCGAAAATCTGAATTTCTAGAAGTACCCTTTATCGCGGTTTGTAGCCCAGCGCAGTTGAAATTTCATTGGCTGTTGCCTGTAGCTTGGTTAACCAATGCTCCTCCAGCCGATCTGCTGGAGCTGAAATAGACAGCCCAGCCACCAGCTTGTTCTGGTCATCGTAAATGCCTGCGGCCATGCAGCGCACACCCAGCTCCAGCTCTTCGTTGTCGCGTGCAATGCCATATTGGCGTGCTTTTGATAGCTCACGTTCCAGTACCGGTAGCTGTGTGATGCTGTTTTTTGTCTGCCCTGAAAGGCCGGTGCGGGTCGCGTAAGCCCGCAGGCGTTGCGGGTCGTCAAACGCCAAAAACAGTTTGCCTACAGAGGTTAAATGCAGCGGTGCACGGCCGCCAATGGCCCTGACT
Source organism: Polaromonas sp. (assembly GCA_038902775.1). Lineage (GTDB taxonomy): Bacteria > Pseudomonadota > Gammaproteobacteria > Burkholderiales > Burkholderiaceae_C > Polaromonas. The sequence continues at coordinate 4,800 of JBCKNM010000042.1, forward strand.
ACCTGCATGCCCGAACGCTCGCTGTATGCCCGCTCTACGTAAATAATCTCATCACCCTGGCGCAGGCTCAGGTTGACGGGTTGCTGCGTCAGCTTGTGCAGCTCGCGCATGGGGGTCAGGGCTGCATCACGCACGTCGAGGCGCGCTTTAACTAGGTTGCCCAGTTCCAGCAGGCGCATTCCAAGGCGGTAGTTGCCAGCCACCGGCCTGTCAACAAAGCGGCCTGTGGCCAGGGCATTCAATATGCGGTGTGCAGTAGATGGGTGCAGGCCGGACTTTTCTGCAATCTCTTTGAGGGGCATGGCCTCTTCGCGGTCGGCCAGTATCTCCAGCAGGGTAAACATGCGCTCAATGACCTGGACGGTTGGCTTTGCAGATAGAGTGGAGTTGAGCTTTGTCATGTTATGTTTTCTGCCCAAATTTTACAGTATGAAAACAAAATGGTTATTGGGGTCAGACGCCAATTTCATTGCGATGCTGAGCATCGCACCCGGCGGGCGTGCCAAAGGCACGATGAATTTGGACTCTGACCCCAAAAACCCTTTGTTAAACGCTGCTCGAAGGTCCACAAATCCATTTATCGTCAACCCGCACCTGATTCGGCTTGAACCCTGCCTTGTAAGCCATCTTCTGGCTTTGGGCAATCCAGTAGCCCAGATACAGATAGGGCAGCTCAAGCCGCTTGGCCTGCTCAATTTGCCACAGCACGCTGTAGTTGCCATAGCTGGCCCCTTCGTCGAGCTCGTAAAAGGTGTACACCGCAGAAATACCATCTTCAAGTACATCCAGAATCGACACCATCTTGAGCGCACCCGCTTCACCATTGGGCATGCTTTCACGAAACTCCACCAGCCGCGAATTCACCCGGCTTTGCAGCAAGAACTGCGTGTACTGGTCAATGCTGTCGTGGTCCATGCCGCCGCCCGCGTGGCGACCATTTTGGTAGCGCAAATAAAGCTGATAGTGCTCATTGCTAAAACACAGTTTCAGCACCCGCGCCTGTAGCGTGCTGTGCTTTGTCCAGGCACGGCGCTGGCTGCGGTCAGCTACAAAGGTTTTAACCGGCACCCGCAGCGGTACGCAGGCCTGGCAGCCATCGCAATACGGGCGGTAGGTAAACATGCCACTGCGCCTGAAGCCCTGTGCCACCAGCTCTGAATACGCATCGTTATGAATCAAATGGCTGGGCGTAGCCACCTGTGATCGGGCCTGCTTGTCCGGCAAGTAGCTGCAAGGGTAGGGTGCTGTCACGTAAAACTGCAGGGTTTGCAGCGGCAGGTCTTTGAGATGCGTCATGGTGGTGATCTGATCAGGTTTGCGGTGTTTTGGCAGTCAAAATCTCAGACCAGTATAGGGTCTCAAACCGCCACACGGGTGCGGCCTTGCCAATGGTTTTGGCCAGGTGGGCAGCAAAATCTTCACGGGTCATCTCAAGCGCACCCAGCGATGCCAGGTGCTGCGTGTTCTGCTGGCAATCAATCATTGCAATGCTCTTGGCGCGGCAAAAAGCAATCAGCGCAGCCAGTGCGATTTTTGATGCATCGGTTTTATGCGCAAACATCGACTCACCAAACACCGCCCCGCCAATGTTCACACAATACAGTCCGCCCGCAAGCTCGCCGTTAATCCATGTCTCCACGCTGTGGGCGTGGCCAGCCACATGCAGCGCGATATAGGCTTCAACCATGCTTGGCACTATCCACGTACTCGGCTGATGCGCACGCGGCTTGCTCGCACAGCTTTCAATGACCTGCGCAAAGGAGTCGTCAAACCTGATTTCGCAATCTGCATCGCTCACAAAATGACTCAGGCTTTTACGCAGTGATCTGTGCAGCTTGAAGTTGCGCGTCTGCAGCACCATGCGCGGGTCGGTACTCCACCACAGCACCGGCTGGCCATCGCTAAACCACGGAAAAATGCCTTGCGAATAAGCGGCCAGCAAAGTCGGTACATCCAGCACACCACCAGCCGCCAGCAGCCCAGGCGCAGGGTCACGAACACCCCAGGCCGTGTTGATGGCCGGAAAGCTATCCCCAGCTTCCAGCCATGGCAATGCGCGCGCGGTTTTGGACATGCTTTGATCGTAGCGGAGCTGTGGTGATGGCAGGGGCTTGGGTCGGCGATTACATAGGCAGAGCAGGCGAAGCAGCAAAAAATCCAAGCTATAATTTAAGGCTGTATTCCTCAATAGCTCAGTTGGTAGAGCGCCGGACTGTTAATCCGTAGGTCCCTGGTTCGAGCCCGGGTTGAGGAGCCACTTACAAGCCTTATAGGAACTAGCTCAGAAGCTATCGAATAGGTAGCACGGGGCTTTTTTCTTGGTGTCATTCTTTCGCCGTGTAGCCACTGTGTAGCCACCAGTACAGGGGTTTTGTACCGTGTGGCCGTAGCGGGGGTGCGTCACAAACGCCACGAACACCACGGGTTGCCAGGCCGAGCCGCAGGTGACGGCTGATCCAGCACGATGCGCAAGCGAGCCGACACCATCTCTGCGCTCCAGCGCACTGGCTGACACTTGCGAAGCACTGACTATGTAACTCCTCAGAGCCTGCGCGGGGCGAAGCCGAGCCGCGCGCACTGACCAACACTACAACGCTGGCAAACCGAAAGCGGTGATGCTGGGTGGACTGACCCACAGCGCGTAGCGCAGCTCAAACGAAAAGGCAGGCCGCACTGCATGACCGCGCTGGTGGTGGGCAGTGCTACGGCCGGTGTTTATATGCGAGGGTGTGGACGCTATGCCAGATTGGGATATGACAAACCAATCACCGCCCGACTACCCCGAAGACCAGCGCACAGACTGGTGAACCTGCTGAACCTAAAAAGGGGGTTGCGAAGACTGCACCGGGGTAGGGCTGTGCCCGCAGCCCAGCTTTCCATGTTGTGCAGGTGGGCTGCAAAACCTTGGGAATTCAGATCGCCACATCAGGGAAAGCACGACTCTTGAGGATGCCTTTCGGTGCCATACTTGGCCTCATGCGGTTGGAAGTCCTATCCGCCATTGGGGATTTCGCACCGGGTGTATTGGCAAGTGCAAGCTTATAACCGAATCAGGTTTGTGTGCTAAATGCGAACAGGGCGATATCGCTTGGGAAACATGGAAACGACACGCGAAAAAATACCGGCCCCTTTATAACCGGGGCCGGTAGTGATCGAACGTGCTATCTGCCGTAGTGGGCAGTGAAGCTTGCTTTACCCAGCAAGGCTGCGCCGATACCTTTGTTCAACGCGAAGCCATGTAATCCTGCCGTGCCTGTCGCTGGAATGCCTGCGGTTGTTTCCAGATTGGCGACACTCAAGGCAAACAGGGTAAAGATGTAGTGATGCGGTGCATCCCCGACTGGTGGGCATGGGCCGCCATAGTTACCGTTGCCGCCGGTGGCACCGGTATCCATGAAGTCGGTATTGCCACCGCGCGCGCCTATCGGGAGCGTGGCAATAGCATTACCCGCTCCCCGCGCCAAACCGGTTACGGCAACAGGAATGTTGTAGACAGCCCAGTGCCAGAAACCGCTGCCTGTAGGCGCATCGGGATCGTAGACCTGCAAGGCATACGATACGGTGCCAGCAGGTGGGCTGCTCCAACTCAGCGCGGGCGAAATATTTCCGCCTGTGCAACCAAAGCCGTTGAGAATGTGTAGGGGGCCGAAGGTGCTATTACTTGGCACGTCCGCGCTGGACAAGGTGAAGACCGGTACCTGTGCAGTAGCCGATCCGCCGCAGCCGCTGAGTAAGACCGTCGAAACGGCGAGTGCTACAGATGCCACAGATAAGGCGATGATTCTGTATTTCATGATCTGCTGTCTCCTTGAGTTAAGTTAACAAGACAATCTGAACAGGTTTGCTCAGACTTTCATCTTAAGTGAACGGCGATGAGTTGTATACAACGTTGTCAGCTTATTGTGGATGCTGAGCCGGATTGGGATATGAGGCTTTGCTAGGGCTGTTCAAATTGTTCGCCCTTGCTCAGATCGACGATGGTTTCTTTGTAGGCAACAGCCTTGAGGTTCAGGACAATGCGGACGCGAAAGGTTGCCAGCGAGCGCCAATAACCGTAGCGGACAACCGCCATCGGAAGCGTTGCCAGGGGAGTCGGGACGGCCTCAAGCCGGCTTGTCCGCATGGATGAAGTCCCGGATGGCGTCCATGAACACCTCGGGGGCCTGGAGCTGCGGCACATGCGCACAACCCGCCAGCAGCACCAATTTTGCATTGGCTAGCCCGGCGCAGAGTTCGTGCGACATCGGCGGCGGCGTCGCCTCATCCTGCTCGCCCACCAGAATCAGTGCCGGCACGCTGACGGCAGACAACTGCTGACGCAGATCGAGGGTGGCCAGGGCATCACAAGCGCCGTGGAAAGTTTGCGGATCGACAGCCAGAAAGCGTTTTTTTCTATCCTCAATCAGCGCGGGATGCTGTTGCTGGAACTCGGGCGCAAAAAGCCGCCGCATCGCGACGTCGGCGATGGCGCCCAGTCCTTTTTCCCTGGCTGCGGCGGACATGCCCCTCAAGGCCGCACGTCCCGGCTCTGAAAACGCCGCGCCACAATCGACCAGCACCAGCCGTGATGGCAGACCCGGATGCCGGATGACGGCGAGCAGTGCAATAAAGCCACCATAACCGTTGCCGAGAAAAATCGGCTTTTGCTTGAGGCCCAGTGCCGTGATGCCTGCGGCAATGTGGTCGGCAATGGTCTCAAGGCTGCTGCCGACAAAATCCGAATTATCAAAGCCGGGCAGGCTCAACACGACCACTTGATGGGTTTTTTCCAGCACCTGCGCAATTGGATCAAAACTGCTTTGGTCGGCCAGCAGTGAATGAAACAAGACAATCGGGGTGCCACTGCCAGCGATCCTGGCGCTCAGGCGTTTTGTGCCGACGGTAACGCTGACGTCCTTGAATTCAGGGCGCGGCTGGTTGTTTGAGGTTTGCATGGGGGCCTTTATTTTTTTGAACCGGGCTGGGTCACAAATCTTCTGCAGGTCGCAGCGTGCTCAATTCAGGCGCGACTGCTTGGCGGTGTCCTTGTACCAGTCAAACGGGGAGTCATCGAGGCGCAGCATCACGCTTTTTGTCTCGAAGTGTTGATCGAACGACTCGGTTCCGCCCTCGCGTCCAATGCCGGAGTCCTTGATGCCGCCCCATGGCGAGGCGGGGTCGAGCCGGTGGTGGTCGTTGATCCAGACAATGCCGCATTTCAGGCGGGCCGCGACGCGGTGCGCGCGCGTGATGTCGTTGGTTCGGATGGCGCCGGCCAGACCGAAAGGTGAATCATTGGCCAGTGCCAGTCCTTCGGCTTCGGTGGAAAATCTGGTCACCGAAACGAAAGGCCCGAACACTTCTTCCTGGAAGATGCGCATGCGGGCCGTGACGTCGGCGAACACGGTGGGTTCTATAAAGAAGCCGTCCTTGAGCGATGGATCGGAAGGCACTTTACCGCCGGCGACCAGGCGCGCCTTGTCTTCCTCCAGGCCGATCCTGATGTAATTCAACACGCGTTGCTGCTGGCGCGCGGATACCACCGGCCCGAGCTGCACCGAAGGATCTGCGGGATTGCCAATGCGGATGGACTTGGCTTTGGCCGCGAGCTTCTCGACGAACTCGTCGTAAATTTTTTCCTGGACGATCTGGCGGCTACCGCAGATGCAGGTTTGACCCGCGCCAATGAAGCCGCCAAAAGCCGCGTAATTAACGGCCTGATCGACGTCGAAGTCATCAAAAACCAGCACCGCTGTTTTGCCGCCGAGTTCCAGGGTTTGATGGGCAAAGTTGCTGCCGGCCAGTGCGCCGGTGATCCTGCCCGCTGCGGTGCCGCCGGTGAGAACCCACTTGGCCAGGCCCGGATGCGCTGCCAAGGCTTTGCCGGTGGTCGGCCCCAGGCCGGTAAGCACATTGAAAGCCCCGGGTGGCAAGCCGGCTTCGACAAAAATCTGTGCCAGGCGCAGCGTGGTTAGCGGCGTGTATTCGGAGGGTTTGACCACCGTGGTGCAACCCGAGGCAAGCGTTGGCGCCAGACTCTTGACCATGATCATCAGCGGGTGGTTGAACGGTGTTGAATTGCCGACCACCCCGATCGGCGTGCGAATGGTGTAGTTCAGGTAATTTCCGTCAACCGGGATGACCGCGTCGCGCCGCGCGATGGCGAGGCCGGCGTTGTAGCGGAAAAAATCAGGCAAGCGCGAGATCTGGGCTCGGGTTTCATTGAGCGAACGCCCGTTGTTGGCAGTCTCCAGCTGGTACATCTCGTCCAGGTTGGCTTCGAACGCATCGGCCAGTTTGTTGATGAGCCGGGCCCGCGTCCGGTTTGACATGCTGCTCCACTCGGGGCTGTGGAACGCTGCGTCCGCGCTGCGTACGGCACGGTCAACATCCTCGTCGCTGGCGTGACTGATCTGGGCCAGCAACTCGCCGGTCGCTGGATTGATCACATCCAGCAGGTCGGCACGGGTGGCAGGAACTTCATGCCCATCGATGAAGAGCCCGTGGATGGGAGGCTGATTTGTTTTGCTGCTGCCTGACATGGAAACCCTCTTGAAAGTGAAGAAATTAACCGGCGATCAGGCGTTGACTTTTTTCGAATTCATAATATATCATGATGTTTTATTTACTTAAAACTGAGGAGACATCCATGCGCAAGAATCTGCTTTCCGTGGCGATACCCACAATGAGCTTTCCTAAACTACTGCTCGCGACAGCATGCGCGGTACTCCTGGTTGCCGGCCCAGCGCAGGGCCAGGAATTCCCCACCAAGCCGGTGCGCCTGATCATTCCATTCACGCCAGGCAGCGCCTCGGACATCGTCGGCCGCCTGGTGGCGCGCAAGCTCTCGGAGATGTGGGGCCAGCCGGTGGTGGTGGACAACCGCTCTGGAGCGGGCGGTTCCATCGGTTCGGCGGTGGTGGCGAAGTCGGCGCCGGACGGCTATACGCTGCTCGTGAGCACGAACGCGCACGCCGTGAACCCGGCGATTTACAAGAACCTGCCGTACGACACGCTGAAGGACTTCACCAACCTTGCGCCGCTCGCGGCACACCCGAACGTTTTCATCGTGGGACCCCAGCTGGGCTTCAAGACGCTCGCTGACTTCATCGCGGCGGCGAAGGCGAAGCCGGGGCAGTTGAACATCGCATCGGCAGGCGTGGGCAGCGCCACGCACCTGAATCTGGAAAAGTTCAAACTCGATACCCGCATCGATGTCACGCACGTGCCGTACAAAGGCACGCCCGAGGCGATCAGCGAGACGATCGCGGGACGCGTGTGCTGCTACTTTGCGCCTATCACTGCGGTGGTGCCGTTTGTGCAAACCGGCAGGGTCGTGGCGCTGGGCGTGTCCACCGCGAAGCGCGCGCAATTGTTGCCGGATGTACCTACGCTCGCCGAAGCCGGCGTTCCGGGCTTCGATTTCTCGCTCTGGGTCGGCCTGTGGGGACCCGCAGGCATGTCCGCAAAGATCGCGACCCAGATCAACCAGAACGTCAACAGCGCGCTCGCCTCGCCCGACCTGCGCGACCAGTTCACGAAGCTGGGCGCCGACCCGATGAACATGACGTTGGCCGAGTTCACGGAGTTCACGCGCAGGCAGATCGAAGAATCACGGCGCATCATCACGGCCAGCGGCATCGAGTCGCAATAGAAGCAATGAGGAGTTATTGGGGTCAGACACCAATTTCGCTGCGGTGCATCGCACCGCGCCCTCCGGGCGAGCCGTAGGCTAGTCGCATTTGGGCTCTGACCCCAAAAACTCCACTTTTTCGGGTGACCATCGGTTGAGTCATAGGCAAACCATCCAAAATTCACATTGTCCGTGTTACCCAAAAACGTTACTTTTTGAACCACGCCAAAAATACTGTAGCCGAACTTTTTACTGTGGAACAGGACTCATGGCGTCCGCCGGGAGGTGCTGCGCCAGGAAGCGTCCCAGCGCCTCGCGCCATGCCTCACGCGTGAACAGAAAGCCGTCGTTATGGCCACCGGCCAGCTCCAAAAACGCTTTCGGCCCCTTGACGGCAGCAAACAACCGCTCGCCATGATGGAACGGCACGATGTCGTCCTGACGACTGTGGGCGATAAGCACCGGGCTCGAGACGCGCCCGAGAGCCTCCAGCGCGTCGTAGCGGTAACGCGCGAGCCACCGCGCCGGCAGCCAGGGATAGAGCTCAGCCGCCAGCTCGGGCACCGAGACGAAGCACGATGCAAGCACCAGCGCCCCGGGGCGCTCGGCCGCGGCAAGCCGGGCGACGACGGCGCCGCCCAGGGACTCGCCCACCAGCACGATGCGCTCGGGCGGGAATCCCCGCTCCGCCACGAGGTGGCGCCATGCGGCGCGGGCATCGGCGTAGGTGCCTTCCTCGCTCGGCTTGCCTTCGCTGCGGCCGTAGCCGCGGTATTCAAGGAGCAGCAACGAGTAGCCGAGGCGGTGAAACATGAGGGCGTAGTCCACCCGGTGGGAGATGTTGCCGGCGTTGCCGTGGGCGAGCAGCACCGCTCCGCGAGCCGTCGGCGCGGGGATATACCAGGCCTCGATCCGGACCCTGTCTTCCGTCGTCAGCCACACCTCCTCGTAGTCGAGCCCGGCGTCCTTGGGCGTTAGCAGAATCTGCCGACCCACGTCGGGGAAGTAGATGAGATGCCCCTGCAGCACGAATACGATGCCCAACAGCGCGGCATACGCCGCGCCGCCCATGGTCAACACTTTTAGCAAGACTTCCATCGCCCGTGCCCCGTACGGTTGGGCGATATCGTGCGCTCTAACGAGTCAGGCCGCTGTTTGGACTGGAGCGTCTGTTGTGTTGGCATGGTGTTCACAGGCTTGACAGTACCGACCTGCCTCAATGGCGCCGGCGGCGGAAGTGCGAGACGGCCAGACCTATGGCCACGCCTGCCAGCAGGCCTAAACCGCCGCTCAGCAGAGGTTCGCTCATCAACGATTGAGACGTAGACGGTGATTCGGGCAAGGCAGATGGCAATAGATATCTCCACTCAGCAGACGTGATCTGTGTCATTCTCGATGCATCGCTCAAGCCGAAGACGCAAATCTCGCCGCCTGGCAGTTTGCAGAAGCGCTCGGTGGGGCAGTTGGTAAGTATGTCCTGGGGAGCACCCTCAGCGCACTTGGCGCCCGCGCTGCGCAAGACCTGCAGGGTAACTTCGGGATGCTTGGTGAGTTGCTCGGGCATTGCGGGCTCCAGCACAACATGTGTGCGACGCAGTAGAAGAGGTGGTCAGGCACGATCACCGCACTCGTTGAGCGGCTTAACACCTGAGTTATGCCGTTGCCGGCCGGGGACAGTAGCTATATGAAATTGCATTGGGTTAGCCCGCTGCCACACGAAGCTTCTCCAGCAGCTTGCTTTCTGGCACGACTTCGATTGTTTGACCAACC
>JBCKNM010000043.1:0-13873 GCA_038902775.1 Polaromonas sp.
ACTCGCAGTGTGTCGCCCTTGATCTTCGCGCCCTGGCCTTCGCAGCCGAACTCGATGTAGCGCTGCTTGCACAGTGCTTTGGCGGCCTCACGGGCTGGTTTGAGCCATTCGCGGGCGTCAAACTTTTCAGGGTTTTCAAAGAGAAACTTGCGCACCGCGCCAGTCATCGCCAAGCGGATGTCGGTGTCGATGTTGATCTTGCGCACGCCGTGTTTGATGGCCTCTTGAACTTCTTCAACCGGCACGCCGTAGGTTTCTTTCATTTGGCCGCCGTACTGGCGAATGATGGCCAGCATGTCTTGCGGTACGGCCGACGAGCCATGCATCACCAGATGCGTGTTCGGGATGCGCCGGTGGATTTCCTTGATAAGGTCAATCGCCAAAATATCGCCAGTGGGCTTGCGGGTGAACTTGTATGCACCGTGGCTGGTGCCAATGGCGATGGCCAGTGCGTCAATTTGCGTTTGCTTGACAAAATCAGCGGCCTGCTCGGGGTCGGTCAGCAGTTGCTCACGCGTCATGGTGGCCTCAGTGCCGTGGCCGTCTTCCTTGTCGCCCCTCATGGTCTCCAGGCTGCCGAGGCAGCCGAGTTCGCCTTCAACCGTTACGCCCAGCTTGTGCGCCATGCTGGATACTTTTTTCGTCACCTCAACGTTGTACTCATAGCTGGCAATGGTTTTGCCGTCGCCTTCAAGTGAGCCATCCATCATCACCGACGAAAAGCCGAGATTGATAGCGCTCTGGCAGACGTCAGGGTTTTGGCCGTGATCCTGGTGTATGACCAGCGGAATGCTCGGGTACATCTCAATCGCGGCCTGCATCAGGTGCTTGATGAAGACCTCGCCTGCATACTTGCGGGCACCGGCGCTGGCCTGCAGGATGACCGGAGCGCCGGTTTCTTTGGCCGCTTCCATCACGGCTTGTATCTGCTCAAGGTTGTTGACGTTAAAAGCCGGAATGCCGTAACCGTTGACTGCCGCATGATCCAGCAGTTCGCGCATTGAAACAAGAGCCATGATGGTGTCCTTGAAAAGTTGGTAACCCGTTGATAACTTGTACCGATCCACGATTTTAACTGTGGCCAACAGAATCGGCCCTTTTCGGCACGGCAATTTTCCGCCGGGCCGCCCCAAGGAAAATTAGCCCCCTCGGGGGGCAGAGAGCTACGCGAAGCGAGCGAACGTGGGGGCCAGCAATTTCCGCCGGGCCGCCCCAAGGAAAATTAGCCCCCTCGGGGGGCAGCGACCCGCGCAGCGGTGGAGCGTGGGGGCCCTATTTTACCCGACAAATTTTGAGCATATTCGTACCACCGGGTGCGCCCATCGGCTCGCCGCAGGTAATCGCGTACACGTCGCCACTCTGCACAATCTGGCGGCTCAGCAAATGGCCTTCTGCCTGGCTCAGAGCGGTGTCGCGGTCAACGCTGGTATCCATCAGCAAGGGGCGAACGTTGCGGTAGATGGCCATCTTGCGCTGGGTGGCCAGGCGCGGTGTCAGCGCGTAAATGGGAATGCGGATGTCGTGGCGACTCATCCACAACGGCGTGGAGCCACTGTCGGTCAGCGCCACAATCGCCTTGGCCCCCAAGTGACTGGCAGTGAACAGCGCACCCATGGCAATCGACTGGTCGATGCGGGCAAAGGTCTTGCCGGTGAAGTCCGAGTCGATTTCCTTGTACTCGGCCTTCTCGGCCTCCAGACAAATCTTGGCCATTTCTTCAACCGTCTCTAACGGAAATTTACCGACTGCGGTTTCGGCGCTCAACATCACGGCATCGGTACCGTCGAGCACCGCGTTGGCCACATCGCTGACCTCGGCGCGCGTGGGCACCGGGTTCAAAACCATGCTTTCCATCATCTGCGTGGCAGTGATGACGAACTTGTCCTGCGCCCGCGCCATTTTTATCATGCGTTTTTGCAGGGCTGGAACGGCCGCGTAGCCAACTTCAACCGCCAAGTCGCCACGCGCGACCATGATGCCGTCGCTGACACGCAAAATTTCTTCAAGATTGGGAATCGCTTCAGCGCGCTCGATCTTGGCAATCAGGCCGGGCTTGTGTTTGTACTGGGCTGCGGCGACATTGCAAAGCTGGCGCGCCATTTCCATATCGGTCGCATTTTTCGGAAAGCTCACCGCCACGTAGTCAGCCTGAAAACTCATCGCGGTCTTGATGTCTTCCATATCCTTGGCCGTCAGCGCGGGCGCGGTCAGGCCGCCGCCCAGCTTGTTGATACCCTTGTTGTTTGACAGCACGCCGCCCAGCTTGACGGTGGTGATGACCTCTTCGCCCAGCACGGCATCGACCGTCAGCACAATCAGGCCATCGTTGAGCAGCAGCACATCACCGGCCTTCACATCGCGCGGCAGCTCTTTGTAGTCAAGCCCGACGCCATTGATGTCGCCCAGCTCCTCACGCGATGCGTCAAGCACAAATTTTTCGCCCGACACCAGTTGCACTTTGCCTTCGGCGAATTTGCCGACGCGGATTTTCGGGCCTTGCAGGTCAGCCATGATGGCCACTTCGCGCCCGGCACGCTGCGAGGCTTCGCGCACCACCGCGGCCAGGTTGATGTGGTCTTGCGCCTTGCCGTGGCTGAAGTTCAGACGAACCACGTTCACGCCAGCGCGAATCATTTTCTCTAACAGGGTCGGGTCGCTGGAAGCGGGGCCGAGGGTGGCAACAATTTTGGTGGCGCGACTTATCATGCAAAGTCTCCATTGTAATTTCGTTTTCTATTTTCACACGGAAGCGTTACCAAACGGTTACCAAGAGAATTGGGGCCTAACCCTCATGGCACACACTATTCGACGGTCAGCAAAATCATCAAGGGCGAGTGGTGAAAAGTGTGATGTCAAGACTTGACCCCTTTTACTCTTGACCCCTTTTACTCTTCGGTAGCGGATACGTTGCTCGACAAAGTCGTCAAGGCACGTAAGCGGATTGGACTGACGAAGAGTGGCCGCGCTTCGAATTTTGCCGGGGCCGTGAATCTAACGGTTATCAACAACGACAGGTGTCCAAAAAGACTGTTTCTAGGTATATCGTTGATTTAATTGGGTTATGCACTGCGCTTTACCATGATTTCCACCTAATTTACCCAACTTATCCACAGCCTTATCCACGGCATTAGTCAGTGGATGCGCATAAGATTCATTTGTCGGATTTTAATCTCACAGCACCGACAAAGGAAGCACGTCATGAACATAAAACTAACTGAGTTGCCCAGCCCGACCAAATTGATCATTGCCATGGACCAGCATCGCTTCGGAGCCAGTCTCTTCGTGATTACGTCATTGATCATTTCTGTGGCTCTGGTGGCTTTAGCTTGGGTTTATTTCTACTTCCATCACTGAAAGTCAGGAATGAAACTCGATGAAGCCCTCTCACACGCCGATGACAAGCTTCGAGCGCTTATCCGCCAAGACAAAGCGCGTGTAGTCGAGGAGATTAGGGTGATGCACAACCAGCAATCCGCGACAGGATTTCTATCAGGCACAACTCTGAGGAAAACTACACGAATTGCAGTCGAAGCGATTAAGCGCAGAGTCGAACATGTTGTGTCGACTTTGAAGGAATGTCTTTTGGATGTCTCTCCATCAGTTGTAGATGTAAAACCGTTGAACCCCATACTTGACAAATTCATACCAGAGTCGCTCGATGATCTCGGCGGACACATTCATTACATTGTTAGTCTATTAAACACACCGAACACTCTTGCACCAACTCTTGACCCAGTGATTGAGGTTCGTAAGGACGAACTGCAAAAGGCACAGGTTGACTTGAAGTTGTACCTCGCCAGTATTTATCGAGCCTCAAATAAAAGATTCACGCCACTAAACATTCTTGCGGTAGCTTCAACTTCTGCATGTTTATTTTTTGGGGTGCGCTGGTTTCTGGACCCGTCGGGTCCCTATGAGCCATTGATATTTTTGACAAGTACTGCAACCGCTGCACTCTTTGCCCTCACGGCGTGGTTCAATCGCGGAAAATAAGGGACCAGGCTCTAATTAAAGGGCGTGGTTCAAAAAGTAACGTTTTTGGGTAACACGGGCAATGTGAGTTTTGGATGGTTTGCCTATGACTCAACCGATGCCCCCCGAAAAAGTGTTACCCGTTTTTGAACCGCGCCCTTACCCAGCACAATGCCTAGGGTCCCTAGTGCCCGGACGCACTCTCCCAAGGGTTGATGATTTTGACACCAGTCCCCTTGAAATCACGAACATTGCGTGTTGCAACCATGAAGCCATTGGCGCGTGCGATGGAGGCAATGGCACAGTCGGCAAAACTGATGGGGTTGCCATTTGCAGCTGCGCTGGCGTTAACGTGAGCGAACGCCTCGGCTGCTTTGTTGTCGAATGGCAGTATGCGACCCTCAAAAAGAAGCATCATCTGCCCCATTAGTGCAAGTTTCAATGCATCACGCCGCCTGCCTACCGGCATGGCTTCAATGCCTGCGAGCAACTCAGCCAGATTGATAGCCGTCAGGTAAAGCGTTTGCGGCTCTTGCTCGTTGAGCCAATTCAAAATGGTTTGGTCAGGCTCGGGTTTTAGAGGTTCCGATACGACGTTGGTATCGAGAATGATCACGCGAACCTCGCCAGCTCAACCGGGCTGGTGTCGCGTTGAAAGTCCAGGTCTACGCCTCCTACGCTACGCCCGATGTCGGCCAGTGCAGAGCCGATACCAACCTTTGGGCGCACTGCGCTTTCCAGGATGTAGCGGATTTCAGCTTCGGTGCTACGTTCATGCTGCACAGCACGCAGCTTGAGTGCGCGATGCGTTGCATCGGGGATGTTTCTGACAGTCACGGATGGCATGGATATCACTCCTTTAAATTGATATCAATGCTATCAAACAATTATTTTGATGTCAACTGTGTGCGGGACTGAAAAGGAACAACTAGGGTCAGACTCCAATAACCTTTGATTTAACCCGCAGCACGTTTCTGCAAAATCTCAAACGCTGGCAAGGTCTTGCCCTCCAGCACTTCGAGAAAAGCGCCGCCACCCGTCGATATGTAATCGACCTGCTTTTCAATGCCGTATTTGGCAATCGCTGCAACGGTGTCGCCACCGCCCGCAATTGAAAACGCACTGCTCGCCGCGATGGCGCGGGCAATGCCCTCGGTGCCGTGCGAGAAGGCTTCAAACTCGAACACACCGACTGGGCCGTTCCAGACAATCGTACCAGCGGCCATCAGCTTCGCTGCGAGTTGCGCGGTGGTTTTAGGGCCGATGTCGAGGATGAGGTCGTCGTCCGCTACCTCAGTTGCGGATTTGATGGTGGCTACAGCATCAGCAGCAAAAGTTTTCGCCGTGACGACATCAACGGGGATGGGGACTTCAGCATTGCGCGCCTTCATCGCCGCAATCACCGCTGCGGCCTCGGGCAGCAAATCACGTTCGGCCAGGCTTTTGCCGATGTTCAAACCCGCTGCCAGCATGAAGGTGTTGGCAATGCCGCCGCCCACAATCAGTTGGTCAACATTGCCGGCCAGGGCTTTCAGTATCGTCAGCTTGGTAGACACCTTGCTGCCGGCCACAATGGCCACCAGCGGGCGGCGCGGGTGGCTCAAGGCTTTTGAAATCGCGTCCATCTCGGCAGCCAGCAGCGGCCCGGCACTGGCGACTTTGGCGAACTGCGCAATGCCGTAGGTTGAGGCTTCGGCGCGGTGCGCGGTGCCAAACGCATCATGCACAAAAATATCACACAGCGCCGCCAATTTACGCGCCAGCACCTCGTCGTTTTTCTTCTCGCCCTTGTTGATACGGCAGTTCTCTAACAGCACGACGTCGCCGGGTTTGACATCCATGCCATCGACCCAGTTTGAGCGCAGCGGCACGTCACGCTGCATCAATTCAGACAGGCGCTTGGCGACCGGTGCCAGTGAATCTTCAGGCTTGAACTGCCCTTCAACTGGACGGCCTAAATGCGAAGTGACCATGACCGCTGCGCCTGCATCAAGCGCCATCTGTATGCAGGGAAGCGAGGCGCGGATGCGCGTGTCTTCGGTGATGTTGCCTTGCTCGTCCTGCGGCACATTGAGGTCGGCGCGAATAAAAACGCGCTTGCCAGCCACTTGGCCGTTGGCGCACAAATCAGAAAAGCGGATGAAGTTCATGGGCAATCAAAAAAGAATGGGCCAGCAAGGCAACCAAGCATTCTAATTTGAGCGCCCGACTACCAGCCTAGGCTCAGGTGCAGCAGAGCCAAACATCATGCCGGGCCGCAGCGTAAAGCCGCGCAAAAAGTCGGCGACATTCATCGCCTTGCCGCCTGATTTTTGAAGCTGCGTCACCCTAATAATCCCACTGCCGGTTGCAATGTCTACACCGGCTGCGCTGGCGGCCAGCACCTGACCAGGGCTTGACGCCATCGGTGCAGCTTGCAGCAGTGCAGTCGCTTCGTGCAGCTTGATGACCTCACCGCCCAGCGTGCTGCTGGCTATGGGGAAGGGCTTGAAAGCCCGTATGCGCCTGGCAATGACTGTGGCGGTTTGTGACCAGTCGATGGGGGCTTCATGTTTTTCGATTTTGTGGGCGTAGGTGATGCCCTCAAGTGCTTGCGGCTGGGGGTGCAAACCACCACAGGCTGCCAGTTCCAGCGCCCGGGTAATCAAACGCCCGCCGAGTGCAGCTACTTTGTCATGCAGTGATTCTGTGGAATCAACTGCATCAATGGCCAAGCGTTCCACCAGCAGCATGTCGCCGGTGTCCAGCCCTGCGTCCATCTGCATGATGGTGATGCCGGTCTGCGCATCGCCGGCTTCAATGGCCCGGTGAATCGGCGCTGCACCACGCCAGCGCGGCAACAAAGAAGCATGAATATTGAGGCAACCTTTTTCAGGTAAATCCAATACCCACTGCGGCAAGATCAAGCCGTAAGCCGCAACCACCATCACATCAGCCCGCGCAGCCTCGATTGCCGTTTTTGCAGCCGCAGCGTCTTCAGGGTATTGACCATCGAGGCGCAGACTTCGTGGTTGGACGACAAGCACGCCATGGCTTTGTGCCCACTGCTTGACGCTGGATGCCTGTAGCCTCATGCCGCGCCCGGCAGGCCGGTCGGGTTGGGTCAATACCAACGCGATTTCAAACCCTGCGGCGTGCAGGCGCTCTAGCGCAACGCGGGCAAACTCGGGCGTACCCGCAAAAATGACGCGCATCGGTTTAGGGCCTGTTCACACTATTTTTGGTCAGCTTTTTGCTGCTTGATCATTTTGATCTTGATGCGCTTGCGTTTGAGGGGTGAGAGGTACTGCACAAACACCTTGCCCATCAAATGGTCCATCTCATGCTGGATGCATGCGGCCAGCAGACCCTCGGCATCATGGGTTTGCAGTTTGCCGTCCAGGTCCAGCGCTTGCACCTTCACCGCGCTGGAACGCTCCACCCCGTCGTAAATACCGGGCACCGACAGACAGCCCTCGTCGTTAATTTGCGTCTCTGGGCTGGCCCAGGTGATTTCGGGATTAATCAGCACCAGCGGCTTGTCGCGCTCCTGGCTCACGTCAATCACGATCAGGCGCTCATGCACATCCACCTGCGTTGCCGCCAGGCCTATGCCCTCGGCTTCATACATGGTGTGTAGCATGTCATCGACCAGGGTTTTCAGGCGCGCATTAACCGCCGAAACGGGCTTGGCCACGGTGTTCAAGCGCGGGTCGGGGTAGCGAAGAATGGGCAGTAAGTTCATAAGTTGGGCCAGCAGGTGTCGCTATTTTCGCAAATTTTCAGGACTTTTCCGGATGCAAGGGCTTATCGAGGTGCATTTTCGTTGCCTAATCAAAGACTTAGGTAGAAAATCACCAGTAAATTATCAAGATACAACAAGCCTAAAAAGGCCTTCAAGATGCAAATTATTTCTGCTCGAACGTCTGGTCAGTTGAGTGCGCTATCAATAGCTGCCGGGGTTTTTGCCGCAACACTTGCGGCAACACTCGGCACGGCATTTGACGCACATGCGCAAAACTTCCCCATCACTGCCAACCAAAGAGCCAGTGCAACCCAGGTCGCACAAACCGGCATTCCGGTAGAAGACCTGCTGCCCAACGCACCCGACAGCTACGTCGTCAAGCGTGGCGACACCCTGTGGGCGATTTCTGGCATGTTCCTCAAAAGCGTCTGGCACTGGCCCGCGCTGTGGGGCATGAACCTGCAAGACATTAAAAACCCGCACCGCATCTACCCCGGCCAGCAGCTTTACCTCGACAAATCCAATGGTCGGGCCACGCTGCGTACCAGCCAGGCCGCCGCTGGCGACGGCCCGCCCACCGACACGGTCATCGTATCGCCCCGCACCCGCTCTGAAACACTCGCAGACGCGTCCATACCGACGCTGGCATCCCATGTGATTGGGCCATTCCTGAACGAAGCCATCATCGTGAACGAAGCCGAATTCTTGCGCGCCCCACGCATCGTGGCGACGCAAGAAGGGCGTGTCCTGTTAAGCCGCGGCGACAGGGCTTACGCGCGCGGGCAATCCGGCAGCGCGGGCAGCGCAAGCAGTGGCAAAGCCCTAAGCGATGCAAAAGGCGAGCCGTTCAACTACCGTATATTTCGCAACGCCACCCCCCTGAAAGACCCCACCACAGGCGCAATACTAGGTTATGAAGCCCAGTATGTCGGTAGGGCCGAACTGGTACGCGGCGAGTCAGTCCAGCAAGTCACCGCCAAAGACGGAAAAATAACGACCGAGATCGTCCCCGCCACGATTGACATTGTGGCGGCCAAGGAAGAAATGCGTGTCGGTGACCGCCTGGTGGCCGAACCCGCCGCCATCTCGCAAAGTTACGTTCCTCACGCACCCACGGTGCCCATTTCAGGCCAGATTGTGTCGGTGTACGGCAGCGCCGTCACTTACGCCGCAGAAAACCAGGTGGTAGTGGTTAACCGGGGCAGCAAGGACGGCCTGGAACGCGGCCACGTCATGGCCATCCTGAAAGACGGCCAGGTGCTGAATGACCGTACCGATTCAGCCCGCACGCAAATCAAGCTACCGAACGAACGCAACGGCTTGCTGATGGTGTTTCGCACCTTTGAGAGGCTGTCTTACGCACTGGTTTTACAAATCACCGATGGCGTGAAGGTCGGCGACCGCTTCACCAACCCCAACTGACACGGCGCCAAGCACCTTGGAGTCTGCTGAACTAAAGGCGTGGCTGCGGCTGACGCTGTCCCCCGGTGTTGGCAACGCTACAGCCCGCCAACTGCTGGCCACGTTTGGCTCTGTACAGGCGATTTTTGAGCAGAGCGCGGCCACCTTGAAAGAGCTGGGCAGCGCCAAACTCAGTAACGCAATTGCGCTGCAACCACCCAGTCTTGATGAGTTGCTAAAAACCACCCAGAACTGGCTGGCCGCAGGCGACGACCGCCACATCGCTGTACTGGGCGATGCTAGGCTCCCGCTGGAGCTGCTCAATATCGAAGACCCTCCTTTGATGCTGTATATGCTGGGAGCCCTTGCAAATCGAGCGCAATCAGCTACTGATTCAATAGCAAAATCAGTCACATCATTTACCCAAGGGCAACTGCTGCTGGCCATCGTCGGTAGCCGCAACCCGACACCGCAGGGTGAGGTCAGTGCCCGGCAATTTGCCAAAGCGTTTGCCGAGGCAGGCGTTTGCGTGGTGTCAGGCATGGCGCTGGGCGTAGACGGCGCAGCGCACGAGGGCGCATTACAAGGCGGCGGCACAACCATTGCCGTGGTGGGCACAGGCCTGGATCGCGTGTACCCCAAAAAACACCTCAACCTAGCGCACCGCATCGCGCAGCAGGGCCTCATCATCAGTGAATTCCCATTGGGCACAGCGCCACTGACTGCCAACTTCCCCAAGCGCAACCGCATTATTTCGGGCTTGTCGCAAGGCGTGCTGGTGGTCGAGGCCGGGTTAAAGTCCGGCTCGCTCATCACAGCGCGGCTGGCCAACGAGCAGGGCAAAGACGTGTTTGCCATACCCGGCTCCATCCACTCGCCGCAATCACGCGGCTGCCATGCACTTATCAAGCAGGGGGCCAAGCTGGTGGAAACCGCGCAGGACGTACTTGAAGAGTTGAGAATTCCAGTTGCAGCGCCGTCATGGAGTGACGCTGCGCACGATGCGGAAGGTGACGACAGTGAAGAAGGCGACAGCCCCAGCGCCGACAAAGCATTTTTGTCAGCGCTGGGTTTTGATGTGGTCAGCCTGGACGCACTGCAAGCCCGCACCGGCATGGCAACACCCGCACTGCAAGCCCAACTGCTGGAGTTGGAGCTTAATGGCCATGTGATGCGCTTGCCGGGTGGGCTGTTTCAGCGGGTTTCACGTTCCTAGGGTTTTTCATAGCGCGCCAGCGCTTCAGCCCACTCCAAGCGCGCAGCCCGCAGATTGCGCTCCTTGACGTGGCCATAGCCTTTGATCATTTCAGGAATACGCGCCACCTCGACTGCGGCGGCGTGATTGTGGGCAGTCAGGTTTGTGAGCAGTGTGTCGATGCTGGCCTTGTACTCGCCTATCAGCGCGCGCTCCATTTGGCGCTCATCGCTGCGGCCAAATACATCGAACGCTGTGCCGCGCAGGACTTTTAGTTTGGCCAGCACTTTAAAGACGGTCAACATCCACGGGCCAAACTTTTGTTTTTGCAGCTCCCCTTTGTCGTTTTTCTTGGCAATCAACGGCGGTGCGAGGTGGTAGTTGAGCTTGAAGTCGCCTTCAAACATGGCGTTGACCTTGTTTAAAAACGATGCGTCGGTGTGCAGACGCGCGACTTCGTACTCGTCTTTGTAGGCCATGAGTTTGAACAGGTAGCGCGCAACGTTTTGCGTGAGCAGCGTTTTGCCCAAAACACTTTCAAGCTGCTCGACCTTGCGCACAAAGGCTTCGTACTCGCTGGCATATGCAGCGTTTTGATAGGCGACTAGAAACTCAACCCGTTTAGCCACCAGTTCGTCAACGCCCTGACGGGCAGCAGGCATGGCAATGATCTGGCTTGATGCAAACAGTTTTTGCATCGCTGGCAAATCATGCGCAGCACGCCGCCCCCAGGCGAAGGCGGTTTTGTTTTGCTCGATGGCCACGGCGTTCAGTTCAATCGCGCGCATCAGGGCCTCCAGCCCCAGTGGTACCCAGCCCTTTTGCCATGCATAGCCGAGCAGCATGGGATTGGCATAAATGCTGTCGCCCATCAGTTTGGTGGCGGCTGTGTCTGCATCAAAAGCACCGACACCGCCATCACCCACAGTCTTGGCAATTTCAGCCTGACAGGCGCTGCCGGGGTTTTGCCATGCGCCGTCAAGAACGAACGATGCCGTGGGCGCGCTGTGGGAGTTCAGCGCTACGTGCGTGCGCCCAAGCTGCATACGTGCCATGGTTTCTTTATTGGCGCTGACTATGGGGTCGCAACCAATGATGAGGTCGGCACTCGCCGTGCCAACGCGGGTCGTGCAGATCTGGCCGGGCTGCGCGCTGATGAGCACATGGCTCCAGGTACTGCCACCTTTTTGCGCCAGGCCTGCCGCGTCCTGCGTGACGATGCCCTTGCCTTCAATATGTGCCGCCATGCCCAGCAGCTGGCCTATGGTGATGACACCCGTGCCGCCTACGCCTGCGACGACGATGCCCCAAAGCGGATGGTCTGTGCCCAGTGTTGGTACGACGGGCTCAGGTATTTCGCCCAGCTCAAACGGATTGAATTTTTTATCCGCCTTTGACTTCTTCTTGAGCTGCCCGCCTTCAACCGTCACAAAGCTGGGGCAAAAACCTTTGACGCATGAAAAGTCTTTGTTGCAGCTGCTCTGGTTGATCTGGCGCTTGCGGCCAAATTCAGTCTCCAGCGGCTCAATGCTCATGCAGTTGGACTGCACGCTGCAGTCACCGCAACCTTCGCACACCAGCTCGTTAATGACGACACGCACCGCCGGATCTACCAGCGTGCCGCGCTTGCGGCGGCGGCGCTTTTCATTCGCGCAGGTCTGGTCGTAAATGATGACGCTGGTACCTTTGATCTCGCGAAACTGGCGCTGTATGGCATCGAGCTCATCACGATGATGCACGCTCACACCTTCGGCCAGTTTCAGATCCTCATATTTTTCCGGCTCGTCTGTCACGACCACAATTTTTGCAGCACCTTCGGCACGCATGGATTGCGAAATCTGCACGACTGAATGCCCCTCGGGCCGCTCGCCAATCGGCTGGCCACCTGTCATGGCGACGGCATCGTTGTACAGAATTTTGTAGGTGATGTTGACACCCGCTGCAATGGCTTGGCGAATCGCCAGCAGCCCGCTATGAAAGTAGGTGCCATCACCGAGGTTGGCAAACATGTGGGTGTCAGTGGTGAAGGGTTGCTGGCCCACCCAGGGCACGCCCTCGCCGCCCATTTGCGTGAAGCCCATGGTTGAACGATCCATCCACAGCGCCATGAAGTGGCAACCAATACCGGCCATAGCGCGTGAACCTTCAGGCACTTTGGTCGATGTGTTGTGCGGGCAGCCCGAACAATACCACGCCGTGCGGTCGCTGTTAACCACCAGCGCGGTGAGTGATTGTTCTTTGGCTTGCAGCACGGCCAGGCGCGCGTCGATGCGGGCCAGCATGTCGCTATCCAGCCCCAGCTTTTTAACCCGCGCTGCAATCGCTTTGGCGATCAATGCGGGCGACAAAT
Organism: Polaromonas sp.; assembly: GCA_038902775.1. GTDB lineage: Bacteria > Pseudomonadota > Gammaproteobacteria > Burkholderiales > Burkholderiaceae_C > Polaromonas. The sequence goes on from JBCKNM010000043.1 coordinate 12,643, forward strand.
CAGCGGTGGCGCGTAGCAAGGTGTTGGCTGACGGGTTGGGCCTGCTCCACTCGCCACCCTGGTGGTTGCCGGAATCATCAAACTTGCCAACGATGTTGGGCCGCACATCAGCGCGCCAGTTGTACAGCTCTTCTTTCAGCTGGTATTCAATGACCTGGCGCTTTTCTTCAACCACCAAAATTTCTTGCAGGCCAGTCGCAAATTCGCGCGTCAGCTGCGCCTCCAGCGGCCACACCACACCCACCTTGTGCAGACGAATGCCCAGCTGTTGGCAAGTCGCATCGTCAAGCCCCAAGTCCATCAAGGCCTGGCGCGTGTCGTTGTAGGCCTTGCCGCTGGCGATCAGGCCGAAGCGATCAGCCTTGCTTTCAATCACGTTGTAGTTCAGTCGGTTGGCACGGATGTAGGCCAGTGCTGCGTACCATTTGTAGTCAAACAAACGCTGCTCTTGCTCCAGCGGCGCATCGGGCCAGCGAATGTGTACACCACCCGGCGGCATTTCAAAATCAGTCGGGATGTTGATCTGCACGCGCTCAGGGTCAATCATGGCGCTGGCGGATGACTCGACGATTTCTTGAATCGTCTTCATGCCCGCCCACACGCCGGCGTAGCGGCTCATGGCAAAGGCGTGCAAACCCAAGTCAAGAATTTCCTGCACGCTGGCCGGGAAGAAAACCGGCAGGCCACAGGCCTTGAAAATATGGTCGCTTTGGTGCGCGGCGGTTGAGCTTTTGGCGGTGTGGTCGTCACCCGCAATCGCAATCACGCCACCCCAGGGCGTGGTGCCGGCCATGTTGGCGTGCTTGAACACATCTGACGTGCGGTCCACGCCCGGCCCCTTGCCGTACCAGATGCCGAACACGCCATCAAACTTGTTGCTGCCCGGTGGCGCAAAGCCGAGTTGCTGCGTGCCCCATACGGCAGTGGCGGCCAGCTCTTCATTCACACCCGGTTGAAAAACAATGTTGCGCTCTTTTAAATACTTGGCCGCCTTCCACAAGGCTTGGTCATAGCCTCCGAGTGGTGAGCCGCGATAGCCCGAAATAAAACCCGCCGTGTTTTTGCCTTGCTGCCGGTCGCGCAACTGCTGCAACATCGGCAGCTTGACGAGGGCTTGCACGCCGCTCATGAAGGCATGGCCGTAGTCCAGGCTGTATTTGTCGTCAAGCGTGACCGTTTCCAGCGCTTTGCGAATGTGCTCGGGTAGGGGGGGCATTCATGGTTTTGTCCT
>JBCKNM010000044.1:0-13734 GCA_038902775.1 Polaromonas sp.
GGATTTCGCCACGCCGCAGGCGCCGGACAACGGGTCGACATCAGGAATGAAGACCGTCGCCTGCTGGTTGAAATCAGCGACCATGGCCCCGGCTTCGATCAGCATGCGGCTATCCAGGAGGGCCACCTCGGTCTGTTCGGCATGCGGGAACGGGTGGCGCTTCTGGGTGGATCATTCGATTTGCAGAGCAAGCCGGGTCTGGGATGCGTGATCCGGCTGAATTTGCCCCTGGTCATACCGGAGATGGAATATGGATGAACAGATTCGGATTCGCGTGCTGGTGGTCGATGACCATCCCTTGTTCAGGCAAGGGGTGGTGCATTCGCTGGGTTCGGATCCCGGCCTGACGGTGGTAGGCGAGACGGCATCGGGCGAAGAAGCTTTAAAGCTGGCGCGCGAACTGCTGCCCGATGTCGTACTGCTCGATATCAGCATGCCGGGCTGGAGCGGTCTGGTCACCGCCCAGAAAATCACTGCCGCCTGTCCCGACACCACGATCGTGATGCTGACCGTCTCGGAAGACAAGGACAAGCTGTTTGCAGCCTTCAAGGCCGGCGCCCGCGCCTATGTGCTCAAGGGTGTTTCCGCCAGCGAGCTGACGCATGTGGTGCGCACGGCAGCGAACGGTGAAGTTTATGTATCGCCTACGCTCGCTTCAGAGATGCTGGTTTCGCTGACCCAGGGCCAGGCGCCCGATCCATTGCAGGAACTGACGGAGCGCGAACGCGAAATCCTCGGCCTGATTGGAACCGGCATGACGAACCGGGAAATCGGGGAGCGCCTATTTCTTTCGGAAAAGACGATCAAGCATTACGTCACCAATATCCTGGGGAAGTTGCAGGTGCGCAGCCGGGTGGAAGCAGCGCTGCTTGTTTCACAGCACGATCGGCGCGGCTTAAACCGGCGCCGGACGAGTTCGATCAACACGTGGCATGGTAGGGAAAGACGAGCAACCGCTCGTCAGAGATAACTCGTGCCTGTGGTCACGTGAGAGGCCTATTTGGCTGGTTTTGGCAGCTCCAAGGTGACTTCGGTCGGCTTATTGATGCCGCCAGCAAGCAACGCGCGGCGGCCTTCGACCGATTGCAGGATTAGCCTGTCGTCAATAAAAGCCCCCACGCGCACGGGCTTGGCTGCTTTACCATCGACCGAGATCAAGGCAACGCCGCCGCCAGATCGCCTCGCAACAATGCCGACCAAGGCGTAGCGGGTGCTGGGTGGGGCTGCCGTATGGCTTGCAGTTGAGGGCATTCCTCCACCCAATGCGCGAGCGACCATGCCGGTTGTGACCGGGGCGGGTTTTAAAAGTGACGCCGAAATGCCTGGCGGCGCTGGTATGCGCCATTCCTTCAAACCCCAGTAAACCACGCTGGCCGCCGCTACTGCCGACAACGCGAAAGTAACAACTTTGGGCAACCACGAACTATGAGCATTTGTCATCAGCATGGTTGCATTATCATGGAACCCATGCGGAACAAATCAAAGATCTATTTCGGCTATTTCCGGGCGCATGTCGTGCGCTCGGTGGTACGAGGCTTTACCTTGATTGAGCTGATGGTGGTGCTGGTCATCATTGGTGTGTTGGCGGCGCTTATCGTGCCCAATGTGCTTGATCGTGCCGACGATGCACGCTCTGCGGCTGCCAAGACGGATGTCAATAACTTGATGCAAGCCCTCAAACTCTACCGGCTTGACAACCAGCGTTACCCGACGGCTGCGCAGGGCCTGCAAGCGCTGCTTACCAAACCTACCGCTGGACCTACACCCATTAATTGGAGACCTTACGTAGACAAGCTGCCTGGAGACCCTTGGGGCCAGCCCTATCAATATCTGAACCCTGGCATCAAGGGCGAGATAGATATCTTGTCCTTTGGTGCAGATGGGCAAGCGGGGGGCGAAGGCAAAAATGCGGACATTGGTAGTTGGCAGTAGGAGCTATTGGGGTCAGACGTCAATTTCGCTGCGGTGCATCGTACCGCACCCTACGGGCGAGCCAAAGGCTCGGCGAATTTGGACTCTGACCCCAATAACTCCTTGGTGCGGTCGTCGCTTAGGGGGTAAGCGTGGCACTGGCGGATTTACGCTGTTCGAGTTGCTGGTAGTTATCGTCATCATGGCCGTGGCCACCGCCGGTGTGGGTTTGGCAATGCGCGGCTCTTCTGCGACGCAATTAGAGCGCGAAGCCCAGCGGCTGGCGGCACTGTTTGAGTCGGCACGTGCGCAATCGCGTATGAGTGCCACAGCGGTAAGCTGGCGCGCCACGCCTAGCGGGTTCACTTTCGAGGGGCTAAGTGGCGCCACCATGCCGTCAACTTGGCTGGGTAATGATGTGCGAGCGGCGGATTCAGGCGTGGTTGTGCTGGGGCCAGAGCCCATCATCCGGCCGCAACAAATTCGTCTGGTGTCGATTTCAGAGCCTGAGCGTAGCGTGCGGGTTGTGACCGATGGCGTCAAGCCGTTTTCGGTGCAGCCTGGTATGGCGCTTGGAACGCCATGAATGCGCCATGAATACGCGCGCTGGGCGAGTTTTAAGAGCAGCCGGGTTCACTCTGATTGAGGTGCTTGTGGCGCTGGGTATCGTTGCTGTGGCACTGGCTGCGGGTGTACGCGCAACAGCCGCGTTAACCAACAATGCAGAGCGTCAGGCTAGCCAGTTGCTGGCCCAGCTATGTGCCGAAAACGCCTTGATCGCTGTTCGTTTGGCCAAGCAAATGCCTGCCGTAGGTGACAATGTCGTGACCTGTGATCAGGCGGGTCGCAGCTTTGTTGTCAATCTGTCAGCTATGGCGACACCTAATCCCAATTTTTTACGGGTTGAGGCGCGGGTGCGTGATGGCGATATTGCGCTATTGACACTGTCCACTATTGTGGGGCGCTATTGACATGACGAGATTGCTAGGTACCGCCGATACCGACCCTGTTGGCCGAAAAAACCGCATCAGCCCGTTGTGTGCATCTGGCGGGTTCACCTTGATCGAGCTTTTGGTGGCGATCGGGATTATGGCCCTGATGGCCGGGCTGAGCTGGCGCAGCCTGGATGGCATGACCAAGGCGCAGGCCCAGGTTCAGCAGCGCACAGACAGCGTTTTAACGTTGCAAGCTGGCTTGGCGCAGTGGTCGGCAGACCTCGATGCCATAGCGCCGCTACCCCAAACGCCCGCGCTGGATTGGGACGGGCGCGGTCTTCGAATTCTTAGGCGCAGCCTGGACACCGGCACCGGTGAGTTGGTGGTCGTGGCGTGGACCAGCCGAAATATAAACGGTAATGGGCAATGGCTGCGCTGGCAATCGCCACCGCTACGCCGCCGTGGCGAGCTGCAGGCTGCTTGGGCCCAAGCTGCGCAGTGGGCCCAAAATCCGGGTGACGCGGATAAAAAATACGAGGTTCGCGTGAGCGAATTGGAGCGATGGCAAATTTTTTATTACCGGCTCGATGCTTGGACCAACCCCTTGTCAAGTGGTGATGCAGTTCCGCAGGCAGGCAACATAAACCCAGCTGTGGCCGATACCAATTTGCCCGATGCTGTGCGCTTGGTACTCTCGCTGCCGGTTGGCGAAGGCATCAGCGGCACATTGACGCGTGACTGGATTCGGCCCACTTTAGGGGGAGACAAATCATGAGCTCTGGATTGGCCCGGCGCGCTCAAAGCAAAGGCGCTGCGCTGTTACTCGCCATGTTGACTGTTACGCTGGTCGCGACTTTGGCCGCCAGCGCGTTGTGGCAGCAGTGGCGCGGTATCGAGGTGGAGTCTGCCGAGCGGTCTCGCCTGCAGGCGTCTTGGGTGCTGGTGGGAGCGCTCGATTGGGCCCGTTTGATTTTGCGTGAAGATGCCCGCTCCAGCTCGGTTGACCATTTGGGTGAACCTTGGGCTATACCGCTGCAGGAAGCGCGTTTGTCGACCTTTCTCGCGGCTGATAAAACGACTACGGTGGACAAAGAAGATACCCTGCCGCAAGCCTTTTTGTCAGGGGTCATCACTGACCAGCAAGCTAGGTTGAACGTGTTTAATTTGGTTGATAACGGCAAGCTGTCAGAGCCGTCTATGCGTGCTTTCGGCAAACTGTTTGAGGTGCTGGGTTTAGCACCCACAGAGCTCAACGTAGTGGCTAACAATTTACGTCTTGCCATAGGTGTCAATGCGAGCAGTGCAAATGTGAAAGGCGCAGATGTTAGTCCAAATGCGAGTAGTGGCATCAATGTTGCCAGTGATGACTTTACCGAGCAGGCTCCGTTGCTCCCGCAGCGCGTAGATCAGCTGGTTTGGCTCGGGCTTTCGCGCCAGAGCCTTGAGGTATTACGACCTTACATCACGTTGCTGCCGGTGCGCACGCCAGTCAATATCAACACGGCTAGCGCTAACGTTTTGTATGCGAGCATCCCTGCTTTGGACATGGCGCAGGCGCAGCGCTTGGTCAGTGCGCGGCAAAACAGTCATTTTGCAGCGCTGGCAGATGCTGCCAAAGTGCTGGGTCGGTCGCTACAGCTTGACAGATCGGACCAAAGCGTGAGTACGCGGTTTTTCGAGGTGCAAGGCCGCTTTAGGCTGGACCAAGCCGTGACGCAGGAACGCTCCACCGTGCAGCGAGACGGCCCCACAGTCAAAGTCTTGTGGCGCGATCATGCTACTCTGGCGCGCTAATGCGCCTTGGGGCCGCCCCCTACAATGACAAGCAAAAGTTACCCATGACTACCTTGATCGTTACCCTTGCGGCGCAGCCCCCTGCGGCCGCCACCTTGTGTGATGCGGTGTTGACGCACGACGGCAGCGTAGCGGTGCGTCAAATGCTGGTCCCCTTAGCACTGTTGCCTGTCGCTAACGGCGCAGAAGTTGTGGCGGTTGTTCCGGCTGGCTTGCTGTCTTGGCACCAGGTCGAATTGCCCCGCGGCACACTTGATAGGGGCGTTTTCCAAGATAGCAATGCGCCGCGTTTGCGCGCCGTGTTGGACGGCATGTTGGAAGACCGCTTGCTCGATGAGCCGGCCCAGCTGCACTTTGCGATTGAACCCCAAGCCAAAGCGCAAACCAAGGTCTGGGTGGCAGCGTGCGACCGCACTTGGTTAAACGCGTGGCTCGCTGCGCTAGCTCAAGCCGGACGGACGGCCTCGCGCATCGTGCCCGAGCTGGCACCGCCTGGAGCTTCTCTGGGGCTTGCTGTCATGCATGTTATTGGCACAAGCGACGACCCGAAAATACTGCTTTCTGATGCGAGCGGCGTGACGCAGCTACCGGTGTCTGCTGCCGCTGTTGCACTGCTGGCCTGGCCTGATACGGCTGGTGTATTGGCCGAGCCGGGCGTGGCCGCTATAGCAGAGCAAAACTTTAAAGGTCGCGTTACTTTGCAAACCAGCGCCCAGCGCGCCATGGCCGCCGCGCGGTCTGAGTGGGATATGGCACAGTTTGACCTGCTCAACACGCGCCAAAAGCGTATCCAAAAACGCTTGTCCAAAGGTTTCTTGAACTTGCTGCATGCGCCGCATTGGCGCGCCGCGCGTTGGGCTACATTGCTGCTGGTGGTTGTGAATCTGATGGGTTTACAAGCATGGGCGTGGCAAGAGCAATCGGCACTGTCGGCCAAACGTGTGGCGATTGCCAATACCTTGACCTCAACTTTTCCTGACGTGCGCGTGGTCGTTGACGCGCCCTTGCAAATGGCCCGTGCTGTCACAGATTTGCAGCGCAAAAGCGGCGTGGTAACGGGCGCTGATATGGAGGTCATGCTGGCAAGGCTTCAGTCTGTAGCGCCCGAATTAAAAGCGCCAACAGCTATAGAATTTGTAGCGGGCGAGCTTCGACTCAAGGGTCTTGGCGTTTCAAACAATGCGCTTACCGCTATCGCCGCCAAGCTGCAAGCGCAAGGTTACGCAGCACAGCTCGATGGTGACACACTGGTTTTAAAACAGGCGACAAGCCCATGAAGCTGCTTTCTCCTTTCCAGTCGTCTGAGCTGTTTCAACGCCTGCAGAGTCGTTGGGCTAGCCTTACTCAGCGTGAAAAAAACTGGCTATGGCTAGCGTTTGTGATGGTGCTGATAGCGCTTTTATGGTTTGTGTTGCTATCCCCCGCCATGACCACGCTACGCGGTGCTGATGCGCAAGCGCGTACGCTGGATGCGCAGCTTGAGCGCATGCGCGCCATGCAGCTTGAAGCCATTGCAATTCAAAAGCAACCAGTGCGAAACTACGATGAGGCGCTTCGCGCACTTACCAGCGTCACCACCCAAGTCTTGGGTACCTCTGCTAAGTTGCTGGTGGTCGGTGACCGCGCCAGCGTGACCCTGCAAGAAGGCTCTGCCGATGGTCTAGCCCAGTGGCTGACGGATGCTCGCGTCAACGCCCAATCGGTGCCCTTAGAGGCCAAACTAACCCGCTCGCCACAAACTGGTGCTACCCGCTGGAATGGCGTGGTTGTGATGAGCTTACCCGCCCGCTAACGCCATGCAGCACCTGCGCTATAGGCCTGCTACGTCGGCCACAGCCTCGTCGTATGTTCCCTGGAACTGGGCTGCGGCGGGGGTCGCTGCCGGGCTCCTGCTGGCTAGCGTGGTGTTTGCGCCTGCACGCTGGCTGGCTGCGTTGGTGCATGGCACCAGTGGTGAGCAGGTCAGACTGGTTGCGCCCCGAGGCACGGTTTGGCAAGGCTGGTCGCAGCTCATGCTCTCAGGCGGCGAGGGTAGCCGTGACGTTGCGGTACTGCCTGGGCAGATCACTTGGCGCATCATGCCCACTTGGGGCGGGCTTTCGATGGATTTCAAAGCAGACTGCTGCGCGTCGCAGGCACTTCAAGTCATGGCCGTACCCATGGGCTGGGGTGGCTTTAGGGTCAGTCTTGCTGATGGCCAAACGCAGTGGCCAGCTGCGCTGCTGACGGGCTTAGGAACGCCTTGGAACACGGTGCGGCCTGAAGGCCAATTGACAGTCATGACGCAGGGGCTCTACGTTGAATGGACTGACGGCCGCCAAAGTCTATATGGTCGATTGCAGCTTGATGCCAACGAGATATCGTCCAGCCTTTCCACTTTGCAGCCCATTGGCAGCTATAGGTTTGTGTTGCAAGGCGGGGCCACGCCGACTTTGAAGCTCGATACGCTGGAAGGTAGCTTGCAACTGACGGGCGAAGGCCAATGGGTCAATCAACGGCTACAGTTCAATGGGGTTGCGACTGCTTCCCCTGAACGCGCGGAGGCGCTGTCCAATCTCTTGAATATTATTGGCAGACGCAACGGCGCACGCGCCATCATCAAACTAGGTTAACCCTGTATGAAATCCCCTACGCTTAAATTTCGCCGAACCGCTACTTATTTAATAGCTATAGGTACATTTACCGCAAGCGCTACGGGGCTTTTATCTTTAAATCTGTGGGCTCAACCCGTGACGCAAGCTGAAGCCCCGAAGCGAGGCGCGTCGCTGACTTTGAATTTCGTTGGCGCCGAGATTGAGGCGGTTGCCCGCACCATGGCGGTGATTACCGGACGCAGCGTGGTGGTTGACCCGCGCGTCAAAGGCACCATCACGCTGATTACCGAACGACCGGTAACGCCTGCTGTGGCTTACAGCCAGTTTCTGGCTGTTTTGCGTCTACAGGGTTTCACGGCGGTCAATGTCGCAGGGCTTGACAAAATCGTGCCCGAAGCCGACGCAAAGTTGCAAGGTGGGGCCGTGTTTACGGGTGAACAAGTCACGGGCGGTCAAATAGCGACCACCATCTTCAAGCTGCGGTTTGAGAATGCGGCCAATTTGCTGCCTATCCTGCGCCCGTTGATTAACCCGAACAACACCATCAACGTCAACCCGGGCAATAACTCGCTGGTTATCACCGACTACGCCGACAACCTGACCCGTCTTGGCCGCATCATTGCTGCGCTTGATGTGGCCAACGCCACCGATGTGGAGTTGATTGCGCTCAAACATGTGTCGGTTGCCGACATCGCACCACTGATTATTCGTTTGATCGACGGTGGTGCTAGTAGTGTCGGTGGCGCGGCAGCGGTTGCTGAGATTGGTTATAGAACCACGGTCATAGCCGAGCCTAGAAGCAACTCGCTGATCGTGCGCGCCGCCAACCCCGCCAAAATGGCGCAGATCAAATCGTTAGCACAGAGCTTAGACAAGCCTTGGCTCGATGGCCCTAACGGGGCTGCCGGCAACATTTATGTGGTCTACTTAAAAAATGCGGAGGCCATAAAACTGGCTAGTGTGCTGCGGGCGGCCTTGGCAGGTACGGTCAATACAGGATCTGGGGGCTCTACCGCTCCAACCGGAGCGCCTGTGCCTCCTGCCGCAAGTGCGGCGCTTTCCCCTAGTGCCGCACCGACCACTGGGGGCTTCATACAGGCTGACCCTGCCACCAATTCGCTCATTATCACTGCATCAGAGCCGCAGTACCGGCAAATCCGCGCTGTCATAGACCAGCTTGACGGTAGGCGTGCGCAGGTCTATGTGGAAAGCTTGATTGCCGAAGTGAATATGGACAAGGCCGCTGAGTTCGGCATCCAATGGCAAGGCCTGCTGGGCGGCAAGGGAGGCGCGCTGATTGGTTTGTTAGGCACTAACTTTGGCAGTGGCACCAGCGCCAATAAAAATATTTTGCCCTTGTCTATACAAGGGTCGGGCGCCAGGGTACTGCCTTCGCCAGGTCTCAATCTCGGCGTGGCGGCCCGCAGCAACGGTGTCTACTTCCTCGGCTTTCTGGCCAATTTTTTGCAAACATCAGGCGCTGGCAATATCTTGTCAACGCCTAATTTACTGACGCTGGATAACGAGGAGGCCAAAATCGTGATCGGTCAAAACGTGCCTTTCGTGACAGGGCAATTTACCAACACTGGCAGCGGCTCAAGCGGTGGCAGCGTTAACCCATTTCAAACCATTGAGCGCAAAGACGTTGGTCTGACCTTGCGCGTGAAACCGCAAATCAGTGAAAACGGGACGGTAAAAATGACCATTTTTCAAGAAGTATCCAGTGTTGACCCTGCTTCGGTCAATTCAGCCAGTGGCTTGGTGACCAACAAGCGATCTATTGAGACCACTGTGCTGGTGGAAGACGGCTCGGTCGTCGTGTTGGGCGGCTTGCTGCAAGATCAGTTTGCGGGTAATGACTCGAAAGTGCCCGGCTTGGGCGATGTGCCGTTCTTTGGTAACTTATTCAAGTCAGAGAGTCGTAACCGCAAAAAGACCAATTTAATGGTGTTTTTACGCCCGGTCATCGTGCGGGACGCAGCCGCTACAGATGCCTTGTCGATAGACCGTTATGAATTGATGCGTACCAACCAGCAGCAAGCGCAGCCGCTACCCAATGTGTTGCTGCCTGTCGACGGCTCACCGGTACTTCCAGAGCTCCAAAAATAGCCATGCGAGCTGCTCCCGCCCACGCTGCCTCCTTCGCTCGCTACCCGCTGCCCTATGCGTATGCCCGCAGCCAACAACTTCTGCTTGAAGACGAGGGCGGAAAGCTGACCCTGTGGCTGCACAGCTTGAACAATTCGGGTGCATCAAGCGTCAGTGAAGTGATGCGAAAATTTGATGTGAGCCAAATCAAAGTTGAGCTCGCGAGTTTGCTTGAGGAGCGTATCAGCGCTGCGTATGCGCAGAGCGAATCAAGCGCCGCGACCGTGATTAGTGAAGTCGAAAGCGATGTCGATTTGTCGCGCATGATGCAGGCGTTGCCCGCGATTGAGGACTTACTCGAAACCTCGGACGACGCGCCCATCATTCGTATGCTCAACGCCTTGCTGACCCAAGCTGTGCGGGACGGTGCCAGCGACATCCACATTGAGCCCTACGAGCGCCATTCAAGTGTGCGCTTTCGGGTTGACGGCTCGCTGCGTGACGTGGTCAACCCCAATCGCGCACTACATGCGGCGCTGATCTCGCGCCTGAAAATCATGGCCGATTTAGACATTGCCGAGAAAAGATTGCCACAAGATGGCCGTATTTCACTGCGCATAGGCACCCGCGCCGTTGATGTGCGCGTGAGCACGTTGCCAAGCTCTCATGGTGAGCGCGCCGTGCTGCGCTTGCTGGACAAAAGCGGCGAGCGCATCAACCTTGAAGCGGTAGGCATGCAAGGCCATGTACTCAGGCGGTTCGAGCACTTGATCGCCCAGCCGCACGGCATTATTTTGGTCACCGGCCCCACCGGTTCTGGCAAAAGCACCACCTTGTACGCGGCGCTTGAGCGGCTTGACACCCGAAGGCAGAACATCATGACGGTCGAAGACCCGATTGAATATGATCTGCCCGGTGTCGGCCAAACCCAAGTCAACCCCAAGATTGATCTGAACTTTGCCAGGGCCCTGCGCGCCATCTTGCGGCAAGACCCTGATGTCATCATGATCGGTGAGATCCGCGATTTTGAGACTGCACAAATCGCGATCCAAGCATCGCTTACAGGCCATTTAGTACTCGCGACTTTGCACACCAACGATGCCGCCAGCGCCGTCACTCGGCTGACTGATATGGGGATTGAACCGTTTTTGCTGAGCTCGTCTTTGTTGGGTGTTTTGGCCCAGCGGCTGGTACGCAAGCTGTGCAGCCAGTGCAACGGTGCAGGCTGCCAAAGCTGCGGAAAAACTGGTTACCAGGGCCGTACCGGGGTGTTTGAATTGCTGACTGCCAACGATGCCATTCGGGCGCAAATTCATCATCGAGCACCCGAGGCCGAGCTTCGAGCTGCTGCTTTGGAAGGCGGCATGACGCTGATGCGTGAAGATGGTGAGCGCTTGGTGCAAAGCGGCATCACCTCGCGTGAAGAGCTGGTGCGCGTCACTAGGGACTAGTACTGCGACTCGGAAATAGGGGAACAAAATGAAAACGATGGATTTTTTCGTCCGGCTAGGCGTGAGGAGACGACATAGCCGTAGCTATGGCAACGACGAGCAACAACGCTGGGCGGGAAAAGACGCGTTTTCATGTTTCCTTATTTCCGAGTCGCAGTACTAGGTAGCCATTCGCTATGCCGGTTTATTCATTCCAAGCCCTCACCGCTGAGGGCGCTACCCGCAAAGGCATTATTGAGGCCGATACCGCTAGAGCCGCGCGCGCCATGCTCAGGGCGCAAGCGCTGGTGCCGCTGGATGTGGGGCCAGTTGCAGGCGGTGCGCAGAGCGCTGAGGGTGGCGGTAGTGGCAAAGGCTGGAACACGCAGCTATGGACCAAGCGCGTGTTTAGCGCTACCGCTCTGGCTATTTGGACGCGTCAAATAGCCGGGCTGGTGGTAGCCGGGCTGCCTTTAGAACGGGCGTTAACCGCATTGGCCGACGAGGCCGAAACCCAGCCTCAGCGTAATTTGGTTGCCAGCTTGAGGGCTGAGGTCAATGGTGGCACGACCTTTGCCGTGGCTTTGTCACAGCATCCACGGGAATTTCCGGCTACTTATTGCGCGGTGGTGGGTGCAGGCGAGCAAAGTGGTGATCTTGGCGTGGTGTTAGAGCGCTTGGCCGATGATTTGGAGCAAAGCCAAGAGCTCAAGTCCCAGTTGGTGGGTGCGGCACTCTACCCGGCCATCGTCACTCTGGTCGCAATTGCGATTGTGATGTTTCTGCTCGGCTACGTCGTACCGCAGGTAGCGCAAGTATTTGCAGGTAGCAAGCGTGCTTTGCCCTTGCTGACGGTGGTGATGCTCGGTCTTGCCGGGTTTATTCGCAATCAAGCGTGGTTGATTCTGTTTGCTATTATTTTAATAGCTTGTTGCGCCCGGATTGCTTGGTCTAGCGCGTCATTTCGAGAAAAATTTGATGCTATATGGCTCAATGTCCCGATTTTTGGCAAGCTGGCCAGCGGTTACAACGCCGCTCGTTTCGCAAGTACTTTGGCCATGCTGGCGGCAGCCGGTGTACCTATTCTCAAAGCACTGCAGGCGGCGGCTGAAACCTTGTCTAACCGGGCCATGCGCGCCGACGCATTGGATGCCTTGACAATGGTGCGTGAGGGTGCCCCTCTGGCATCGGCCATCGCGCAAAAAAAACGCTTTCCTGGTTTGCTGAGCATGTTTGCTCGTCTAGGTGAGCAAACCGGTCAATTGCCTGTGATGTTAGACCGGGCAGCACACCAGCTGGGCACGCAAGTGCAGCGCCGCGCCTTACAGTTGGTAACCCTGCTGGAGCCCCTGCTGATCGTTGCGATGGGCCTCGTGGTGATGCTCATCGTACTAGCGGTAATGCTGCCCATTATTCAGCTCAATCAGCTCGCAAAATAGCTGACTCAAACCCCATCCCATTCGAGAAATCCTATGCAAGCCAATTCGTCGATTTTCAAAGCCTACGACATTCGCGGCATTGTGCCCTCCACCATCCATGAAGAAGTAGCCCAGGCACTCGGCAAAGCGTTTGGCACCGCAGCCTTGAGAGAAGGCGAAACCACAGTAGCTGTTGGCCGCGATGGGCGCTTGAGCGGGCCGGCGCTTAGCGCTGCCTTGATGCGCGGACTGGTCAGCGTAGGTGTACATGTGATTGACGTGGGCATGGTCACCACACCGATGCTGTACTTTGCGGCCAGCACATTGGCCACGTCGGGCATACAGGTGACCGGCAGCCACAACCCGAAAGACTACAACGGCTTCAAGATGGTGCTGGCGGGGCGCGCAATTTACGGTGAAGAAATCCAGGCGCTCTACCGGGCGATGTCTGCCGAGGCCTGGGCCAACGCAGCCGTGCCGGGTGTTGTGAGTGTGGTTGATGTTTCGCAGGCCTACCGAGAACGCATCGTCTCAGGCATCAAGCTTGCCCGACCCATGAAGATCGTCATTGACTCGGGCAACGGTGTTGCAGGTGCCTCGGCCCCGGCCATTTTTCGGGCGCTGGGCTGCGAGGTCACCGAGCTGTTCAGCGAGGTCGATGGCAACTTTCCCAACCACCATCCTGACCCGAGCAAGCCTGATAACCTGCGCGATTTAATCAACGCACTCAAAACATCTGATGCAGAACTGGGCCTCGCATTTGATGGTGATGGTGACCGCCTCGGCATCGTCACCAAAGACGGCAACAACATTTACCCGGACCGCCAGATGATGCTGTTTGCCAGGGATGTGCTGTCGCGCGTGCCCGGCGGCAGCATTTTGTTTGACGTGAAATGCTCGCAGCGCCTGGCGCCCGAGATAGCGGCGGCCGGCGGCGTGCCCATGATGTACAAAACCGGCCACTCGCTCATCAAGGCAAAGATGAAAGAAGTCAACTCGCCGCTGGGTGGCGAGATGAGCGGGCATATCTTTTTCAAGGAGCGCTGGTATGGTTTTGATGACGGTACCTACGCTGGTGCGCGCCTGCTGGAAATTGTCAGCCGTGTGCCTGATGCGAGTAGCTTGCTCAACGCCTTACCCACCAGCTTCAGCACGCCCGAGCTGAATGTGGCCTGCAAGGAGGGTGAGCCGCATACTGTCGTTGAAGCACTCATCAAGGCGGCACACTTTGAATCACCTGCGGTCGTGCGCAGCGACGGGCCGCCCCTAGCAAGCACAGCCCCCTCGGGGGGCAGAGAAGTACACGCAGTGACGAACGTGGGGGCCATGCGCAGCGACGGGCCGCCCCTAGCAAGCACAGCCCCCTTGGGGGGCAGCGTACTACGCGAAGCGAGAAGCGTGGGGGCCACAATTTCGACGATTGACGGTGTGCGCGTTGACTGGCCTGACGGTTTCGGTCTGATCCGCGCATCCAATACCACGCCGGTGCTGGTGTTGCGCTTTGAAGGGCACACGCAGCAGGCGCTTGAGCGCATTGAAGCCGATATGTTGGCCCTGCTGCGCA
>JBCKNM010000045.1:0-12832 GCA_038902775.1 Polaromonas sp.
GCCGCCTTCGCCGCCGGACTGACATTCGATGCCATTCCGGCGCCTGTCGTGCG
Source organism: Polaromonas sp. (assembly GCA_038902775.1). Lineage (GTDB taxonomy): Bacteria > Pseudomonadota > Gammaproteobacteria > Burkholderiales > Burkholderiaceae_C > Polaromonas. Next base: position 54 of record JBCKNM010000045.1, read on the forward strand.
CAAGGCCGAAGACCTGCTGGTCGACTGGTTCGGCTCGGCGATTGCCGGCAAGGGCGCGCGCCCGGTAGAAACCATCGCACGCTTCGCCGCGCGCATGGGGCCGACGACAGGCGCGGCCGAGGTGCTGATCAACCGTAGCCAGAGCAGCGCCTACTTTGCTGCCATGGTCAATGCCGCAGCCTCGCACGTCGCCGAGCAGGACGACGTGCACAACGGCTCGGTGTTTCACCCGGCCACCGTGGTGTTTCCGGCGGCGCTGGCGCTGGCACAAACCCTGGGCAGCAGCGGCCAGCAACTGCTGACGGCGGCGGTGGCCGGTTATGAAGTCGGCATCCGCGTCGGCGAGTTTCTGGGGCGCTCGCACTACAAGGTATTCCACACCACCGGCACCGCCGGTACGCTGGCCGCCGCCGCCGCCGCGGGCAGCCTGCTGGGGCTGAGCCCGACGCAGATGCAGCACGCGTTTGGCTCGGCCGGCACGCAGTCGGCCGGACTCTGGGAGTTTTTACGCACGGCTGCCGACTCCAAGCAACTGCACACCGCGCATGCAGCAGCGGCGGGCCTGATGTCGGCCTGGCTGGCGCAGGGCGGCTTCACCGGCGCGGCGCAGATTCTCGAAGGCCCGCAAGGCATGGCGGCCGGCATGTCCAGCGATGCCGACCCGGCCAAGCTGACGGCTGGCCTTGGCACACGCTGGGCCACGATCGAGACCTCCTTCAAGTTTCATGCGTCTTGCCGTCACACGCACCCGGCGGCCGATGCGTTGCTGCAGGTCATGCAGGCGCACCAGCTCCAGCCTGCCGACATTGCGCATGTGGTCACGCATGTGCACCAGGGCGCGATCGACGTGCTGGGTCCGGTCGTCAACCCCGCCACGGTGCACCAGAGCAAGTTTTCCATGGGCACGGTGCTGGCCCTAGTCGCGCGTTTTGGCCATGCCGGCCTGGTCGAGTTCGACCAGCATTTCAAGGATCCTGCCACCACAGCGCTGTGCGCGCGCGTCGAGATGGTGCTCGACGACGAGGTGGACGCCGCCTATCCGCAGCGCTGGATAGGCAAGGTCACCGTCACCACACAGGACGGCCGGGTACTGCAGGGCCGGGTGGACGAACCCAAGGGCGACCCCGGCAACACGCTGAGCCGCGAAGAGATCACGGCTAAGGCGCTGCGGCTGGCCGCCTTCAGCGGCGGCGCGACACCTCTTGAGATGCAGGCCGCTGTCGATGCGTTGTGGCAGGTTGTCCAGTGGCCGCGAGTGGGCACCTTGCTCGGCGGTTCGGTATGAGTGCGGCCGCCAGCGCAGCCGCAGGAGGCGGTGTGGTCAGCCTGGATGGCCGCATGGTCGATGCACCCGTGCTTCGGCTGGCCCGGCGCACGCTGGCGCAGAAAAATTCGTCCCATTTGGACTAAGCTTGTCAAAGCTCATTGCGAACGGACGCAAGCAGTGTTATCTTCTATCCTGTTTTTTTAACGATGACAAGGACGAGACAAATGAATTTCAAACTTAAAACCCTGCTGCTGACCTGTGCTGCGGCAGCCGCGCTGGGCGTTTCCACGCAGGCCTTCAGTCAGGCTGCCTTTCCGGACAAGTCGATCTCGCTGGTCGTGCCTTTTGCCGCTGGCGGCCCGACCGATATCGTCGCCCGCATGATTGCCATTCCGATGGGCAAGGCGCTGGGCCAGACCGTGCTGGTCGAGAACGCGGCTGGCGCAGGTGGCACCATCGGCGCCACCAAGGTGGCGCGCGCAGCGCCCAACGGCTACACCATCTTCCTTCACCACATAGGCATGGCCACCGCGCCTGCGTTGTACAAGAAGCTGGACTTCGACCCGCTGAAGGATTTTGAATACATCGGCCAGGTGGTCGATGTGCCCATGACCTTGCTGGCGCGCAAGGACTTTCCGCCCGCCAACTTTGCCGAGCTGCAGACTTACCTGAAGACCCACGGCAACAAGGTGTCGCTGGCCAACGCCGGGCTGGGCGCGGTATCGCACCTGTGCGGCCTGCTGTTCATGAGCCAGATCGGTGTGGAACTCAACACCATTCCTTATAAGGGCACCGCTCCGGCGATGAACGATCTGCTCGGCGGGCAGGTGGACATGATGTGCGACCAGACCACGCAAACCATACCGGTGATCAAGGACGGGCGCGTCAAGGTTTATGGTGTGACCTCGCTGAATCGCCTGTCCGCACTGCCCAATGTTCCCACGCTCAATGAGCAGGGCCTGAAGGGTTTTGAAGTGAAGGTCTGGCACGGCATGTACGCGCCCAAAGGCACACCGGCGCCGGTGCTTGAAAAACTCAACGCCGCCTTGCGCGCCGCCATGCAGGACCCGATGGTCAAGCAGCGGCTGGCCGACCTGAGCTCGGACATTGTGTCCATGGACAAAATGACTGCTGCTGGCCTGAAAAACCACCTGGAAGCTGAAATCGTAAAATGGGCGCCTGTCATCAAGAAGGCCGGCATTTACGCCGATTGATCCGGTTTGCAGGTAAAAGGGCTCTGGCCTTTAACGGCGGGCGTGAACAGCTATCAATTTGGTAGCGTTTGTGCTCGCCGTTGGTTTTTGGAATCTGCCGTCAGGCGGGCATAGGCGTCTTGGGCGTGTAGTCGCACCAGGGTGCCAGCGAGCATTGCCAGCACATTGGCTTGCGCGCCACACACACATAACGCCCATGCAATATCAGCCAGTGGTGTGCATCGACCAGGTACTCGGCGGGTATGCGTTTGAGCAGTTTCAGCTCGACTTCCAGTGGCGTCTTGCCCGGCGCCAGCCCGGTGCGGTTGCCCAGGCGAAAGATGTGCGTGTCCACCGCCATCGTCGCCTCGCCAAAAGCTGAATTCAAAACCACATTCGCCGTTTTGCGGCCCACACCGGGCAGCGCTTCAAGTGCCTCACGCGTGCGCGGCACCTGGCCGCCATGCAGGTCAACCAGCATCTTGCAGGTCTCCAGCAGGTGTTTGGCCTTGCTGTGAAAAAGCCCAATTGTTTTGATGTAACTCTCAACGCCATCCAGCCCCAGGTCAAGCATCGCCTGCGGTGAATTCGCCACTGGAAACAGCTTGCGCGTAGCCTTGTTCACGCTCACGTCTGTCGCCTGTGCCGACAGCAACACGGCGGTCAGCAACTCGAACACGCTGGTGTATTCCAGTTCGGTCACCGGCATCGGGTTGGCGGCTTTCAGCGTGGCAAAAAACGGGGCGATGTCGGCAGTTTTCATGGCTTGAGAGTGTAGGCGACCGTCACGGCAGCTCGGCCATGAACTTTTCCGTCTGCGCCAGCATACCGGTGCGTATGGGCTTGAATACCCGCTGCGGAAACCCCGGCGGTAACTGCGCCGCCATGCGTTCCAGTGCGTCGGGCACCTGCAACACCAGTGCCACCATGTGGTCAAAGGCGCCGGGTACGCCGCTTTGCAGCGCCAGAGCTTGAAAATGCCGGGCATGAATTTCGTGCAGGTAGTAGTGCGTATTTTTACCTTTCAAAGCCATTGCCAGTTTTGCGCGGCGCGGGCTGACCTGGTTAGCCCCATTGCCGATGATGGGCCAGAGTGACAGCACATCGTAAAGTGGTGTCATGTGAAAGCCACCGCCGCGTTCTAAAAAGATCGAGAAGTTTTTGGCATGGCCGTCGGTTGCAGCCATGAGCCAGAAGGCCAGTTGGGTTTTGATGAAGGTTAGTTTGTCTGCGTCGGCGTTTGTACTGGTACCGAGCTGGCGCAAGATAGCCCGAATGCCAGGGCCGCCCTCTGACTCGTACTTTTTTTCGCCGGACACTCCGAGCGCCTGACAAAAGTCTTCTTGGGGCAACCTGGCTAGCCACGGCGGTTTGCCCGGCGGTAGTTGCAGTTCGCGGTCAAACCGTTTGACGACGAGCACTTTACGCGCACCGAAAGTGGTGACCTCGCACTGCGCCACTGGCAAGCCCAGTGCGCCAAGAATTTGTGCGCACAACCATTCGTTTTCTACCGAGCTGCTCATGTCTGCCCGCATATTGCCAATCAGGCCGAGCGGTAGCTTGAAGATATGTGTGGTGGGTGTTGCGCCCACAGGCTGCATCCATTGCTTGTCATGCCAGAGCAGGGCGGTTTTTTCTTGCGCACCTGCAATTGAAATTCGAAAATTAGCTGGCTCCAATTGTCCGATAGCGCTTGTGCCCGTCACGGCACTGTTGATGGCGTGCTCTACGCCTACCTCGTCTAACGGTACGCCATCAATACGGTCAAAACCTTCTGGTTTTAATCCTTTCGGCAAAAGCTGCACCGCGCCCACGCAGTCACGACCAATAGCCTCAAGCAGGGGAAATGTGTCGGTACTGCTGGTTGTAAATTTGTCCCGCAGCCTGCGCCTGATGGCATCGTTATCCGGCAACAAGTTATCAAAAAAATCTTTCACAACCGCACCACGATGCGCAACATTTGAAGGCGTGAAGGGTAGCGAGAGTGATAGCTGGCGAGAGGCGGTTGATGTGAGCCAATTTTCAGCATACTGAAACCGATGCTCTCCATCAACAGTTGACCACATCCCTACGATTTTTCCGTTAATCCATACCCCCAGTGTTTTGTCTTGTGGGGCGGTGCGGGTACGACGAAAGCTCACCATGTCTCGCCTCCAAATTTTGTAGCTGGTTCTGCTACTTTGTGATGAGTAGGCTCTTCAATGACCAGCCGGTAGCCCATTGCTATGACCATGCGTGAAATCTGGTCATATGAAGTGACTTCTGGCGCAGCCTCAATGCGTGCGATGCGTTTTTGAGTGACAGCAAGCCGCTGGCCTAGCTGCGCTTGCGTTAACCCACTTGCCTGGCGCAGCGTTCGCAAGATAGTGCGCAGTTGTTGGGGGGTATCAACCGGATACATGTAGTACGCCTTTAAAGTAGTTAAGTCAATATACGCCTTTAAAGTAGTTAAGTAAATATACGCCTTTAAAGTAGTTAAGTAAATATACGCCTTTAAAGTAGTTAAGTCAATATACGCTTTTAAAGTAGTTTTTATAAAGAAAAATTCTGACCAAGGATTCAGCCCAAGTATTCGGAAGGCGGGCACAGCAACTTTTAGTTTTGGCGACAATAGTGCATAGCTTGAAAGATTTTCCATGCCCCTGCAATTTGCCGACCGCCTTAAAAACTGCGAGACCTCTGCCATCCGCGAGCTGTTCAAGCTGCTCGGCAAGCCCGGCATCATCAGCTTTGCTGGCGGCTTTCCCGACAGCGCCATGTTCGACGTGGACGGTATTCAGGCGGCGGTCAACCAGGCGCTGCTAGAGGAGCCCGGGGCCGCGCTGCAATACGGCACCACCGAGGGCTACAACCCGCTGCGCGAACAGCTCGCCGCCTTCATGGGCAGCAAGGGTGTGCAAGTCACGCCCGACGGCCTGATCGTCACCACCGGCAGCCAGCAGGCGCTGGACCTGTTGGGCAAAACCATGATCGACCCCGGCGACAAGGTGATCGTCGAAGGCCCGACCTTCCTGGCCACCATTCAGTGCTTTCGGCTGTATGGCGCAGAGCTCATCAGCGCACCGATTGATGCCAACGGTGTTGACACCGACGAGCTTGAAAAGCTCATCGCCCAGCACAAACCCAAGTTTGTTTATCTCATCCCCACCTTCGGTAACCCCAGCGGCGCGCTGCTTAGTCTGGAGCGCCGCAAAAAAGTGGTGGCGATGGCCGTCAAATACCAGACACTGATTGTTGAGGACGACCCCTATGGTGACCTGTACTTCAACGCGATGCCGCCACCATCGCTGCTGGCTTTGAGCGCCAGCGTGCCCGGCTCCAGAGAGTTGATTGCCTATTGCGGGTCGTTAAGCAAGGTGCTGTCGCCCGGCCTGCGCGTCGGCTGGATGATCGCGCCCGCCGACCTACTGGCCAATGCTGTCATGTGCAAGCAGTTCAGCGACGTACACACCAGCACCTTTGCGCAAGCCACCGCATCGCAATACCTCAAGGCAGGCCGTATGCCCGCCACACTCGCCAATGTGCGCAAGGTTTACGCCGAACGCGCAGCAGCCATGGGCCAAGCGCTCAAGCGAGAGCTGGGCGACGCGATTGAATTTACCCAGCCGCAGGGAGGCCTGTTCTTTTGGGCACGCCTCACGGGTGCCAACGGCAAAATGAGCAATGCCAATGCGTTCGCCAAAAAAGCCATCGAGCAACTCGTCGCCTTTGTGCCTGGCGCGCCGTTTTACGCCAGCAACCCCGATGGTTCAACGCTGCGCCTGAGCTTTGCCACGGCGGATGTGGCAAAGATAGAAGAGGGCGTTGCCAGGTTGGGCAAGGCGCTTTGATATCGTTCGAAGGCGACATAGGTTGACAGAGGCTGTGTTGGCTACTATCCCCCACGAGGTCTCTGCCACCACGCGGCGGTCCATTCTGCTGCTGTCGCTGGCTACGTTTTCAAGCACGGCGGCGCAGCGTATTTGTGATGCCATGCTGCCCGAATTGGCGCGTGTTTTCACTGTTAGCCTGGGGCAAGCGACGCATGTGGTGTCTGTGTTTGCCATCACCTACGGCGCAGCGCAACTGGTCTACGGCCCGCTGGGCGACAGGCTGGGCAAGTTCCGTATCGTGACCTTTGCCACGCTGGGCTGTAGCGTGGGCAGCATCGTCGCTGTGTTTGCTAGCAGCCTTGACATGCTGGTGTTTGCGCGCTTTTTGATGGCGCTGGGCGCAGCAGCTTTGGTTCCGTTGGCCATGGCCTGGGTGGGCGACATGGTGCCCAGGCATCGCTTGCAGGAAATGCTCACGCTCACCGGCTTGGGCAGTACGCTGGGCATTGTGGGTGGCCAGCTGATGGGCGGTTTGCTGACCGATGCGCTTGGCTGGCGTTGGGCCTTTGCCTTCATGACGGTGTTGTTTGCTGCCGTTGGCTTGCTGCTCTACAAAGACCTGCACGCCCAAGGCAAAGAGCTGTTGTCAGAACCAGTTTTGGCCGCGCATACGGCGCAACCCGACATCGGGCCTGATGCCGCAGAGGCCACCCACTTCATCAGGCAAGCGCTCAACATCGTCAACCGCCCGTGGTCGCGCGTCATATTGTTGATTGCCACGATTGAAGGGGCTGCAGGTTTTGGTGTGCTTGCCATTTGGGCATCGCACCTGCACGACAAGCTTGGCTTGTCATTGACGCTAGCCGGTACGGTTGTGGCCTTGTTTGGCTTGGGTGGCGTGCTGTTTATGCTGGTTGGCCGACATTTGATCCTCAGGTTTGACCAGCAACGCCTGGTGCTGGCGGGCGCTGCGTTGGTGGGCGTGGGCGCATGCGTGCTGGCCTATGCGCCGTACTGGATGGTGGCCGTACCGGCGAGCTTGTTGGCTGGCTTTGGGCTTTTTATGTTCCACAACAACATGCAGGCCAACGCTACAGAAATGGCCCCCGAGACGCGCGGAATGTCTGTGTCGCTCTTTGCAGCGTTTTTATTTCTCGGTCAGTCGCTTGGTGTGGTGCTGGCTGCGAGCTTGATTAGCCGTATTGGTAGCAGCGCAGTGATTGCACTGGGCGGCGTGGTGGTGGCGTTGCTGGGGGTGGTTTTTGCGTGGGCTTTACGGCGGCGCGATGCTGCCCCCGGCGGCATCACCACGCCGCAATAGCGCCATCTGTGCGCGGCTCGGTGCCGCCGCACAGCACGCATCGGTCAGCCCCGCAAACGCGGGTTCACTAAAAAATAGGCCATGTCAGCCAGCAGGTTGAGCACGATGTAGGGCGTGGTTCAAAACCGGGTAACACTTTTTCGGGTGGTCATCGGTTGAGTCATAGGCAAACCATCCAAAATTCACATTAGCCTTGTTACCCAAAAACGTTACTTTTTGAACCACGCCTCGGTGCGGATTTTCACGGCATAATTTGGCTTGATTCCGCCGAGTGGCAACACCCGGCGGTTTGCTTTTTTATAGAGGTGCCCTAAAGTCAAAAACTGACAAAACCCCTTCCAGAGATAAGCATGGCAACCATTCCCATCACCAAAGTCGGCGCAGAAAAACTCAAGGCCGAGTTGCGCCAGCTTAAAACCGTTGACCGTCCCTGGGTCATCAACTCCATTTCCGAAGCACGGGCTCAGGGCGATCTGAGTGAAAACGCCGAGTACGAAGTGGCCAAAGACCGTCAGGGTTTTATCGAAGGCCGCATCAAGGAGATAGAAGGCAAGCTCTCGGCTGCCCAGGTCATAGACCCTTCAGAGCTTGATGCTGGCGGTAAAGTGGTTTTTGGCTCGACCATCGAGTTGGAGGACGAAGACACGGGTGACAAGGTCACGTATCAGATCGTTGGCGAAGACGAGGCCGACATCAAGTTCGGTCGGGTCAACATCAGCTCGCCGATTGCCCGTGCGCTGATTGGCAAGGATGAAGGCGACACGGCAGAAGTGCAGGCACCTGGTGGCATCAAACGCTACGAGATCATTGCGGTGATGTATATCTAAAGGGCACTTCTAGAAATTCAGGTTTTCGGGATGAAGTACCCTAGAGTCGCTCCGCAGCCTCAAGCGTATTAATCAGCAGCATGGTGATGGTCATGGGGCCAACACCGCCGGGCACCGGGGTGATGTAGCTGGCTACTGCCTTCACACCCTCAAAATCCACATCGCCGCACAGCTTGCCTTCTTCATTGCGGTTCATGCCCACGTCGATCACTACTGCGCCAGGCTTGACCATATCTGCTGTGAGCACATTGCGTTTGCCAACCGCCACCACAATCACGTCGGCCTGTAGCGTCATGGCCTTGAGGTCTTTGGTGGCGCTGTGGCAGATGGTGACGGTGGCATTTTTTTGCAGCAGCATCAGCGCCATGGGTTTGCCGACGATGTTGCTGCGGCCAATGACAACGGCATGTTTGCCCTTCAGGTCATAGCCTATGCTTTCCAGCATCTTCATGCATCCATAAGGCGTGCCGGGCCAGAAGCCCGGCTGGCCGACCATCAGCGCACCGGCACTGGCGATGTGAAAACCGTCAACGTCTTTTGCGGGCGAGATGGCTTCAATGACTTTTTGCGCATCTATATGGGCGGGCAGGGGAAGCTGCACCAGAATGCCGTGAATGGCGGGGTTGTTGTTCAGTGCATCAACGCGCCCCAAGAGATCAGCTTCGCTGAGCGTTGCCGGGTATTGCTCCAGCACTGAATGCAGGCCATTGTCGGCACAGGCCTTGACCTTGTTGCGCACATAGACCTGGCTCGCCGGGTTCTCGCCGACCAGCACCACGGCCAGCCCCGGCGTGATACCGCGCGCTTTCAAGGCAGCAGCGCGCTCGGCAACGTTAAGACGTAGTTTTTTTGAAAGGGCGTTGCCGTCTATCAGTTGTGCAGTCATTGAATCTCAAATTCACAAGTAAAAACGCCCGTTAAGCCAATGAAAACGGGCGTGATCAGCTATAAAAAAATATAGAAAATTTTAAATCAAGCTTTCGGTGTGGTCGACCAGAGGGCTATTTTCAGCAAGTCGGCCACGGTCTTGGCAGCCAGCTTTTCCATGATGTTGGCGCGGTGTGCTTCCACCGTCTTGATGCTGATGCACAGGTCGTCGGCAATCTGCTTGTTCAGCCGGCCTGCCACGATGCGTTCGAGTACCTGCGTTTCACGCGCGGTCAGCTTGGCGAGCAGGGCATCGCGGCTGGCAGATTGCTGCTGGCCTGCAAAGGCTTCCTTGGCCTGCTCCAGCATACGTTCGACCAGGTTGACGAGAGCTTCTTCCTGAAAGGGCTTCTGGATGAAGTCCATGGCACCTTTTTTCATGGTGTTCACCGCCATCGGAACGTCGCCGTGCCCGGTGATGAAAACAATCGGCAGTGGCGACTTGCGCTCGACCAGCCGGTCCTGCAGTTCCAGCCCGGTCATGCCGCCCATGCGGATATCCACAATCAGGCAGGCCACTTCGCGTGCGTCGTAGCGGCTCAAAAAGCTTTCTGCCGAGTCATAGCAGCGTACCCGGTAGTCTTTGCCTTCAAGCAGCCATTGCAACGAGTCGCGCACGCCCTCGTCATCATCAACAACGTAGACAGTGCCTTTTTTTGGTATCAAGCTCATGCCAGACTTTCAGTGATGATGCTAATGTGCAATTTTTTGACGCTCAGGTGAGCGCTACGTTGTCTGTAGCAGGAGGTAGCGGTGAAAGCAGGGGCGTTACAGGAATCCAGAAGCTGAACCGGCATCCGACCACCGCGTCGCCATTGTAGAGGTTCTCGGCAATCATCCGCCCCTGGTGCGACTCGACAATGCTGCGGCACAGTTTGAGGCCTATGCCCATGCCTTCGGCCTTGGTGGAGTAAAACGCTTCAAACAGCCGGGCCATGACTTCGGGTGACAGGCCGCGCCCCGAATCAAGCACTGAAAACTCCACCACGCTCTGGTCTTCAATGTGTTTGGGCACCACCCGCAGTTCAACGCTGCGCCTGGCTGTGGGCAGCATCGCCTGCGTAATCGACTCGGCAGCGTTCTTCATCAGGTTAATCAGCACCTGCTCGATCAGGATGGGGTCCACCATGATGGCGGGCAGCCGCGCGGCAATGTAGTGGGAAAGGCGGACATGGTGGCGGCGCAGTTCGATGTCGGCCAGCTCCATCGCGTTGCTGACAATCGTGGCCACGTCGCTTGATGTGCGGTTCGGCTCGCTGCGTTTGACAAAGGAGCGTATGCGCTGGATGATTTGCCCGGCACGGTGTGCCTGCCGGGCTGTTTTTTCCAGTGTAACCAGCAGGTCTTTGTTGCTGATCTGTTTGCTTTTGATGCGCGACACCATGCCGTTGCAGTAGTTGTTGATGGCGGTGAGCGGCTGGTTCAGCTCATGCGCCACGCTGGAGGCCATCTCTCCCATCGTGATAAGGCGGCTGGCGGTTTGCGCGCGTTCGTTTTGCTGTGCAGTCTGCTCTTCGGCATGGCGGCGCGGGGTGATGTCGGTGGCAATCACCATCTGCGCCAGGCGGCCGTCCACCCAGGTCAGGTAGCGCGAGCGCACCTCCAGCCACTTGGACAGTTCGGGTACAAAAATCTCGGCGTTTTCTGTCTGCGCCGTGGTCAGTGTGTCGGTGGGAAAACCGGCCAGGCCGTCAACCGCATCGAGCGCATCGTCTACCGGCGCGGCAGCGGGTACACCGGCTTGGGCAATCAGATTGATGTGGCCCGATACCTCACCGCCAAACCATGAACGGTACAGCTTGTTGGCAAACAGCAGCTCTTCGCTGCCCAGCGGTGCCACGGACACAGCCGCATCGAGGCCTTCAAGTACGGTGGTAAAGCGCTCGTATGAGGCCGATAGCTCGTTCCGAATACGCCGCGGTTCGGTGATGTCGGTCATGGAGGTCATCCAGCCCGTTTGCTGGCCACGCGGGTCTATCAGCGGCGACACGTACAGGCGCGCGTCAAAAAGCTGGCCGTTTTTACGTTTGACCTTGACCTCGAAGCCCGCAGGCGGTGTGCGGCCATGCAGCTCGTCGTCCAACCGCGCCATCAGCGTGTCAACTTCGGCCTCCGGCCAGTGCGGAAAGGGCGACGTGCAACCCACCAGCTCGGATTCACTAAATCCGGTCATCTGGCAAAAGGCGGGGTTGACATAGGTGATGCGACCCTGCAAATCGAGTGCGCGCATACCGGTGAGCATGGAGTTTTCCATGGCGCGGCGAAAGTTGGTTTCGGTCAGCAGCGCCTCCTGGGCCTGTACCCGGCGACGCGTATGACGCCAGTTGCCCAGCAGCATCCAGACGGTCAATGCGCTCAGGGCGCTGACCAGCCAGAAAAAGCCGCTGCCAACCACGCCCAGCGACGTACGGTAACCCTGTGCGCGTATCAGCAGGCTATTGCCTACAGGCGATACCGGGATTTCATATTCAGCGGCGTTTTCAGGCCAGGGCAGCAGTCGGGCTGCGGGGTTGCGCGGCGGCGGCAGGTTGCCAGCCAGCACATGATTTTTATCGTCCACCAGCGTCACCGCGTACTTGGCCGTCACCTCGGTGGGCACGCCAAAGCGCAGCAACCCGTCCACCGAGTATTCGCCCATGATGACGCCAGCAAACTTGCCATGGTTGTCGAGCGGCACCAGGATTTGCAGCGTCGGAGCGTTGTAGTTGCTGCTCTCTGTCGGGTTGAGCGGGCGTGAATAAACCGGCTGCCGCAGGTCACGCGCCAGACCGTAAGTACCATCGGTTTCACCAGCTTTGAGCATCTCACCGACACCACGCAGTTGCGCGGCGTTGGCGCTGGCCGACGCATAGGCCGCCTTGACGCGGCGTTTTGCATCCACCCAGGTCACGGCCAGCAGCTCGGGGTACTGGTTGACCAGCGATTCAGCCTGCGAGATGAACTCTTCCGCGTCCACGTCCTTGTTGGAAATATCGCGGCCAATGCGCATCAACTGCTCCTGCCGCTCCAGCAGGCGCAGGCGCAGGCGTTGCTGGGCGTATTCAACATCGCGCTTGATGGCCTGCTGCTCGCGGTCGATCTCCTCAATGCGCAGGTAGCCGAAGGCGGCAACCACCGCCGCCAAAAACAATATCACCGCCAGCAGCGGCCCCAGGGTAATGAAGCGATCCTGCCGCGACGGGGACTGTTTGCGCCACCAGAGCCGCCACAAAGCCAGTGGTGCAGGGCTGGCAGAAACAGCGGTGGAGGGCAGTAGTGGGGCGGACATAGGCAGATGCGTGCAGTTTAAGTGAGATGCCCGCTGGAGTGGGTGTTTTCCCGGGTATTTCAGGGGCAATACCACTCTTGTACGCGGCGCTGTAAGCCCCGGCCTGGCATCAAAAACAAAAACTTTAATATTTCTTAATATGAAATCAATAAGCATAATTTGAA
>JBCKNM010000046.1:0-12710 GCA_038902775.1 Polaromonas sp.
GCTGGTGCTGTCGGTCCGAAATTGATCAGAAGCGCCAATATCCAAGTGATCAGGCCCAACACTCCGATTAGCCGGAGCTGACATTTTGGTTTTCCTTATGATGCGCGATTTATTTCACAGGCAATAGGGTTTTCGAGAGGGGCTCTGTGACCGCGTGGGTTTGATACACTTCGCGAAGTATGTTTATTCATCACATCCACCGCACCATTCACACGGGCCATACAAGCCAGGGAGCCTAGCTGTGGCGTCGCTGCTCATCAACAGCCGCCTGATGCTCGCAAGCTGACACTGCTCGGCTTGAATCCATTCAGCAGCTACACCCCCTTTTTTCATACGGCCACCGCTTAGCTAGTGCAACACTGCACTAGGCAGTGGTCACCCGGCCTTGGTGCGCAAGGCACTGTGAATGATGAGCGGGCACGCCAACACAGTGCTGCCCGCCCTTGCTCCCGTGAAAGGATGCTTTCGTGATGACCGAACTTGAATTCAAAAGCCTTGCCAGCCAGGGCTACAACCGCATTCCGTTGATGGTGGAAGCGTTTGCCGATCTTGAAACGCCACTCTCGCTTTACCTGAAACTCGCGCACTCCAAGGACGGCGGCAAATACAGCTTTCTGCTCGAATCGGTTGTCGGTGGCGAGCGCTTTGGCCGCTACAGCTTTATCGGTTTGCCTGCGCGCACCTTGGTTCGCGCATCGGGTTTCGGGCTTGACACGGTGGTCGAGGTGGTCACCGACGGCAAGGTGGTTGAAACCTCGAAGCAAAACCCGCTGGACTTTATCAGCGACTACCAAAAGCGCTTCAAAGTGGCGCTGCGCCCGGGCCTGCCGCGTTTTTGTGGTGGCCTTGCCGGCTACTTTGGCTACGACGCGGTGCGCTACATCGAGAAAAAGCTGGAGGCGAGTTGCCCGCCCGACACGCTGGGCTGCCCCGACATACTGCTGCTGCAATGCGAAGAGCTGGCGGTGATTGACAACCTGTCGGGCAAGCTCTACTTGATTGTGTATGCCGATCCGGCCCGGCCCGATGCCTATGCCAATGCCAGGAAGCGTCTGCGCGAGCTCAAGGACCAGCTCAGCCAATCGGTCAGCGCACCGGCGGTCAAGCCAACGCAAAGTTACCCGGCCGAGCGCGAGTTTGCCAAGGCTGACTACATCGCCGCCGTGGAGCGCGCCAAAGAGCTGATTGCAGGTGGCGACGTCATGCAGGTGCAAGTCGGGCAGCGCATCAAGAAGCGCTACACCGAGTCGCCGCTGAGTCTGTACCGGGCCTTGCGCGCGCTCAACCCCAGCCCCTACATGTATTACTACCACTTTGGCGACTTCTATGTGGTGGGGGCCAGCCCGGAGATTCTGGTGCGCCAGGAGCAGGTCACGCTGGACGGCCAAACTGAGCAAAAAATCACCATCCGACCGCTGGCCGGCACGCGGCCGCGCGGCGCCAGCGCGGAGCTCGACAAGGCGGCTGAAGTCGAGCTGATCAACGACCCGAAAGAACGCGCCGAACACGTGATGCTGATCGACCTGGCGCGCAACGATATTGGCCGCATTGCCAAAATTGGCAGCGTGAAAGTGACCGAAGCCTTCAGCGTGGAGCGTTACAGTCATGTCATGCACATCGTAAGCAACGTCGAAGGCACGCTGATTGACGGCCCGGACGGTCACCCTTTGGGCAGCATGGACGTGTTGCGCGCCACCTTTCCAGCCGGCACGCTGACCGGCGCGCCCAAGGTGCATGCCATGGAGCTGATTGATCAACTGGAGCCCTCCAAGCGCGGCCTCTATGGCGGTGCCTGCGGTTACCTCAGCTATTCGGGCGACATGGATGTGGCCATCACCATCCGCACCGGCATCATCAAGGACCAGACGCTGTACGTGCAGGCCGCTGCCGGCATTGTGGCCGATTCGGTGCCCGAACTGGAATGGCAAGAAACCGAGGCCAAGGCGCGGGCTTTGCTGCGTGCATCCGAGCTGGTTGAAGAAGGCCTGGAGTGAAATCCCATGAAAATCATGAAAATTTTAATGATCGACAACTACGACTCGTTCACCTACAACATCGTGCAGTATTTTGGTGAGCTGGGTGCAGAGGTTTTGACCTTTCGCAACGATGAGATCACGCTTGAAGTCATCGCAAGCCACAAGCCAGACCGACTTGTGATTTCGCCTGGCCCGTGCTCGCCGAATGAGGCGGGTATTTCAGTCGCTGCCATCAAGTATTTCGCGGGCAAGCTGCCGATACTGGGCGTGTGCCTGGGCCACCAAAGCATAGGCGCGGCATTTGGTGGCAACATCGTTCGGGCGCAGCAGTTGATGCATGGCAAAACCAGCGTCATCAGCACCACGCAGCAGGGCGTGTTTGCAGGTTTGCCAAAGCAGTTCACCGTCAACCGCTACCACTCGCTGGCGATTGAAAAATCAAGCTGCCCTGATGTGCTTGAAGTCACGGCGTGGACAGATGACGGCGAGATCATGGGTGTGCGGCACAAGACCCTGGCTATTCAAGGCGTGCAGTTTCACCCGGAGTCGATACTCACCGAACACGGCCATGCGATGCTGAAGAATTTCTTGGTGCAAGCACCATGATTGCTATTAAATCAGTAGCTGGTAACGCCTGTATTCATTGGGCTACAGCCCTAAAATAGGGTAAAAATAGGCTTTTTTAGTCATTTGAAACTCAAAATAGCCCAAACCGGAGCCAACATGTCGCACACCCACAAGATCACCCCGCAAGAAGCCCTGCAGCGCACCATCGAGCACCGCGAGATTTTCCACGACGAGATGCTGCATCTGATGCGCCTCATCATGAGCGGCGAGATGTCGCCTGTGATGATGTCTGCGCTGATTACCGGGCTGCGCGTTAAAAAAGAAACCATTGGCGAGATCACCGCCGCCGCGCAGGTGATGCGCGAGTTTTCGACCAAGGTGAATGTGGCGGACAAAACGCACTTGGTAGACATTGTGGGCACTGGCGGCGATGGCTCGCACACCTTCAATATTTCGACCTGTTCGATGTTTGTCGCAGCAAGCGCGGGTGCCAAGGTTAGCAAGCATGGCGGGCGCAGCGTCAGCAGCAAATCGGGCAGCGCCGATGTGATCGAGGCGCTGGGCATCAATATCCATTTGTCGCCCGAAGCGATTGCACGCTGTATTGATGAGATCGGCGTCGGCTTCATGTTTGCGCCCAACCACCATCCGGCCATGAAAAACGTCGCGCCCATCCGAAAGGAACTGGGCGTGCGCACCATCTTCAACATCCTCGGGCCGCTGACCAATCCGGCCAGCGCACCGAATATTTTGATGGGGGTGTTTCACTCTGATCTTGTCGGTATCCAGATTCGCGCGCTGCAGCGCCTGGGCGCTGAACATGCGCTGGTGGTCTATGGCAAGGACGGCATGGACGAAATCAGCCTTGGTGCGGCCACGGTGGTGGGTGAGCTTCAGCGTGGCGAGATCACCGAATACGAAATCCACCCCGAGGACTTCAAGCTTAATATGTCGAGCAACCGCGCGCTGCGGGTTGAAACGCCCGAGCAGTCCAAAGCCATGCTGATGAGCGTGCTGAACAACGAGCCCGGTGCGGCGCGCGATATCGTCATACTCAATGCCGGTGCGGCGCTGTATGCGGCAAACGTGGCTGACTCGATGGCTGACGGTATCGAAAAGGCCCGCGTCGTGATTGAGTCCGGCGCAGCCAAGGCCAAGCTGCAGCAACTCGTGCTACTTTCCAAACAACTTGGCTAACCTGAGGCTTGATAAGGCCTCCCATCAAACATGTCTGACATCCTGAATAAAATTGTCGCCGTCAAGCGCGAAGAAATCGCCGCTTCGATCCGGCAAAAACCGCTGGCGGTGATGCGTGAGGATGCCGAGTCCCGCGTGTTGACGCGTGACTTCGTCGGCGCGATGCGCGCAAAAATCGCCTCTGGCAAAGCCGCCGTGATTGCCGAGGTCAAAAAAGCCAGCCCGTCGAAAGGTGTGCTTCGCGCTGACTTCATCCCCGCAGATATTGCGCAAACCTATGCCGAATACGGTGCGGCCTGCCTGTCTGTGCTGACTGACAAGCAGTTTTTTCAGGGCAGCATCGACTACCTGAAGCAGGCGCGGGCATCGTGCAGTCTGCCGGTGCTGCGCAAAGATTTCATGGTCGATAACTACCAGATTTACGAGTCGCGCGTGATGGGTGCCGACTGCATACTGCTGATCGCCGCTTGCCTGGACGACAGCCAGATGAAAGACATGGAGGCGTTGGCGATGTCGCTGGACATGGCTGTGCTGGTCGAGGTGCATGACGCGCTTGAGCTGGATCGTGCGCTCAAGCTCAAAACGCCGCTGATCGGCATCAATAACCGTAACCTGAAAACCTTTGAAGTCTCACTGGACACCAGCATCAGCTTGGCCTCCAGCGTGCCTGCGGGCCGTATTGTGGTCACCGAGTCCGGTATTTCAACCATTGATGATGTGAAAAAGCTGCGCGCTGCCAGCATCAACGCCTTTTTGGTTGGCGAAGCCTTCATGCGCGCCGAAGACCCGGGCGTGGCGCTGGGTGCGCTGTTTAATAGTGTTTGGTAGGGCATAGGCTGGACTGTCGGTGGAGCAACTCAACGCTCAAGCCTTGCTGGAACACTTTGCGGTGTATGGGCGGTTTTACGAAAAGCGCATCGCCGGTGTGCCCGAGCAACTGCGTGACCGGCTAGAGATCGCCCCGCGGGCGCTGGGGTTGGAAGAGATCGTCACCCGCGAGGCAGATTTGCTGGTCGTCATGATGAACCCAGGCGGCTCACGCCCGTTAGATGATCTGATCACGTTGTGGCATGCCAATGCCGGCCAAGGCTTTACCGTTGCGGTGCCCGACCGCACGCAGTACCAGATCATGCGCTTGTTGCTGGCGGCGCAAGCCAAAGGCTTGGGCTGGCAGCACGCCCGCATCCTGAACCTGAGCGACCTGCGCACCCCCAAAAGCGCTGAATTTGTGGAAAAACTGCAGCGCTACGCCGATCACCCCGAGCACAGTTTGTTTTGTGACGCACGCCACGCCGAATGCACCGCCCTGTTTGCCAACCCATCCACTCCGGTGCTCTTGGGCTGGGGGCTAAATCCCGTATTTGGTGCGTGGGCTGATCGGGCGCTGCGCGCCGCCCAAGGCCACGTACGGCTGGGCATCAGCGCAGACGGCCGACTTTTCCGCCATCCCTTGCCTCAGCGTCAGGATATGCAACTGGCTTGGTTGGCTGACGTTGTTGCCCAGCTTCCAGAGCCATAAAAATATGGCATAATCCAAGGTTCGCTTGAAGGATGGGTGGCCGAGTGGTTAATGGCAGCAGACTGTAAATCTGCCCTCTAACGAGTACGATGGTTCGAATCCATCCCCATCCACCAGTGAAAATTGATCTTTGATGGGTATTTGCTTGGTATTTGCGAGTACTTTTCTTTTGGACAGTGTTTTGAGATTGACGAAATGCGCTTGCGCGGGGTTCGTATAGTGGTAATACCTTAGCCTTCCAAGCTAAAGCGAGGAGTTCGATTCTCCTACCCCGCTCCAATTAGGTCAGTTTTTGTGGTGTGAAGAAATTTCCTCGAGTTGGACTCAATTGAGTTGGTTCTTTAGGTTTTTGGCCCATTTGGCTCAGTGGCAGAGCACTCCCTTGGTAAGGGAGAGGTCCCGGGTCCGATTCCCGGAATGGGCACCATATTTAAAGTCGGCGCAGTACAAAATTTTGTGCTGCTCGGCAGTCGTTAAGTTGTAGTTATCTGGTTTGTAACTTTTTATAAATTTTCGGAGTTTGAAAAATGGCAAAAGGCAAATTTGAGCGGACCAAACCGCACGTCAACGTCGGCACGATAGGCCACGTTGACCACGGCAAGACCACCCTGACGGCAGCGATCACTACCGTGATGGCTGCGAAATTCGGCGGCGAAGCCAAAGCCTACGAGCAGATTGACGCGGCGCCGGAAGAAAAAGCCCGCGGCATCACGATTAACACCGCCCACGTCGAATACGAGACGGCGAACCGCCACTACGCCCACGTCGACTGCCCCGGCCACGCCGACTACATTAAAAACATGATCACCGGCGCGGCCCAGATGGACGGCGCCATTTTGGTCGTCTCCGCCGCTGACGGCCCGATGCCCCAGACCCGAGAGCACATTTTGCTGGCCCGTCAGGTCGGCGTGCCTTACATCATCGTGTTTTTGAACAAGTGCGACCTGGTCGATGACACCGAACTGTTAGAGCTGGTTGAGATGGAAGTTCGCGAGCTGCTCGACAAATACGACTTCCCCGGCGACAAGACCCCCATCATCCACGGCAGTGCCAAGCTCGCCCTGGAAGGCGATAAAGGCCCGCTGGGCGAGCAGGCCATCATGAAGCTGGTCGACGCCCTGGACAGCTTCATCCCCATGCCCGAGCGTGCCATCGACGGCGCCTTCCTGATGCCTGTGGAAGACGTGTTCTCCATCTCCGGGCGCGGCACGGTCGTGACCGGCCGGATCGAGCGCGGCGTGATCAAGGTCGGCGAAGAGATCGAGATCGTCGGTATCGCTGATACGCAAAAGACCATCTGCACCGGCGTCGAAATGTTCAGGAAGCTGCTCGACCAGGGCCAGGCCGGCGACAACGTCGGCATTTTGCTGCGCGGCACCAAGCGCGAAGACGTGCAGCGCGGGCAAGTCCTGTGCAAACCCGGCTCGATCAAGCCGCACACCCACTTCACCGGTGAGATCTACGTCCTGTCGAAGGATGAGGGTGGCCGCCACACCCCTTTCTTCAACAATTACCGCCCCCAGTTCTACTTCCGCACGACGGACGTGACCGGTGCGATCGAGTTGCCAGAAGGCAAGGAAATGGTCATGCCGGGCGATAACGTGTCGATCACCGTCAAGCTGATCAACCCGATTGCCATGGAAGAAGGCCTGCGCTTTGCCATCCGCGAAGGTGGCAAGACCGTTGGTGCCGGCGTTGTGGCAAAGATACTGGCTTGATAGTTGGAGGAATTTGAAAGGTTTTTTTTGGGGTTCCCGGAGGGGTATAGCTCAATTGGCAGAGCGTCGGTCTCCAAAACCGAAGGTTGTAGGTTCGATTCCTACTGCCCCTGCCACCCGGTGGATTGCATGATGTGATTTGCAGGTGGTTTGAAAGACAGTCAAAAAGCCCGCCGCGAGTTGAAAAACTCTAGGTGGGCTTCAGTGTCTAAGCAGGTCGTCTAAAGAGCTGTCTCTTTGGGCGCGTGAAGATGAAGAATAGTAAATAGGAAATCCGGCAAACATGGCCACTTCTCAAGTCGAAACCGTCAGCACCGCTGCTGACAAGGCCAAGCTGGCCCTCGCCCTTGCATTGGTGGTGGGCTCGCTCGCGGGCTTTTACCTGCTCGCCAAGCAGGGACAGGTTGCCCAATGGGGTGGTCTGATCGCTGGTCTGGTGGCCGCCGTGGTGGTGTTCATGACCTCGGAGCCTGGCAAGCAGTTTGTGGCGTTCTGGCGTGACTCCTGGCGCGAAGTCAAAAAAGTGGTCTGGCCCGCCCGCAAAGAAGCCATGCAGATGACGGCGTATGTCTTTGCATTCGTCGTCGTGATGGCTCTCTTTTTATGGCTCACCGATAAAACGCTTGAATGGGTGTTTTACGACCTGATATTGGGGTGGAAGAAATAATGAGCAATATAAACGGTGACGTGGTCAGCGAAGTAGCGGCTGGTGCAACGCTGCTACCGACCCCCGGCATGCAGTGGTATGTGGTGCATGCTTATTCGGGTATGGAGAAAGCCGTCGAACGCAATATTGTCGAGCGCATCAATCGCGCCGGCATGCAAGCCAAATTTGGCCGTTTTCTGGTGCCGACTGAAGAGGTCGTTGAAATCAAGAATGGTCAGAAGAAGACAACAGAGCGCCGGTTTTTCCCCGGTTATGTACTCGTCGAAATGGTCATGGATGACGAGAGCTGGCATCTGGTCAAGCACACCAACAAGGTCACCGGTTTTGTGGGTGGCGCGAAGCATCGTCCGGCTCCTATTTCAGAAAGCGACGTGCAAAAAATCGTTGCTCAGATGCAGGTCGGTACCGCGAAGCCGCGTCACAAGGTTGAATTTGAAACCGGTGAATATATTCGCATCAAGGAGGGTCCGTTCACGGACTTCAACGGTACGGTTGAAGAAGTCAACTACGACAAGAACAAGGTGCGCGTATCGGTCACGATCTTTGGCCGTGCAACGCCAGTTGAGCTGGAATTCGGTCAGATTGAAAAAACCTGAGCGTCGTTATTAATTTTTAATTTTGCGCTTTGCAACTCGGCGCGAACGGCCTTAAAACCGAAACTTGAGTTGTGTAACCCCCGGGGAGCCCGGGCCTGTTTTTTACAGCGCCCTGGCGTTATGACCCGCAAGGAGAAAAGTATGGCGAAAAAAATCGTCGGCTTCATCAAGCTGCAAGTACCAGCTGGCAAGGCCAACCCGTCCCCACCGATTGGCCCGGCCCTGGGTCAGCGCGGTTTGAACATCATGGAGTTCTGCAAGCAGTTCAATGCCCAGACCCAGGGTGTTGAGCCGGGCTTGCCGCTGCCTGTGGTCATCACTGCTTATGCAGACAAGAGCTTTACCTTCATCATCAAAACGCCTCCGGCTGTTACGTTGATTAAGAAAGCCATCAAGTTAGATAAGGGTTCTGCCACGCCGCACACCGTGAAAGTCGGCAAGATTACCCGCGCCCAGCTTGAAGAAATCGCAAAGCACAAAATGAAAGACCTGACTGCAGCCGACCTTGACGCTGCCGTCCGTACGATTGCCGGTTCGGCCCGCTCCATGGGCGTGACGGTGGAAGGTGTTGTATGACCAAACTAACCAAACGCCAAAAGACTGTTGGTGACAAGATCGACAGCAACAAGCTGTATGCCGTGTCCGAAGCTCTTGGGCTTGTAAAAGAATTTGCCGTCGCCAAGTTTGATGAATCCATCGACGTGGCTGTGCAGCTTGGTATTGATGCCAAGAAATCCGATCAAGTCGTTCGCGGCGCGGTTGTGATGCCTAACGGCACCGGTAAAATCAAGCGCGTGGCCGTGTTCGCCCAGGGTGTCAAGGCTGAAGAAGCCA
Source organism: Polaromonas sp. (assembly GCA_038902775.1). Lineage (GTDB taxonomy): Bacteria > Pseudomonadota > Gammaproteobacteria > Burkholderiales > Burkholderiaceae_C > Polaromonas. Next base: position 9,075 of record JBCKNM010000046.1, read on the forward strand.
GAGCCGCTGGTGCCGACATCGTTGGCATGGACGACCTGGCTGCCGACATCAAGGCCGGCAAGATGGATTTCGACGTGGTGATTGCATCGCCTGATGCCATGCGCGTTGTGGGTACCCTCGGCCAGATCCTTGGCCCACGTGGTTTGATGCCGAATCCGAAAGTTGGCACCGTAACACCTGACGTGGCAACCGCCGTGAAAAACGCAAAAGCTGGCCAGGTGCAGTTTCGCGTTGACAAAGCCGGTATTGTTCACGGCACGATTGGCCGCCGTTCGTTTGACACGGACAAGTTGCAGGGCAACCTGGCTGCATTGATCGATGCGCTGGTTAAAGCCAAGCCTGCGTCAAGCAAGGGCGTGTACCTGCGTAAGGTTGCAGTGTCTTCGACGATGGGTGTGGGCGTTCGCGTCGACACACAAACCATCGCTGGTTGATTGGAAAATTTGAGTAATCCGCAGGGGTTGCTAAAGAAGTGGTGGGCTGTCGGGGTTAGCGCTCCGTCAGGCCATCCAAGACCGTTGGTGGGTTATTGGGGTCAGACGCCAATTTCATGACGATGCAAAGCATCGTACCCGAAGGGTGTGCCAAGGGCACGATGAATTTGGACTCTGACCCCAAAAACCCTTAATTGGCTTCTTCGGGAGCCGGCCAACGCAGATGGCGCACCCGCTGCTTGAATGGTTTTGAAAAAAATCTAAAAAACAGTTGGTCGCTGAACATGAGCGTGTTTGATGGCGATCTGGTTGTGATAAGTGACCAGGAAACCGGAAAGCACATTTTTAAGGAGTAGACCTTGAGTCTCAATCGCAGTGAGAAACAAGCCGTCATTGATGAAGTGAGCGGCCTCGCAGCTAAAGCTCAAACGCTCGTGCTGGCGGAATACCGTGGCATCACGGTCGCTGACATGACCCGTCTGCGCAGCTTAGCCAGGGGCAATGGCGTGACCCTGAGTGTTCTGAAAAACACTTTGGCTCGCCGTGCTGTAGCTGGTAGTGCATTCGACGTTGTGTCCGATCAGATGACTGGGCCGCTGATCTATGGCTTTTCCATTGATGCAGTAGCAGCCGCGAAAGTGGTTGCTGACTTCGCGAAAACCAATGACAAATTGGTGATTCGTGGTGGTGTATTTGCCGGAAAAATCCTGGACGTGAACGGCGTTAAGCAATTGGCTAACATTCCTTCGAAAGAAGTTTTGCTGGCGCAGTTGTGTGGCTTGCTGATGTCGCCAATCTCGCGTATGGCCGTTGTGCTGGGCGCGCTGGCAGCGAAAAAAGGTGGAGGCGATTCAGTTCCTGCCGAAGTCGCAACAGAAGCGGTAGCAGCGTAAAAGATAGACCTCGCGGCGCACCTTTTGCGCCCCAACTGTTAATAGATAAATTTTTAGGAATCAAAAAATGGCATTCGATAAAGACGCATTTCTGACCTCGCTGGACAGCATGACGGTCATGGAACTCAACGAATTGGTGAAAGCCATCGAAGAGAAATTTGGCGTAAGCGCAGCTGCCATGGCAGCGCCTGCTGCTGGCGGTGGCGCTGCCGCTGCTGCTGTTGAAGAGAAGACCGACTTCAACGTCGTGCTGCTCGAAGTTGGCCCCAACAAGGTACAGGTTATTAAAGCTGTTCGCGAAATCACCGGCCTTGGTTTGAAAGAAGCCAAAGACCTGGTGGACGGCGCTCCAAAGAACGTCAAAGAAGGCGCTCCAAAGGCCGACGCAGAAGCTGCCAAGAAAAAGCTCGAAGACGCTGGCGCAAAAGTCGAACTCAAGTAATTGCTTGTGTTTGCGAAGGCTGGAAGTCCGAAAACTGGCTTCCAGCCTTTTGTGCTTCAAGGAATGCACAGGAAAGCAGGTTAAATCGTCTGCTTTCTTGTGTTTTCTGCCCCAGACTGCAGAAAACGCCTTGGTTCGGGTGACGTGCAATGCGTCGCTGTCCGCCATGGTTGGTAGTGGCCAACCACCAAGAGTGTCTACATACGTTGTGTATGTAGATATTGAAGAGTCCCAGAGCCCATCAACGCGGAGAACTCATGGCCCTAACTTCAAGCTATAGCTACACCGAACGCAAACGCATCCGCAAAAGCTTCGGTAAACGCGAAAGTGTATTGCCTATTCCTTATTTACTTCAGATGCAGAAAGACGCGTACATCGCATTTTTGCAAGCTGATCGCGCACCTCAAAAGCGCACCAAAGAAGGTCTTCAGGCGGCGTTTGAAAGCGCCTTCCCCATCGTCTCACACAACGGTTTTGTCGAGATGAAGTTTCTCGAATACAACCTGGCCAAGCCCGGATTTGATGTGCGTGAATGCCAGATCCGTGGCCTGACATTCGCGTCAGCCGTGCGCGCCAAAGTTCAGCTGATCATTTATGACCGTGAGTCATCGACATCGCAGTCCAAGGTGGTTAAAGAAGTTAAACAGCAAGAGGTTTACATGGGCGAAGTTCCGCTCATGACCGACAAGGGCTCCTTCGTCATCAATGGCACCGAGCGTGTCATCGTGTCCCAGCTGCATCGTTCGCCCGGCGTGTTCTTTGAACACGACAAGGGCAAGACCCACAGCTCGGGCAAGTTGCTGTTTTCGGCCCGCATCATCCCTTACCGCGGCTCATGGCTTGACTTCGAGTTTGACCCGAAGGACATTTTGTACTTTCGTGTTGACCGTCGCCGCAAGATGCCGGTCACGATTCTGCTCAAGGCCATTGGTCTGAACCATGAATCCATTCTGGCCAACTTCTTTGTGTTCGACCACTTCCGTCTGATGGACAGTGGTGCGCAGATGGAATTTGTCGCCGAGCGCATGCGCGGTGAAGTCGCCCGTTTTGACATCACCAACAAGGTCGGCAAGGTTGTGGTTGCCAAAGACAAGCGCATCACGGTTCGCCATACCCGCGAACTCGAGGAAAGCGGTACCAGCACCATCAGCGTGCCTGAAGACTTTCTGGTTGGCCGGGTGGTCGCCAAGAACATTGTTGACGCTGAAACCGGTGAAATCATCGCCAAGGCCAATGATGAGTTGACAGAAGTCTTGCTGAAAAAACTGCGCACCTCTGGCGTGCATGATCTGCAAGTGCTGTACACCAACGAGCTTGACCAAGGCTCGTACATTTCGCAAACCCTGCGCTCTGACGAGACGGCTGACGAGTTTGCAGCGCGCGTTCAGATTTACCGCATGATGCGTCCTGGCGAGCCGCCAACCGAAGACGCGGTGCAGGCCCTGTTCCAGCGCCTGTTCTACAACCCGGACACCTACGACCTGTCCAAAGTTGGCCGCATGAAGTTCAACGCTAGAGTAGGCCGCGATTCGTCCACCGGTCCTATGGTGATGACCAACGCGGACATCCTCGCTGTCGTCAAGATACTGGTTGACCTGCGCAATGGCAATGGCGAAGTCGATGACATCGACCACCTCGGCAACCGCCGTGTGCGTTGCGTTGGCGAACTGGCTGAAAACCAGTACCGTACCGGTCTGGCACGTATTCAAAAAGCCGTGAAAGAGCGTCTGGGCCAGGCCGAGCAAGAGCCCCTGATGCCGCATGACCTCATCAACAGCAAGCCGATTTCGGCTGCGTTGAAAGAGTTCTTCGGCGCCTCGCAGCTGTCGCAGTTCATGGACCAGACCAACCCGCTGGCCGAGATCAC
>JBCKNM010000047.1:0-12697 GCA_038902775.1 Polaromonas sp.
CGCAGAAAACCAGGAATTGGTAGGGCGTGTAGGACTTGAACCTACGACCAAAGGATTATGAGGGGGATAAAACCCTTATTTATCAATGAGTTAGGCTCGCCTTCGCTCGTTACGTTACGCCAAAACTCGCCAAAATTGTCACGGTACGTCAGCAGAGATTAATACTAGTTCTGGAAAGACAGGCGTTCGGCCTTTGGTCTTAGAAGATGATTGTAAAGTGCTCCATCGATTGTCTGTAGACCATACACAGACACAGCCGCTAAAGGGGACACCCCATCGAACTCCATAACATGGGTATTCGCAAGATTATTTAGATACATGAGAGCGCCGTACCCCAGTCTATTAGGCCCCGGCGGAATGTAGACAACACGGCTGACCTCTCGACGTGCGATAGCGGTAAGGAAATTTTTCAGACGGTCGCCGTCATGGAACTGTTCCTCATATTCCTGAAGAAAATCGCTTAAGGGGATTAGTGGGCAGATCGTCACAAATTTGTTGAATGTTCGGGTGTTGGCCGGGTCAACATCGCACTCATGAGTAAGTACGTAAACCGTATTTTCTACAGTCATAAATAGCCGTTCTTCGACGGCAAAAACAGGGCAGCGAATCGACTCAAAGATCAGACCAACACCCAAGCTCAATCCGGCTGCCGTGCCATAGAATTTTCCGGGCTCCAGCGCTGAGTACTTGCTCAGAATCTCATGGGCGTCTTTTTCGGTCATTTACTAATGAATCGGCCCTTGGAAATCACCTTCCCTGCCCGCAGGGTTGCACGCCGAAAGACTTGATCTTCCAATGCGTTTACGTGTCGAGCATAGAACACAGGTGCGGGCTCAGACATCTTGATAGGGGTGGCGGTCAACTTCTTCGCGGACTTCCAATTCGTCAGGGAAAATTCACTGGGACGTATCGAAAGCACAGTGCTTCCCAACGTTTCGACGGGACTAGGAAGAGTAATAGCGCTTAGTTCTCGAGTGGTAGACAAGGGATTGCTCTCCCAGTAGACCCTCGCGTTTCCGACGATTTTCCCTGAGGCAAAAATTTGTGCAACTGATGATGCAGTTATGGGATATGCGTTCGCACTGCCTGCGGCTACAAGGGCCGCAGCACTAATGCCAACGCTGAAGAACGCCCGCAGGTCAAGTCGAGGGCGTTGGATTCTTGGGGGCCTGTGGCGCTTCGTAGATCCAGCGTACGCAAGATCTTCTTTCATCCACATAGACGGCATGAATATCCAGAAGGCATCGAGTGGTCCAAAGGGCAGGAAATTACTTAGCATGCGGCACTATCAGTGGTTGGTCGTCAGAAAATGCTAAAGACGGTAGCCCAGCCTTCACACGTAAAGCAGCGGAAAATCCTACGTACGTCTTGTAGCTGGTCACGATGCGAACTTCAGGCTCCATGTAAAACTTCGAATGTTCTGTTAAGGCGCTGAAGGAATATGCCGACGCGAAATAGAAATCAATGCATGCGCCTGATGGTCCAGCAGTGGCTCGGGCAAAGGCTGCAGTGAGAGTCGCGGCTTGTTCGGGTTCCTCGAAAGTGTCCAAAGGCGCTATCCCTTCTGGGATAACCATTCTGGGTATGTTTTTAAAGAGCAATGCTTTAGCGAACGCTAGGGCATTTATGTCCGTCATCTGTACGTCGACTATTGCCCTTAGCATCGGCATCCCGATTCGGCGTTGCATGAAGACTAAATGGAAAACATCGTCGCGAATGACGATTGAGAAAGCGTCAGCGGTAAACCTGCGCTCCGGCGCAGGCAACGAATTGAGATCAACCGTGAACCCCGTCCCTGTCTCAGCGTGACTTGTGATTTGGACGGACACGGGAATGCCCTCATTCTCCATGGAGAATTTAACTTTAGCGGATTGAGATCGCTGCGGCTGTGCTGGTGGCTTCTTACTTTTCATGTTGTGAAAGCTGCCTTTAGAACGGTAGTGTAATGGATTCGATCTTGTCCGGCGCAGCCATCGTACGCGGGTATCGATTTACGGGCTATAGATGTCCAATGCATCATTCCCCGAATGGAAAAGGAATAGCACATGGTAAAAGAATACGGAAAACTCACCGCCGATCAGTTCCGCTCATTTGTGGACCTTCTACCGGAACTCCAAGGCAAAGCGCGTGATCTGAAGCGCGACATGCAGGAGGTTCCCGAAGCAAGGTGGAAGGAACTCCTGAGCGAAGGCTATAGCTGGGCATGGGTTTATGACTTTCCTTTTATTGTCCACATCTCTATCGTGGTGTACGCGATGAATCTAGGCGGTTGGCTCAGCGACGTCGTCGCTGCCGCCGACCCACAACAGCGGGTCCTCGATGATCTTCGCATCGGACCGCCAAGTGAGGATTTTCACCCTGATGTACCCGGTCAAAATGGAATTGGTTTAGTACTATCCATGGTCCATACCATGCAATCTATTGCCATGTACGGGCGCAGTATTTCCGCACTGCTCCAGGACGCCCACGAAAACAATGACCTCGACAGCTTGTTCAAGGCCATCAAGGTTGATCGAACGGTCGTTACCTGTCCAACGGTTGCTGATCGCATCGCCAAAGCTGAACTTCAAAACGACAAACGCTTCTTCATACGGCTAAGTAATGCGTTTAAAGGACCATCGAACAAGGAATGGGCTGGCCTGGCAAAGATGAAGCTCTCCTTTCATTTATTGCGCGAACTCGAAATGAACAATCTGTCGGACGACGAACTGGAACGTTTGATGGTTCACGTCTTGGACGCCTACATGGACGTCCCCGGCGCTCGCAAGAATTTACGCATGCACTACCAAAATTTTCGCAACTTCAAAACCATCTGAAATCGCCATTTGAGATGGTCGCTCAAAAGGACCGACATGCATAACTTCGGTATCCAGCCCGGTAGTCATTTCGACAAGCCGGTATGGATGAAAGAAGTTGTTTATGTCTTCCAAAAAGGTTCAAGCTGGCAAGTCTGCTGGCATCCCTCACGCCCCCAAGCAAGCCGACCCGGATTTGACTGCGGGACGCGAAGCGGCCCCTGGCGAATCCGGCTCGCAAGGTATTTCGGGTGCGTCGCCTAGTAACACAGCACCCTATAACAGCAACAACACCCTACCGGATGGCTTTAAGCTGCTCCGCTTGGCTGTTGACAGTCTGTACCTCTCCTACCCTGGAGACCTCCATCATGGCGTTTTAACCCGGCTCGTTCAGCTCAAGGCCAAAGCCCAATCGCCGGACATCATGGAACAGGTCAAAGCTCAATTCGTCGTTGGGACTCACATCTTTGAGGTTAAAGACAAAGGGGCGGGGATGTTTCCCTTCGTCCTGGATGACAACGCCTACCGACTCCAGTTCTCCAGACCAGGCAAGAAGCTGCCTATGGCTTACGTCAAGGTCTCGGCTGAGTACCTGGCGTTTAAAGGCCCTAGAGCGGTTCAGGAGGAACTGGAAGTCCTACTCTCAGAGTTCGGCAAGATTACAGGCCGGAACATGGTGAGCCGGATTGACCTGGCTGCCGATTTCAGTTCGCCCTGCATCATGGATTCCTGGCACCGGTCTGCCTGGGTCACTCGGGCGGTTGAAATCCATAGCTACGCCAAGGATCAGGAGTTCACCGGCTGGATCATCGGCATGGGCGGCATCATCGGCGCGCGCCTTTACGACAAAACCAAAGAAATAAAACACAGTAGAAAGTCCTGGGCTGAAAGCCTTTGGCTGCCTGCGGGGTGGGAACCTGGCCAACAGGTCTGGCGGCTCGAATTCGAGTTCAAGCGGGATTACATCAAGGAACTCGGTTTGTCGTCCCTGGAGAGCGTCCTGGTCAACCTCAATGGCCTCTGGAGCTATGCCACCACCGAATGGCTGCGGTTGACGGAGCCTAACCCGGCTGATTCAACCCGAGCCCGCTGGCCAACGCATCCGCTCTGGATCGCCCTGGCCTCTGTCGATTGGGAAACAACCGGCGGCGTTCTGCTTAAGCGTTTCACCAATGCCCGAATGCCGGATGAAAAGCGGCTGTATAGCACGGTATTCGGTTCCCTGGCCTCGTACATGGCCATTCACCAGATCGAGGACAAGAACGTTGCTATTGATGGTCTGCTGGGTGAGATGCATGAGCACTTCCAGTCCATCGCCTTCCACCAAGGCCTGGACGTCGATGAAATGCTGATTCAGCGCATGGCGGCTCGCACTCGGTTGTTCAATGCGGGCATCAATAACCCCGGCGAAACACCAGAGCCGGAAGACTCTGAGGGGGCCAAGGCCTACCGCAAAGCCTCGCGCGGGGATTAGGTGATGCCATGGATCACCACCTGGATGAAGCGGCTAACGCGAAGGCAGACGTTCTTCCGTTGCCTGTGGCGCGCTGTCTCAGCAAGGAACAAGCGGCGGCGTATCTGGGCATCGGGCTCACGCTCTTGGCTGCCCCGGCTGTCCCTCATGTGCGCTTTGGCCGTCGCTGCGTTTACGACAAGCTTGACTTGGATGCCTGGCTCGACGACTATAAGGGTGAGCGAAGGCGGGCCGGAAAGGAGAATTTATGGCCCGTAATGAAGGAATCTACCGGCGGCCCGACTCGGGTTTCTGGTGGATCAATGCAACGCTCCCCAACGGCAAAAGAGTACGCCAAAGTGCTGGGACTGACATCAAGGGGGATGCCGAAGCGTATCTAGCAAAACTCAAGCTGGATGCGTATCGGGAGACCCACTTTGGTATCAAGCCCAACCGTAGCTGGCAAGAAGCCGTAGTTCGGTATCTTGAACTGAAACGAGGGTTGAAGAATTTTTTGGGAATACAGCGGATTTGCCGCCACCTTGATCCTTACCTGGGGTCGATGATGCTGAATCAGATCAATGGGGATGTGATTTGGTCCATCGTCCAGGGCGAGTTAAAAAGAGGCAACAAACCTGCGACGGTCAATCGCTATTTGTGTGCTGTCCGGGCTGCCCTTCGGATGGCGCGTGATGAATGGCAATGGATTGACAATTTCCCAAAAATCAAGCTTCTACCTGGTGAAGTCGAGCGGGACCGCTGGTTGACGCGTGAACAGGCGGAGACATTGATTCGCTGCTGCGCGCCACACTTGGCGGCCTTGGTGCGGTATGCCCTGGCAACAGGTTGCCGTGCAGCTGAAATCACGGGCTTGGAATGGAACCGTGTGGACTTGCAACGCAAGACTGCCTGGTTAAACCAGACTAAGAATGGAACGCCTCGGGGAGTACCGTTAAATGAAGATGCGATAGAAGTTTTGAGAGAACAGATAGGAAAGCACCAACAGTATTGTTTTGTCTTTCGAGGCAATCCCGTGAAGTGGGGGCTAACCAATTTTGGGTGGCATACCGCAATAGCAAAAGCCGGTATCGAGGATTTTCGGTTTCACGATTTGCGCCATACCTGGGCATCGTGGCATCGCCAGGCGGGAACGTCGTGCGATGAGCTCAAGGAATTGGGCGGCTGGAAATCACGCGAGATGGTGGACCGCTATGCCAAGTACGCTACCACCCATTTGGCCAGTGCCGCCATGAGAATCGAGCGGGTTCGTGTTGAAAACGTGGGCAATATCGTCACGTTCGTGTCACGTTCCGAAAAGCGAGACGACCTAGCCCTACAGCTAAGTCGTTGATTTGATTGGTAGGGCGTGTAGGACTTGAACCTACGACCAAAGGATTATGAGTCCTCTGCTCTAACCAACTGAGCTAACGCCCCGAACCAGCGCATATTGTAGATACTTGCTGTGGCTCAGCAAGCTTGGAGGTCGACAATCATTTTAGATCGGGCCTCCCAGCGACGACCTTGCCACCACTACAGAAAGCCCGTCCGTCGTGATTTTGTGTCCGAGTTAGCGAAGCGGTTAGCGGAGCGCTGGCGGCATAGCGGGGGCTGGGTTCGGCTTGGGGTTCGGCTACCTTTGCGCCGATTGCCCGCATCTATGAGGTGTTCCCGCTCACCTGACTGCGCATGAACGATGTCATACTGCGGCTTGCGAGTCCTTTGGGGCGCTGCCGGTTTTATCCGGATAAGCTGGGATCACCAGTTTGTCCGACGATTTAGACATCACAAAAAGGAGTACCACATGAGTGCCATCGTCTTTAACGCGCAGAAGCCGCTGAGGGCGTCATACAAGCAAGATCCGAGCTTGGCAATGGTCACTGACCACGCTAAGACCACTGGCCCAGATGCTTCCGATCCTTTCCATTCGCAAGTTGAGCCGATGGATGGCTGCGGAGTAGTCATCCCCGTTGGCGTGCACAGTGCTGTTGGCGGGCCGCACGATGCACCTACACCCGGCGATCTGCTTTGTGCGGCCCTAGCCGCTTGCCAAGACTCCTCCGTCCGAATGGTAGCGAACATCCTTGGTATCGAGCTTCTTTCGCTTCAAGTGCAGGTAACAGCGACTGCTGACGTCCGGGGCGCTATGGCTATGAACCCGGAAGTTCCTGTTGGGTTTCAGTCGATTGCATGCGACGTCAGTATGCGGGTCAAGGATGGGACCCCGCCCGATTTATTGGAGAAACTCCGCGTCGCAGCGGAGCGGTGCTGCGTGGTGCAACAAACATTAAGGTCGCCGCCTCGTGTCAAGACATCGTTCACTTTCGACTGAGAGTAAGGCGCATCTAGAACCGTCCGCAGCGCCTACCGAACAAGGTTAGATCGTGCGAAGCCACGATCCGGTTGGAGCCCGGTCCGTCAGCGCGGGATGTTCAAATATCTTTTTGGGGGTTGCCGCACAAGCGGCGCACTGGTGGCGTTTGAGCCTCTTTATCCGATGCGCTTCAGCGTCATTGCAACGCGGGCGGGGTCACGCAATAGTTTTTGAGATCGGCAAAGACCTGTTTTTTTGCTCAAGAGCCTGGTTTTTGAGCGAGCACGACCGCCCAGACCGCCGTACTACAAACCGTCTGCATGGCCTACAGTAAAGCCCTGCAAGCGGCGCTGCCGTCGTTTGCGGGGGATACGATGAAGTTCAATTGAGGGCGTGACCGTGGCAAACCATTGACGTGACCAAGCTCGAAACCTGAAGCCCAAGCCACCAAATTGACTGTGGCTGCTGCTTGCCGTGCGGGGGTGGACGCTGAGGCCCTGCGCATCACTCCAGCGCGTGGGTCGCCGTTGTGGGACGACTGCGCTGCGCAGAAGCCGGACGAGGATGCCCTGGGCGAGCCGGATGGGGACATGGCAAACCAATCAGCACCCGACTACCCCGAAGATTAGCGTACCGTTTGGTGAATGTTTGGTGGTTGTATGTTTGGTGGTTGTTGAAGCTCCCGCCGGGGTAGGGCTGCGCTATTTGGCAGGTAAGGGCTCGCTCTGGAATAAGTTGTTCATTTGGCCGTCGGATTCGGCGATGCAATGCTAGGCGCGAAGCGTGCCGTGTGGCTCTGCCACACAAGCGATTCGCAACAACGCAGGGCGCCCGAAGCTGGCGCGCCAAATGTGCAAGTTATTTCTGAACGAGCCCTAAGCACCCCGCTTGTGCCCAATGGGGCAAAAATTCTTGGCGAGTCAGCCTGCCGTCTGAGGGTAAACACGTTTTCTGAGGACGCGATACGGTGAGATATTTGGGCTCATGCGGTTGAATTTCCTATCCCTATAACATGTTGCGAATGCCTGTCAAACCACATCGCCGTTGGTGGCCGTTCGTCAAGGTCCTGCTGCTGCTGTCGGCGGTGGCTCCGGCGGCCTTTGCGCAAGCACTGCAAGCGCCCGTTCAGGGCTTGCCGGAAGCCATCGATTCGCGTCCCTTGCTCTTGTCGGCGTCCGCGCCCGCGCTGAACCTGGCCGAGGCCAGGTCCGAAGGCCTGCGCGCCGGCCAGGTTCGCTTTCGCACCTGGGCCGTGGCGGGGGCCTACGTCGGCACGGTTGCCGCCTATGGGAACGCAAAATGGTGGCAGGACGGCCTCGCGGGCGAATTCAAGACCGGCAACGAAGGCTGGTTCGGCAGCCAAACGAGCTCCGGCGGCGTCGACAAGGTCGGCCATGCGTTTTCGACCTATGGCATGACGCGCCTGCTGGTGAACGCCTTCGAGTCGGCCGGCAACTCGCCCGGCAAGGCGCGCGAACTGGCGCTGTGGACCAGCGTGGGTACCATGATGGGCGTCGAGATCGTCGACGGCTTTTCGCAGAAGTGGCGATTCTCCAAAGAGGATGCCATCGCCAACCTCGCAGGTGGGGCGCTGGCCTACTGGCTGGATTCCAGCCCCGCAGCAGACGCCCTGATCGATTTCCGGATCCAGTACAGCCCGTCCACCGGCCCGGCGGGGCGGAACAAGTTCGACCCCTTCGGCGACTATTCCGGCCAGCGCTACCTGTTCGTCGTCAAGGCCAGCGGCGTGCCCGCGTTGCGAGGGCATACCTGGCTGCGCTACCTGGAGTTCGGCGTCGGCTACGGCGCGCGTAACTTCGAGCCCGATTTACGCACGCAGCTCACGCCGACGCGGCATGTGTACTACGGCGTATCGGTCAATCTGGCGGAGTTGCTGCGCGGCATCTTGTGGGCCGGCGCCAGCAGCCGCTCGCGCACCCAACGCGCGACCGAAACCTTCTTCGAATATGTGCAGATTCCGGCGCTGGCCGTGCAGGGCGACCGTACCCTGCGTTGACCCGCCGCCCCGGCCTGGCGCGATCAGCCGAGCGCCGGCGCCAGCCGCCGCCGCGCCTCGAGCAGCGCCATCTGCCGGCGCACCGCCGAAGAAACCGGGGTCAGGTCTTGCATTTCAACATAAGCCTGTCTAATTCCATTTCTAATTCATAAGTGAAGTTAAAAGTGCACCCATGATCCACGGCCAGGACACGATGGAGCCCACCCTGCTCGGGTCGTCTTCCAAAGTTTTTAGCGCCATGGTCAAGTGATCCTCCAAGGCGTCGAGGCTCTTGAAGACCCGGTTATGGAAGAACTTCTCGCGTAGCTCATCCCAGACATGCTCAAGCGGATTGAGCTCCGGGGCATAAGGAGGCAAGGTCAAACAGGTAGATGTTGGTCGGGGCCTTCAGGCTGTCACTGCGATGCTAGACCGCACCGTCAATCACCATGACGATGTGCTCATCGGGGTGCCGTGCCGAGACTTCGTTGAGAAACAGCTGCATGCACTCGGTATTGACGTGCGGCAGGATCAAACTGTCGAGTTCACCTGTGCACACATCCACCGCACCATAGGCGTAGGTGTATTCGTGCGTCAGCATGGCCTGGCAGATGGGGCGCAGCGGCTTGGGAGCCCAGCATCGGCGCACGTCCGAGATGCGTCCGAAGCGCGCCTCGTCCTGGAACATCAACTTGATGGCTTGGCCTTGCGCCCAGCCTTGACGGATGGTGGTGAGCGTTTCGGGGAGTTTTTTTTCCACTCCTCTTGAGCCAGTGGGTCACTTTGTGGATGGCGCTTGTCGGGCGCTAGCTTGTCTACCAGTTGTGGCGGTGCAGCAGGTTGTAGGCCGATGCCAGCGCCACCTCCCGTCCTAAACGTTGGTCCAGTGCCGCTTTGATCTGGCCGACTACGAGCACCCCACCTGTGGCGGCTTGCTCAAGAAAGGGGGCCAGAAACGCCCTCTCTTCCTGCAGGCTCATGTTCTGACGTTTGCGGCCACCCGCTGTGGGGGCGTCAGCAGCACCAGCGAGCTGCCCGTGCATGAAGCGTCGGCGCAACTGGCACGCCCAACCCGGCGACACGCCGATCACTTGAGCCGTGTCTGCCAGGCTCAATCCGTAGTCCAGCGGCAATACAACCGCCTGCGCTTGGCGCAGTTGCTCCACCGTCTTGGCTGAGGTGATGGCCTGGCGGGCACTCAGCAATACTTCCTCGTCTCCACTGGCAGGACGCGACATGGCTTTCTCCATCAGGGTTGATGGAGAAGTATTATTACACTAATGAAATAGAAATGGAATTATTTGGCGGCGCTGGCCATAAATTCCACTGCCGCGCGGATATCGGCATCGGAAGCGCTGGAGCCGCCTTTGGGGGGCATCGCGCCTTTGCCCTTGATCACGCTAGCGGTCATCGCGTTGATGCCGGTTTTGATGATCGGCGCCCAGGCTGCCTTGTCACCAAACTTGGGTGAGCCCGCAACAGACGCAGCGTGGCAGGCAATACAGGCTTGCTTGTACAGCGCTTCGCCGGCACCGGCTTGGGTGCTTGTGCTTGGGGCGGCGGGCGCGGCTGCGACGACGGGCACTGCAGGTGGCGCGGCGGCAGGGGCAGCTTGCATTTCAACCACGCCAATTTTCTGGATACGCTGCGCCACGGTTTTTTCGGGATCGCCCGTGCCGGCGGCAGGCTTGATGTCCGACGTGACGTAATAAAAAAACCCCATAATGACAAAAACGGGGACGACAAAAGAGAGAAAAACCACGACCAGCAGTTGTTTGGGTGTTTTGATGGGGTCGGTGTGGGCCTCTTCGTGAGCTTCAGGGGCCGAGGTGTGATCGTTTGCGCTCATGGCGTCCTCAAAAAACTAAAAATCGGGGGCAAAATCGGGTTTGTAGTGTGCTGGCTGCGGCCCCTAAAGGGCTCGAATCAGCAACCTCGTATTATAACTTGGCCCTCACAGTCGGCTCATAGCCCACTGGTAGAATCAAGCTCGGCTCTCTGGAAGGAGCCAATCACCTCACAGCATTGCGGCTGTAGCTCAGTGGATAGAGTATTGGCCTCCGAAGCCAAGGGTCGTGGGTTCGATCCCCGCCAGCCGCACCACATTTTGAAACCTAGCATCCATGCGGGTTCCCACGGGATGTGGGTGCAAAACGTGGGTGCATGATTGAAGGTCACGAGTGTGGTGGTCTAATTTAAAAATACTTTGGTATTTAAATGACTAAAACATTAGCAGTTCAATACTTCACCGTAAAAGCCCGCTCAATCACAAAGTCACCGTGTTTGGAAGTATTGCCTTCCTTGAAGCCCCGGCCTTCCAGCAGGTGCTTCAAGTCCTTGAGCATCTCCGGGCTGCCGCAAATCATCACGCGGTCATGGGCTACGTCGAGTGCGGGCAGTTTTAAATCTTCAAACATCTTGCCGGACTCGATCAAGTCCGTCACCCGGCCCATGGTGCGGTAGGACTCGCGCGTCACCGTGGGGTAATACAGCAACTGCTTTGAAACCATCTCGCCCAAAAACTCATGCTGTGGCAAATGCTCGACCACCAGATCATGATAGGCTAGCTCGTCAGCCTGGCGCACACCGTGTACCAGAACGACTTGCTCAAACGCTTTGTAGGTAGCCGGATCGCGAATGATGCTCATGAAGGGCGCCAGTCCGGTTCCGGTCGAGAGCAGGTAAAGCCGTTTGCCGGGCAGCAGGTAGTCAATCAGCAGCGTACCAGTTGATTTGCGTCCCACGATGATGCTGTCGCCTACCTTGATGTGCTGCAGGCGTGAGGTGAGCGGGCCATCAGCCACCTTGATGCTTAAAAACTCAAGGTGCTGCTCTTCATAGTTGGCGCTGACCATGCTGTAGGCCCGCAAGAGCGGCTTGTCATTGACGCGCAGGCCAAGCATGATGAAGTGACCATTGCTAAAGCTCAGTGACGGGTCACGGGTAGTGGTGAAGGTAAACAGCTTGTCGGTCCAGTGGTGGACGGACAGGACTTTTTCTTCGTTAAAGGCGCTCATGGTGGGTGCAGTCAGTAAACAGGGACTACCAAAGTTTAGCGTTTCGCAAGTACCCGAATCTGCATAAGGGGTTATTGGGGTCAGACGCCAATTTCGAGTTTTTGGGGTCAGAGCCCAAATTCGCCGAGCCTACGGCTCGCCCGGAGGGCGCGGTGCGATGCACCGCAGCGAAATTGGTGTCTGACCCCAATAACTCACCCGAAGGGTGTGCCAAGGGCACGATGAATTTGGACTCTGACCCCAAAAACCCGATTAAGCAAAATGCTCAAACGACGCGAATGTGCTGTCGACCAGCTGGCCTTGCGCATCCACAAGCCGCAGCCCCGGCACCTTGTCGATCTGGCCTATGCGTGTGACGACCGTCTGGCTTTGCCGGGATGCCGCCTCGACGGCGCTCTGTGCGGCACGAGGCGCTGTGAACGCCAGTTCGTAGTCGTCGCCGCCTGAAAATACGTAAAAAAGCGGGTTTTGAAGCTCTTTTTGACCCTTAAAAGTGCCTCTAGCCCAATCAATACGGGCGTGAGCAGCTAGCAAATTAATAGCGTATGAGGTGTCAATCGTTGCCCCCACACCGGACGCTTTCAGGATATGACCCAGGTCACCAGCCAGCCCGTCGCTGATGTCTATGGCTGCGCTGGCAATGCCGCGCAGGGCTTGCCCGAGTGCGACGCGCGGCGTTGGTCGCTCCAGCCGCGCCCTGGCGTGCGTGAATACATCGCTTGGTAAAACAACCTGGCCGCGTAAATTTCCCCGTAGTGCCTCCAGCGCCAGCCGCGCATCGCCAAGCGTGCCGCTGACGTAGATGTCGTCACCGGCCTGCGCGCCCGAGCGCAGCAAGGCTTGGCTTTTGCCGTTTGCCACAGGTACTTCGCCAAACACCGTGATGCAGATATTGAGCGGCCCCTGCGTGGTGTCGCCGCCAATCAGCTCGCACTGGTGCGCGTCGGCCAGCGCCCACAAGCCTTTTGAAAATGCAGCCAGCCAAGCGTCGTCGGCTTTGGGCAAGGCCAGTGCAAGGGTGAAAGCCAGCGGTGTTGCGCCACACGCGGCCAAGTCGCTGAGGTTGACGGCCAGCGCCTTGTGGCCCAGCGCCTCAGCGTCAACATCGGCAAAAAAATGTCGGCC
>JBCKNM010000048.1:0-12606 GCA_038902775.1 Polaromonas sp.
ATAGATGGACGTTGAAAACATTTGATCGGTGTTTATCCGCGGCCGATAATCAGGTTTTCTGAAGAATGTGAGTTCAAAACAATGGCGCAAGAAACAGCCGTTATCGTCGGCGTTGGCCCCGGCCTCGGAGCTGCGCTGGCGCGCCGCTTCGCCCGCGGCGGGATGAAGGTGGCGATGGCTGCGCGCAGTCCCGATAAACTCGCGGGCCTGGCTGCGGAGCTGGCCGGCACGGCACGCGCCTATGCCTGCGATGCCGCCGATGAGCATGCCGTCACAAAACTGTTTACAGACGTCGCCCGGGATTTCAGCGCGCCGCGGCTGGTGGTGTTCAATGCCGGCGCGTTCGTGCGCAAGGGCATTATGGAAACCACCGTTGAAGAATTCGAGCGTTGCTGGAAAACTGCCTGTCTCGGCGGTTTCCTGGTCGGACGAGAAGCGGTGCGCGCCATGCTCGCGGCCAAACCCGGCGGCAGGCATCGCGGCTCGCTGCTGTTCACCGGCGCCACCGCGTCGCTGCGCGGCGGTGCGATGTTCCATAACCTCGCTGTAGGCAAATTCGGATTGCGGGCGCTGGCGCAGAGCATGGCGCGCGAGTTCCAGCCGCAGGGCATACATGTCGCGCATGTCATCATCGACGGCCAGATCGCAAGCGACCGGCCCGGCCGCAGCGTGGCCGAGCGCGGCGAGGATGCGGTGCTCGATCCGGATGCCATCGCGGAAACGTACTATCAGCTTCATCTGCAACCGCCGAGCGCGTGGACGCTCGAACTCGATTTGCGGCCGTATGTCGAGAAGTTCTGAGATGGGCTCCTACACTGCCATGCGGGCGTAGATATTGAGCATGACCGCGCTCAGCACCGTCATCTTGAAGCTGAAGATGCGGTTATTGCGCAGCAGTTCCCGGAACGGCGCCTGATACCGGCCCTGCATCGCCAGCATGGTGTTGGACATGGGGCAGCCGACCAGGCCTATGCCCCAGGTCATGAGAAAAGTCATCGCCAGCAAAGGATAAGGAAATTCAACTGCATGAGGCCAAGTATGACACCGTATCACGTCCTCAGAAAACATGTTTACTCTCAGGCTATTCCTTGTGGCTATTCCTGTGGCTATTCCTTGACTTTTTTTAGGGGGGTAGTACGCTCTTGATTACTACCTTAATGGAGGAACCGATGATACGCTCGCTCGCCCGTTGTCTGATAATTGTCGCATCCGCGTTCGCGTCGCTCGCCTGGGCCCAGGCTTGGCCCGTCAAGCCGATTCGTCTGGTCGTCAACCTTCCCCCCGGCACCTCTGCCGACCTGATGGCCCGTACCGTCGCGCCGCAGCTGGCCATAGCCCTGGGGCAGCCAGTGGTGGTCGAAAACCGCCCCGGCGCGGCCGGCAACATCGGCGTCGAGATGGTGGCCAAGTCCGCCCCGGACGGCTACACCCTGCTCCATTCGTCCGGCACCAGCCTCACCATCAACCCGCACCTGTACAAGCTCAACATCGATGTGGCCAAGGATCTGGAGCCGATCGCCCCGACGATGCGCACCTCGATCATTCTGGTGGTGCGCCAGGACTCGCCGGCGCGCAACGTCGCCGAGCTGATCGCGCTCGCCCGGGCCAATCCCGGCAAGCTCAACTTCGGCTCTGCTGGCGCCGGCAGCGGCATGCACATCGCCACCGAATTGATGTTGCGCCAGGCGAAAATCCAGGCGACCCACGTGCCCTACAAGGGCTCGGCGGACGCGGTCGTCGCCCTGCTCGGCGGCCATCTCGACTTCACCTTCGACCCGGGGGTGGCGGTGCCGCATATCAAGGCCGGCAAGCTGCGCCTGCTCGCGGTGGCACGCCCGACGCGCTCGAAGTTCTTCCCCGACACGCCGACCATGGCCGAGGCGGGGTCGGACGTGGATGTGGACTCCGTGTTCGGCTTCTACGCGCGGGCCGGGACGCCGCGCGAGATCGTCACCCGCCTGAACCGAGAGATCGTCCGCATCATGCAGACTGCGGAGGTGGGCGCCACGCTCAACGCCATCGGGGCCGAGGTGGTCACGGGCTCGCCCGAGGAGTTCGCGGCGCGACAGCGCCGCGACAGCGAGCGCTTCGGCGTGATCGTGCGCGAGGCCAACATCCGCGCCGAGTGAGCGGGCGGCGCGCGCGACGCGCGGCGACCACGCCGGGCGTGCCTTCGCTCGCCGAAGCCTCCAGCGTGAGCGCGACATCGATGTCGACATCTGGTACGGGATGGCGACGTGAATGCGGTGCTCGAGGGGCCGCACGTTCATGGAGGCGCTGTCGCGCCGGGGCCTGATCGTCTATCGGCAGAAAGCCGGAGCAGTTCGCGAGCATCACCAAGGGGGTATCTCGTGCGCTGGATGCGGGCGGCGCGCGAGGCGAAGATCCAAGCCGCTTGACGGTCAATCTGGAACAAAGCGCGGGAACCGCGGAAAGGAAAGGGTGCAGGAACAGTGGAGATTCATGCGTTAAGGACCGACGACGACGTGATCCTGAACATGGCGTACTTCGCGCCGCGAAGCGCCGACGCCGTCGTGTTTCTCTGCACCCACGGCGTGGCTGGCAGTTTCTGCAATACGCCGCTGTGGATCGTCGGCCAGCAGCTTGCCGAGCGCGGTTTCGGCGTTGCCGTGCTGGACAACCGGGGCCACGACTGGGTCACGATGAATCCGCTCGACCGGCGATGGATGGGAGCGGCCTACGAGAGGATCGAGGACAGCGCGCGCGATTTTCACGCGGCTATCGACTGGCTGGAAGGACGCGGCCATCGCAGAATCGTTCTGGCGGGACACAGTCTGGGCGGGCTCAAGGCGGCGTACACGCAGGCCTATCACCCGCACTCCGCGGTGCTCGCGCTCGCGATGTGCTCGTCGCCGCGGCTGCCCGACGATAAGGCCTGGGACTGGAGCAAGCATCTCGCAATTCTCGAACGCTGCGACAAACTGAGTGGCGAGGGTCGCGGCGATGAACTGATGCACGTAGAGATGCCCACCAACACGCTTGCGTTGCGGGGGCTCATGTCGGCGGCCACGTACGCCAACAAGTACGGTCCGAACGCGGCGACGACGACGCTTCGCTTCGCGGACCGGATCAAGGTGCCGACCTTCCTGATCGCGGGCAGCGAGGAAAAGCCCCAGATGTCGTTCGCGCGGGACATGGAGCCCGCCTTGGTCAATGCGCCGAGCGTGACGCGCGTGGAGATCGAAGGCGCGGACCACATGTACGCTGGTCGGCATGCCGCGGTGGCGGATGCGGTCGCGGCGTGGCTAGCAAAGTCACCGGGGTCACTTTCTCGTTCTTCTCACTTTCCGCCACCGCCCGACTGACTGTCGCGTAATGTCGAACCCAGTCGGATTAGGGATAGGAAATTCAACCGCATGAGCCCAAGTATCTCACCGTATCGCGTCCTCAGAAATTCGTGCTTACCCGCAGGCGGCAGGCTGGCTCGCCAAGAATTTTTGCCCCATTGGGCGTGGTTCAAAAAATAACGTTTTTGGGTAACACGGACAATGTGAATTTTGGATGGTTTGGTGCGCCAGCAAAAGCTGGGCAAGAGATAGTCAATGAAAGTTTGATACTGATAAGAAATGGCGAATCAATCAGGCCCCGAGTCATGCATGGTACGTCGCGAGGCGTATGGTGAAGCGTTGACAGGGGAAACCGGCGGGCCAGACATTGAACCGCGAAATCACAACTCCGGGATGCCGATGCTATCAAACCACGCAGAAGGCAACACGGGGCATGGCGTTATGCGCCAGTCATGCCCTGATCCCGCGCGGTCGGAGACCCTGTGCACGCCGGGAAGTTTCTTGCACGGAAGCTGGGAGATCTCATCAGTACCCGGGGTATTTCCCGGGTGGGGCGGGGAAGGGAAACCGTACGCCCGCCATCGACGCTGGTGAGAAGTCAGATACGCTCGTAGTACCGAGGAAGCTGCCGAACAAGGGGAAACCTGCGGAGGTGGTGGAGGGAAGGGGCGTAGCGACGGGGAATGCTGACGGGAAGCCCGCCTGCCGGACACAGAGCCGGATAAGGGCGTCGATGTGACCTGTTGGCATACGTTGGAGTATTGTCGGCACGTACTTTCGGTATATGCTACAGCGCACCAGCGTCATCATCACCCGTGGCAAGAGCCGTATGCGGTAGTTCCGCACGTACGGATCTGTGCGGGGGGCGGTGGGTAACCGCCGTCCCTACCGCGATCCTATGACTCAACCGATTGCCACAAGCGCATACATCGCGCCGCTGACCAGTCCGTTCAATATTTGGCCTGCCAACATTACATGTCCCCTTTTGCATCGGTCAGGCCAGCACTTTTTGTGAAGATGACGACTTAAGCGCCTGAAGCGAAGGCATGACATCTTTTGCGAACAGCTCCATACTGCGGCGCGTAAGCTCTTGCGACAACGTACCAAAATGCATCAATGTCAGAAGGTTTTCAAAGTGCATATCAGCCCAATATGATGCGATGGTCTGACGCACGGTTTCGGGACTCCCACAGATGAACATACCCATGTCAATAGCCATTTCAAGCGTTATATCCTGCGTCAAAGTGGCCTTGGCCGCCATCATATTCTTCAGGGATTCACGTGAGGTATATCCAGGGGGAAGTAACATCTCTAAGGGCATCTTCAGCAACCGGTTGCGGAACAACTCGAACGGCTGCTTGGCCTCGCGGCGGGCCTGCTCGTCAGTATCCGCTACGTACACTGGTACCGCCCAACCCAGCTGCCGGTCCTCGGCCTGATATCCATACTGTTCGGCAGTGTCACGATAGGACCGTAGATAGCGGCCGACTACCTTGGCTGGACTAAATGTCTGCAGATACGTGTAGCGGCGATCTGGGTGAGCAGCCCAGTCGATGGTTTCCTTGCTACCCTGCGACGGCACCCAGATCGGTGGGTGCGGCTGTTGGAACGGCCGTGGCCATAGATTCACATATTCCAGGTTGTAGTGCCGCCCCGTGAACGAGAATGGCCCCGGCCGCGTCCAAGCCTGCACAATCAGGTCGTGGGCCTCATGGAAGCGGTCGTGCGAAATAGCGGGATTGATGCCAAAGGTATGGTATTCGGCCCCGATGCCGCGCACGAAGCCGCTGATCAGGCGACCGCCTGAAATCACGTCAACCATGGCGTGCTCTTCTGCGACCCTCATCGGATTTTCGTGCAGCGGCAGCGCGCTGCCGAGAATTGCGATCTTCACCCGCTTCGTGCGGCGCGCCAGTATAGAAGCCATGACAATTGGCGAAGGCATCATGCCGTACGCGGTCTGATGGTGTTCATTGACCGCAACCCCGTCGAAGCCCAGCACTTCACCGTACTCAAGCTCGTCTAGGTAACGGTTGTAAAGCTGATTGCCTTTGACCGGATCGTAAAACTTGTTAGGCAGATTGACCCAGACCGTTTCGTATGCTTTGATCGCTTCGAAATCAAGATCGGCGTAGGCCATGAGGTGAAACAGGATGACATTCATGACTATTTAATCCCTTCGGCAAATTGTTTGACGGATGCGCTGAATTCAGCAGCATGTTCTACCTGCGGCAGATGGCCACACTCTTTGAATATCTGAAGCTGCGCATTAGGAATCATGCCCTTCAACGCCTCCCCGCAGGCAAGAGGCATGATATTGTCGTCGGCTCCCCAAATCAGCTTGACCGGCATGCTCAAGCGATGCAGCCACTTAGACAGGAACGGGTCGTGCAGGCGCGGCTGCCAAGCCAGGCGAGCAACCGTTTCGCGATTCTTCAGTAGCACATCGTATTCATCAGGAGTGGACGGCGAAGCAGACCGCATCTGGTCTGCAATTGCTTGGTTATAAAAAGTCTTGCGCGCTATCTTCTCCGGACTCCACAGGAAAATATCGCCAGGCGTCGCACCGGGTACGCGGATGCCCGCGGCGCCAATCAGCACCAACGATTTGAAGCGCGTCGGTTGGCGAATTGCCATTTCCATTGCCAGCCAGCCACCAATCGAGCTGCCAACCACATGTACTTTATCGAGGCCGAGCTGGTCGAGCAAGTCCAGGTAGAAGTAAGACAGATCATGAATATTTTCCAGCCATTCCGGCTCCTCAGATAGACCGAAGCCAGGATGCTCCGGAACCAATAGATCGAAATCTTTTGCCAACGTTTCCATGAAAGGCTGGACCGCTGCGGCGCCGTTCGCGCCATGCAGGTAAAGCATCGCAGGGCCCTTGCCCGAACGCCGCATGCGGATGCGGCAACCGTTGACTGTTAGGTATGACTCTTCAAATGCCATGTCATTGCACTCCTATTTTTGTTGGTGCAGCCTCTGCTACGCGGGCAATTTGTGCTCGTTGAGCAAATTCCACAACCTGGCTTACGACCATCTGCAATTGCTTCGCAACTTCAATGTCGTTGATATTACCGTTCGCCTCAAATGGCTTGAGGGCTGAATTGAGGGCGGCGGCGTACGGCGTCGGCCAGCCGCGCAACGTATGAATGATGGAGCGTAGCGTGAACAGCGTAGATCCGAGCGCCTGGGCCCCGTCGGCACAGACGATGCATCCGACTGCTCGACCGTCGAAATACGGTCGGTCGTCGTCGCGCATGTCTTCGGTGTAATCAATTGCGTTCTTCAGAAGGCCCGAGATCGAGCCATGGTAGCTCGGCGAAGATATTAGTACACCATCTGCTTCGCGCAGGGATGCGACCAGTGCCTTCGCGTTGTCTGAACGCACGAGCGCACCCGGTTCATACGACTCCATCACTAAGGCGGCGCCGGAGATAATCCTGGTGCGCATACCCATCCTCGCAGCCATGCGGAGCGCGGCAGCCAGGGCCTTCCCCGACGTAGACTCAGCGCGCACAGTGCCACCGATGCCGACGATTAATGGGGCTTCGTTAATCATTTCATTTATCCTTTGTGCCGAGAGATCATGAGTTTTATTACCACGCTGATCGGCAAGACCGCTAGTCAAATGTTCCGCCAGAAAAGCCATGCGTTGTTTGGGCTGGCCTCAGGTTTTATGGTCAAAAGTAAATCCGCAATGATGAATAGGTCTTTCCAGACTTTGGCGTCTTTATTGTTGATATTACGATGAAACTATGCATGCATTGTTTGAACAATATTCGATATGAATAGGGTTGTCAAGAGGAGTTTCATCCGTGGTTGACAGTCACGGGCTGTACGTATCGCAATCCGGCGGGGCCGCGATAATCGACA
Organism: Polaromonas sp.; assembly: GCA_038902775.1. GTDB lineage: Bacteria > Pseudomonadota > Gammaproteobacteria > Burkholderiales > Burkholderiaceae_C > Polaromonas. Next base: position 7,185 of record JBCKNM010000048.1, read on the forward strand.
CGCATTCATTAATTGCTAAGCCTCCTTGTGGAGGTAAATGCCCAGCTTGCTTGTGCCATGCCATGCGATATCGACGCGCTTGATGGGTCCGAAGAAGGAATAACGAAATGGAACTAGACTCATTTTTCAAAATGCGGGGTATGCCCGGCTATCTGTTGCGGCGGGCAGGGCAATTCGTTACCGCCACTTTCGATGCAGAGATGGGAAAGATGGGCATAACGGCCAGTCAGCTGGCCGTAATTCTAGCGGTACATATACAGCCTGGGTTGCAGTCGCGGGAGCTTGGTGGTGTGCTCAGCTGGGATGAAGCGACGGTAGGGGGGATGGTGCGGCGCCTGGAAGCGCAAGGCCTAATCGAGCGGCGTGTTAGTCCGCGTTCCCGGAGGGGGCGGGAGATTTACATGACCGCCAACGGAAAAGCGTTTTATGAACACATCAGCTCGCATGTCTCCAAAGTGCAAGAAAATTTGCTTAAAGCATTTACACCTGAAGAAAGTCAGCAATTACTTTATCTGCTTAGCAAAATGCTGAACGTAACAAATTCTCATCATCAGCCCTCCAGTTGATCGTCCAAAACCCTCTCTACATGGCGCCCTCGTCCAACTCAGCATCACTGGTTAACACCGCGTTTTTGTCTTTGTCTGTGACAGTTTGGGTGGGCCATCCTGGCTGAACAAAATGAGGAGTGGATGACCGCCAAAATCTATCTGACCATGAAGCCCTGAGCGCTATCAATCAACAACACCCAAGACTAACTTTCGGGAATTTACAGAAAAGAAGTTGCTTTATCATTTTGCAAGTAACAAAATTCATCAAGAAGGAACGCAGTTAATGAGTTATTCAACAAATAAAGTCTCCATAAGAGACACGCAAATCAATTTACGCAAAAGTGGAAAAGGCAGACCCATCCTTTTTTTGCACGGCGCGGGCGGAGTGCTTGAGTGGCTTCCCTTCTTCGATAGATTGGCAGAAATCGGCGAGTTGTGGGTTCCTGACCATCCGGGATTCGGCAAATCAGATGACCCGCATTGGATTAAAAGCATTCCGGATCTTGCGATGTATTACCTCGATTTTCTGGACCACATCGGCCCACCTGAAGGTTTCGACGTGATTGGGCACTCCCTTGGCGGCTGGATTTCCGCTGAAATGGCTATACGCAACACCTCCAGAATTCGCAGTCTTACTTTGATATCGCCGGCAGGTATACGTTTGAATGGCGTACCCATGGGAGACGTATTCATCTGGAACGAAGAAGAAACCGCGAGAAACTTCTTTTACGACCAGGACCTACAACAGCGCAGGTTAACGGCGCAGCCAAGCGAAGAAACGACAGATGAAATTATCAAGAACAAGTACAGCTTTGCAAAACATGCATGGCAACCTCGCCTGTTCAATCCGGATCTCGAGAAGTGGCTGCACCGCGTTAACGTGCCAACGCAGATCATCTGGGGTCGGGATGACCAGCTCATTCCAGCGCAGTATGCCGATGCATGGAAAACAAAAGTCAACGCAAGCCAGGTCACCATCATTCCCGAATGCGGCCACTTGCCAACTATCGAAAAAGGTAATGAAGTCGCCGCACAAATCAAAAAGTTTTTTGCGCAGGAGGCAGCATGAAGGTAATGAATTTTTCACTGATGCCCTATCGGCATCTTGATATTCCAGAGTCCAAAAAACATCGTTCGGTATGGGTGGTCTTGCCCAATACCTTTTACGATCCAGAAAAGGGAGCCGGTGAGTATGAGAGTTATATTGACCTGCTCGCCGCATCTGAAGATCTAGGTTTTGACGGCGTGTGCGTCAATGAGCACCATCAGACTGCATATGGCCTGATGCCAGCCCCGAACCTGATTGCAAGCGCGTTGATCCAGCGCACTAAAAAAATAAAGATCGCCATCCTGGGACGTGCACTTCCTCTAGTGAGCAACCCGATCAACATCGCGGAAGAATTCGCGATGCTCGACAATATGTCGCGCGGGCGAATCATTGCAGGTTTTGTTCGCGGCATCGGCGCCGAATACCATTCCTCAGGTGTGAACCCTGCTTTTTCGCATGACCGCTTCCATGAAGCGCATGATCTGATTGTCAAGTCATGGACTACACCCGGACCGTTTTCCTGGGAAGGCGAGCATTACAACTTGAACTATGTAAACCTGTGGCCGCGTGTCTACCAGAATCCGCATCCACCGATCTGGGTTCCGTCACAGGGATCCATCGAGACTATCGAGTGGGCCGCCGATCCGTCGCGCCGCTATCCTTTCTTGGTTACGTTCTCGGCCAGGGACTCAGTAATCCGCAACCTGACCGCATACCGCGAACAGACCAGGAAATATGGATACGAAGCCAGTGAAGGCCAGCTAGGATGGGCTGCGCCGGTGTACGTGGCAGAAACCGAAGAACGGGCCAAAGAAGAAGCGCGGGCGGGACTGGAGGCGCTGTTCAATGACTACTTGAACCTGTCCATGGAAATGCTGCTACCGCCAGGATACACCTCAGTCGCATCAATGAAAAAAATCGCAGCGACGAAGAAGGCGATCGGCCGCGCCGGCTTCGGAGCTGGGTCGGCTCGCCAGTCTCTTGAGAAGCTCATGGAAGTGGGAACGGTGGTAGTTGGCACGCCGAAGTCCGTGCTCGCACAGATCGAGCAAGTGCGCGAAAAAACACAGTTCGGGATTTTTGTTTCGATGCTACAGTTTGGCACGCTCTCCAATGAAAAGACCCGTCGCAACCAGGAGCTGTTTGCGGCCGAAGTGATGCCTCAACTCCAAAAACAATAAGTTGCCATGCGCGCGAAACGGCTGCCCGATGTATGTGGACCGGCCTTTCGTTGCGCGGCAGTCCCTCCCCATAGTGAACTTACCGCTCCTATCCTAAATCTGCGATATCTCAAACATTTTTAACTCCTTACACCGCCCAACGAGACTTCTGGCTCACAGTTTCAACCAAAGGAATTTTTATGAAAATCAATGCAATCAAATCTGCTGCCATCGCGATATTGGCAATGGTTGTGCATGCAGTGGTACTGGCGCAGGCCAACTGGCCCTCAAAGCCGGTTCGCTTGGTCGTTGCTGCAGCTCCCGGTGGATCTACAGATGTGCTTGGTCGACTGATCGCCCAGCGCCTGAGTGAGCGGCTCGGACAGCCGTTCGTAGTGGAGAACCGGGGTGGTGCAGGGGGGGGCGTAGCGGCTGCTTATGTTGCCAAGGCGCCAGCTGACGGCTACACGCTCCTTATGACTAACGATCAGCTTATCTTCCAGGCACTTCTTGCATCCAAGCTGCCGTACGATCCCATCAAGGATTTCTTCCCGGTTTCCCTTCTGGCCCGCGGGCCCGTCGCCCTTGGCGTGCATCCCAGCGTGAAGGCGAACTCGGTGGCTGAACTGGTGGCGCTGGCGCGCGCCGAGCCAGGCAAGTTGGCATTTACCTCGTGTGGCAACGGCACTATCCTTCATCTGGCCGGCGAACTATTGAATCTTTCTGCAGGCATTAACTTGATTCATGTTCCCTATCGTGGCTGTGCTCCTGCGATGGCGGACGTGGTTGCAGGCCAAGTGCCGGTCTTCTTCACCGTGCTCGGCAACGCCGTACCTTTCGAAAAAAGCGGCCAGGTAAGGTTGCTTGGCGTGGCCTCAGCGCAGCGCTTGCGTAGCCATCCGAATCTGCCAACAATCGCCGAAGCGGGCATTAAGGGCTTCATTGCAGAACCCTGGTTCGGCCTTCTGGCTCCGGCGCAGACCCCACACGACGTCGTCAACAAGATTGCCGCTGAAGTGGCCGCTGCAACAGAGGCAGCCGATGTGAAGGAAAAGATGCGCAGTTTTTCCCTCGAGCCCGCGACAGCGACGCCCGAAGAGTTTTCCGCCATCATCAAAGGCGATCTGGCTCGCTGGAGTAGCGTAATTCGCGAAGCAAAGGTCAAAATAGATTGATCAGAATGCTTCGCGCCACAGGTCAAGCACTTGCTGCACCGGACGGTCGGAATAGCTGAACAGCACCGCTTCCTCGTCGGCTTCCAGGCTGTACTGCATCCACGACGGGCATACAAACACATCCTTCGGCCCGAATGCCATCGTCTGGCCATTGATGATGCAGCGCCCTTTTCCTTCCACCACCGCATACACCGTCGAATCGGTCGACTGGTATGGAATGCCCTTGAATCCCTTCGGCAGTAATTGCATGAACGTGCCGATCGTCGGCATCGCCCAGTCCCCCGTCACCGGATTCGTATACTGCAGCTTGTGGCCCCATACCGGATGCAGTTCGTCGCCGGTTTTCATCGTCTCCAGCGCTTCACGCGTGCGCTCGTACGGATACCAGAATAGCGGCGACGTGCGCGAGCGCGCCTTGTATTCCACCGGCTTCATCGTATTGCCAAAGCGCGCCAGGTTCCCCTTTGCATTGCGGTCTATCCGCTGCTCGTCGGTCGCGCCCTTTTCCATGAACTGCGCATCGAGCAATTCCACGATCGGCAGATCCAGCCCATCGAGCCATACCATCGGCTCATCGGTCAGGTTGCCATGATCATGGAAAGTCCACGACGGCGTGATGACAAAGTCGCCCACGCTCATCGCCACCTTCTCCCCATCGACCGTCGTGTACGCGCCCTTGCCCTGCAAAATGAAACGCAGCGCCGATTGCGAATGGCGGTGCGCCGGCGCCACTTCGCCCGGCAGGATCAGTTGCAACCCCGCATACAAGCTATGCGTGATCCGCGTGCGACCGCGCAGGCCGGGGTTTTCCAGTACCAGTACGCGCCGCTCGGCTTCCTTGGCCGTGATCAGTTGGCCGGCTTCCAGGATCCAGGGATAGACCTGATCCCACTTCCACAGGTACGGCAGGCACGGCGTATTGGGCGTGGCCGTGATCAGGCCATGCAGCACTTCCCACAGCGGCGCGCAGTTGGCGTTGCTGATCTTGTTGTAAAACGCTTCGCGCGCATGGTTGATATCTGGTCGAGCCGACATAATGGATCTCCGGTTTAGTTAGATGATTGCGATGCTTGCCTGGATGCGCGCACCGCCACTTCGATGCGGCCAATGCCCTGCACTTCGACGACGATGGTATCGTCCGCCTTGACCGGGCCGACGCCTTCCGCCACACCAAGTCGGTTATCGTCAAAACGGCAGATTTTCATAAGTTAGATTCCTGATTCAGTTCGGTTAAATCGTTAGCCAGCTGCGCCCGAAACCAGCGGGAATGCCGCCGAAATGGTGGTTCCAGGCATCTTGGACCTCCTTTAATGCGCGTTCACAACGGCTTCCGCTTGACGAATTTGCGTCGCCGTCTGCATGCGCAACATGCACGTGAACGCGCGTCTCTTCGCGAGAAAAGAAGAAGAGGCGAAACTGACCGTCACGAACAATGGTTGATGCCATGTCAGTACTGTAACCAACTTTCGCTCCAGCAGGCTAACGTAAAGT
>JBCKNM010000049.1:0-12196 GCA_038902775.1 Polaromonas sp.
GACTTGAGGGAGAAGCGCCATCCGGGTACATGGCGGCTGTCGAATTGCGAACCGCACCGTACATCTGGTTGTTGGGAAGTGCCGGTGGGGCGGATGGCTATTCGATCTGGATGTTGCCGGCCTTGATCACCGGCGCCCAGGTGCGCATTTCCTTCTGGATGAATTCGAGGAATTTCTCCGAGCCGCGTGCCGAAGGCGTAAAGCCCAGGGCCGGATCACTCAAGCGTGCCTGGATGTCGGGAGCGCTGAGCACTTCCATCAGTTCGCGCTCGAGCCTTGCGGTGATGGCTTTCGGCGTTTGTGCCGGCGCGGAAATTCCGACCCATGACACCGCCTGCACGCCGGGCGCTATTTCATCCAGGGTCGGGATGTCGGGGTAGTAAGGCATGCGCTTTTCGCTGGTGACGGCCAGAACCCGTACCTTGCCTGACTTGACCAGTTCCCCCGCGCTGGCGGTCAGCACCATATCAAGGCGCCCGCCCAGCAAGTCGATGATGGCGGGTGCCGGCCCCTTGTAGGGAATGTGGGTCATGTTCAGGTTGAGGGTCTGCTTGAGCAGTTCCGCGGCGAGAAAACCCGAAGTGCCGATACCGGCCGAGGAGTAATTGATCGTGCCTGGTTTTGCCTTGACCAGGGCGATGAATTCCTGGATGGTCTTGACCGGATAGTCGGCCTTGACGATGAGGTATTGCGGAAAGACGGCGATGAGCGCGATGTGATGAAAATCCTTGATCGAGTCGTAGGGGAGCTTCTTGTGCATCAGCGGCCCAGGGGCGATGGACGAGTTGAAGGTGGCCGCAAGCGTGTAGCCGTCGGGCGTGGCCTTGGCCACCACATCCGCGCCGAGGGTCGTTCCGGCGCCGGGACGGTTTTCGATGACGATCGGTTGCTTGAGGGCGTTACCGAGGCGTTCGGCGACCAGCCGCACTGCAACTTCACTGCTGGTGCCCGGGGCAAACGGGAACACCAGCTTGATCGGCTGGGAGGGATAGGTCTGCGCCCAGGCACCGGAACTGCACAGGGCCGAAAACGCAACAGTCAGTATTGGCAGGGCAAGACGCATAAATTTTCCTTCATTCAAACAGTAAAATCGAATCGTACATTAATTACCCGAGTTGTCCATTAGAAGATTTCATGGATGGGCTTCGAATGCATTCTGGTGTTTAGGGTGCCGCGTGGCATTACGATATAAACTTTTATGTATGGGTTAATAATTTTCGGCCATGGCAAGAGTTTTTGGTGCTCGCCGCAAATACCCGTTGTAACGTACCATGGCAGCTTCATCCATTTTGACGAATAGCCAATGACTTCCCCTCACGTATTGATTGCTGGTGCTGGCCCCGTGGGCTTGGTCAGCGCCCTGACGCTGGCCACGGCCGGCATAGCGGTGACAGTCTTCGAACGGAACGCGACAGCGCCTGAAGACCTGCGCGCTTCAACCTTTCACCCCCCCACACTGGACATGCTGGCCCGCTTCGGGATCACAGAAGAACTGGTGTCCCAGGGACTCATCGCGCGCTACACACAACAACGCGACCGCCAGGAAGGCCTGATCGCGGAATTCGACATGTCCCTGCTGAAAGGGAAACACGGCACCCCTTCCGCCTTCAGTGCGAGCAGTGGAAACTCAACAAGCTCCTGATCGACAAGCTCGCAAAGCTGCCACATGCGAAGATTCTTCTGGGCACCGAGGTGCAATCGGTGTTGCACGATGACAGCCACGTCGAGGTGAAGGTCAAGACTGTAGAGGGCGTGGAAACCTTCAGCGGCGACTACCTGATAGGCGCGGATGGTGCCTGGAGCTCGGTGCGCCAGTCGCTCGGCATCGAGTTTGAAGGCTTCACCTACCCCGAACGTTTTCTGGTGATCTCCACCGACTTCGAGTTCGCCGATCATTTCTCCCATCTGTGCTACGTGAACTATGTGTCCGACCCCAATGAGTGGTGCGTGCTGCTGCGCGTACCTTCGCTCTGGCGGGTCTTGTTCCCGACGCGCCCCGAAGAATCGGATGAAGAGTGCATGACCGACGAGTCCATCCAGACCCGGCTGCAGCAACTGCTGCCCAAGGACACGCCTTACCCGACCATGCACCGCACGCTGTACACGGTGCATCAGCGCGTCGCAAAAGAATTCCGCCGTGGCCGCGTCATCCTGGCCGGCGATGCCGCGCACATCAACAACCCGCTGGGCGGCATGGGTTTGAATGGCGGTGTACAGGACGCTTTCAACCTTTCTGACAAGCTGGTCGATATGCTGAACAACGGCGCATCCCAGGACCTGCTGGACCGCTACGAGAGGCAGCGCCGTACTGTGGCCATTGAATACATCAACGCCAACACCGCCCGCAACCAAAAGAACATTGCAGAGCGCGACCCCGAAGAACGTCGCAAAATACAGGACGAACTGCGGGCCATTGCAGCCGACCCAGCCGCGGCGAAGGATTACCTTCGCAAAACATCCATGATTGATGCGCTGGAACGCGCGGAGTCGATAGCATGAAACAAGGTCTCAGCAGCAAAACCGGCACGCAAAAACGCGCTGAACTCAAGGCCCGATTTACCAAAGGCCATCTTGTCGTCGCCCCCGGCGTTTTCGAGATGGTGTCCGCCAAGATTGCGGACCAGATGGGCTTTGAAGCCCTGTACATGACGGGCTACGGCACCGTCGCCTCCTACTTGGGCCTGCCCGACGCGGGCCTGGCCAGCTACACAGACATGGTCAACCGCGTCACCCAGTACGCCAGCATCACCGACACGCCCCTGATTTGCGATGGCGATACGGGTTATGGCGGCTTGCTCAATGTCATGCACACCGTTCGCGGCTATGAAACCGCCGGTGCCTGCGCGATCCATCTCGAAGACCAGGAATTCCCGAAGAAGTGCGGCCACATGCTGGGCCGCCGGGTGGTACCGGTGGAAGACATGGTCGCCAAGATCAGGGTTGATCTTGCCCCTGGAAAACGTACTCCATAGTTGATGGTTAAATTCAGCAATAGGAGATCGAAAAATGAGCAAGAGAAAAGACGGACAACCCCGTGGTCAGTACACGACGGAGTTCAAGCTGGAAGCGGTGCGGTTGGTCAAGGGCGGGCAATCAGCCACCGTGATGGCCAAGGTACTTGGCATGCCCAAGCAGACATTGGACAACTGGGTGCGCCGCAGCGAGAAGGGGGTGCTCGTGGGTGCGGGCGACAAGCCGGTGTCTGCTGAGCAGATGGAGTTGGCGCGTCTGCGAGCCGAGTTGGCGCGGGTGAAAATGGAGCGCGATATCCTAAAAAAAGCCACGGCGTACTTCGCGCGGGAATCGCTGTGAAGTACGCTTGGGAATAGCCAGGCACAAGGCCTACTGGCCCGTCACGCTGGCGTGCGAGGTGTTGGAGGTCAGCGCCAGCGGTTACTTCGAGCACTGGCGACGAAAGGCTGCGGACAAGCCCAGTCGGGCGGGGGCGAACAAACGCATAAGCGATGAAGCATTGTTGGTTCACATCAAGGCCATCCACGCCGAGGTCAAGCAGGAATACGGTTGGCCAAGAATGTGGAAAGAGTTGGTGGCCCGAGGCATTCGGGTAGGCAAAGAACGAGTCAGAAAACTCATGCACCGTTACGGCATCAAGGCTAAAGGAAAGCGCAAGTTTGTCACGACCACTGACAGCAAACACGACCTGCCGATTGCACTCAATTTGCTGGAGAGAAACTTCACGGCGTTGGCGCCAAACCGGGTATGGACGAGCGACATCACGTACATCGCCACCGACGAGGGCTGGCTGTACCTGACGGCTGTCATTGACCTGTTTAGCCGCCAGGTGGTGGGGTGGTGCATGAGCGAGCACATGCAGGCTAGCGTGGTGGTCGATGCGTTGCGCATGGCATGGTTTCGGCGCCGCCCGGAGCCTGGGTTGATCTTCCACTCTGATCGGGGAAGCCAGTATTGCGGACATGACTTCCAGCAGGCGCTCAAAGGCTACGAAATGAAGTCTTCCATGAGCCGCAAGGGTGACTGCTGGGACAATGCCCCTACCGAGAGTCTGTGGGGTCGCCTGAAGGTCGGCAGGCTGTACGGCAGGCGATTTGCGACGCGCAGACAGGCCATGGATGAAGTGATTGATTGGCTGACTTTTTATAATCACAGAAGATTGCACTCAACGTTGGACTACGTCAGTCCCATGACGTTTGAGCAACGCTGGAACGCGGCCCAGCAGCAAGACAGGAAGTCCGCATAATGGGCAGTCTATGGAGTCCGGAAAACAGGGGCAAGGTCAGTTCCAGATCTGGGGTTGGAACGTTCATATTCAGTAAGACCTGGGCATGCCGAGCACGTGCTCGCCGACGTAGGAAAGAATCAGGTTGGTCGAGATAGGCGCGACTTGGTACAGGCGTGTTTCGCGAAATTTGCGCTCAATGTCGTACTCGGCGGCAAAGCCGAAGCCGCCATGTGTCTGCAGGCAGACGTTGGCCGCCTCCCAAGACGCGTCTGCCGCCAGCAGCTTGGACATATTGGCTTCTGCGCCGCAGCTTATTCCTGCATCAAACAATTCGCAGGCGCGGTAACGCATGAGGCTGGCGGCCTCCACGTTCACATACGACCTGGCAATCGGAAACTGAATGCCCTGGTTTTTGCCGATAGGCCTGTCAAACACCACGCGGTTGTTGGCGTAGTTTGTGGCCTTTTCAACAAACCAGTAGCCATCACCAACGCATTCGGCGGCAATCAAAATGCGCTCCGCGTTGAGGCCATCCAAAATATATTTCAGCCCTTTGCCTTCTTCGCCAATGCGGTTTTCAACCGGAATCTCTAGGTTGTCGATAAATATTTCATTGGTCTCGTGGTTGACCATATTGCGTATCGGTCGCACGGTGATACTTTTGCCGATTTCTTTGCGCAAGTCCACCAAAAACACCGACAAACCCTCGCTTTTTTTCTTAACCTCGGCAAGGGGCGTGGTGCGGGCCAGTAGCAGCATGTAGTCAGAGTGCTGCAAGCGCGATGTCCAGACCTTTTGACCGTTGACAACATAGTGGTCACCTTTTAGGACGGCGGTAGTTTTGAGCTTGGTGGTGTCGCTGCCAGTGGTGGGTTCCGTCACCGCCATTGACTGCATACGAATCTCGCCGCTGGCAATACGCGGGAGTAGGTCGCGCTTTTGTTTGTCAGACCCATGGCGCACCACGCAACCCATCACGTACATCTGCCCATGACATGCACCGGAGTTACCACCCGCGCGATTGATTTCTTCCATCACCACACTGGCCTCGGTGAGTGACAGGCTAGAGCCGCCATACTCTTCGGGAATAAGGGCCGACAACCAGCCCGCCTCGGTCAATGCGTCGACAAATTTTTCAGGAAAAGCACGCGCTTCGTCCAGATCTTGCCAGTAACGCGAATCAAATTGTGAAACAACAGAGCGCACGCCATCGCGTAGGTCAGCAAATTCGTAATTGGGATTATTTTGTTTGAACATGGGTGTGTTAAAAATATCTTTTATTGAGGCGTGGCATACATCTGCCCGCCATCCACATTGATAACCGTGCCCGTCAGGTACCCAGCCAGTGGCGAGCAGCAAAAGGTCGTTAGGTCGGCAATTTCTTGTGGCTCGGTCATGCGGCCAAAGGGCAGCTTGGAGGTGAGTTCCATCCAGCGGTTTTCGTCGCTGAGTTTTGCTGTAGCTTGCGCACGCAGCATAGTCTCCATGCGGTCGCTGCGGGTGGGTGAGGGGTTGATGCCAAACACTCGCACGCCTCTGCGCTGGCTGACCGCGCCCACTGCTTGGGTAAATGCCATCAGTGCCGCGTTGGCGGTAGAGCCGCAAATGTATTCGTTGCGCGGTGCCGCGCCTGCCATGCCAATGATGTTGGCAATCACGCCGCTGCCGCGTGCCTCCATCACGGGCAGTACCGCCCGAACCAGATTGATGTAGCCAAAGAGCTTGAGCTCCCAAGCTTGTCGCCACTTGGCATCGTCAATGTCTTTGAGCGCACCGCCGGGAATTGCCCCGGCGTTGTTGACCAAAATATCGATAGAACCCGCTTGTGCCATGAGGATTTTTTCAGCGCCGGGCAGACCTAAGTCAATCGTCAGCGTAGTTGCAACAACGCCTGTTTCAAGCTGGATGCTTGCGACCGCTTTGGCCAGCACGTCTGTAGAGCGAGATACCAAAATGGGCAGTGCACCTTCTTTGGCAAACGCAGTGGCAATCGCTAAACCGATGCCCTTTGAGCCGCCCGTGACCAACACGCGCTGGCCTTTTAGTTTGAGATCCATTGGTTTCCTTTGTGGATGGTTAATTTTGTGCAGCGGGTACTTGTGCGGTGTACCAGTCCGCGATGTCATGGCCTTGCACAAAGCAAGTGCCAGGCGTTTTCATCAGCAAATCGAGCATGCGCTCGAACGAGCCAAAGCGGTGCGGCACACCGATCAGGTGCGGATGCAGCCCAAGCGTTAAAACGCGTGGACGCTTTAGCGCCTCGCGCGTAAAGAGTTCAGCCGTGCTTTTGACACGGTTAAACATTTCTTCAGACGAATGCTTTTCAACCGCGTAGATGATCGAGTCGTTCAGTTCAAGGTTGTAGGGCAGGCTCAGCAGTGGCCCGTTGCCGGTTGTGAGCCAGTTTGGCAGGTCGTCCACCACCCAGTCAAAAACATAGTCAACACCAGCGGCCTTGAGTGTTTCAGGCGTGGTGTAGCTTTCGCGCAGACCCGGCCCAAGCCAGCCACGCGGCCGGGTGCCGATGAACGCTTCAATCATGTCCAGCGTCGCTTTCACGACTTCTTCTTCAGCGCCTGCATGGTTGAGGGACTTTTGGTGAATGCCGTGGCCAATGAACTCCCACTTTGCCGCGTGCATGGCTTCTGCCGCGCGCGGGTAGGCTTTGATGACGCTGGCGTTAAAGCTGGTGGACGCGGTCAGCCCGCGTGAGGTGATGGCCTCGATGATGCGCGGCAGGCCGCAGCGCATACCGTAATCAACCCAACTGAAATTCGGCACATCGGGTACGGTTTCTTTACCATGCGGGGGCGTGATGATGGTGCGCGGCATGGGCGCATCAAACTCCCAGTGCTCAACGTTGACCACCAAGTGGACCATGATGTTGCCAGATGCATGGGGCGCAAGGGCAGGGCCTTCGTTGGAAAATCGGTAGGGGATGCGTGGGTTGGCCATGGGTGCTGTGTACGGTGTGGGGAAGTTTTTTAATGCCGGATTTGTTTCAAAATTTCGCGCTTCATCGCGTTGAAGCTTTCCGACGTGGTGGTATCTTGAATCGAGCGTGGACGGCTGAGCGGCACTTCCAGGCGCGCCTGTATTCGGCCCGGCCGGGCCGACATCACATACACCGTGTCGGCCAAGAAAAGCGCTTCGTCGATATCGTGCGTTACAAAAACAATGGTTGGTTTGAGTTGCTGCCACACGGACAGTAGCAGCTCTTGCATGCTCAGGCGCGTTTGTGCGTCCAGTGAGCCAAAGGGCTCGTCCATCAGCAAAACCCGCGAACCTAATGTGAGGATGCGTGCAATACCCACGCGCTGACGCATGCCCCCCGAGAGTTGCACGGGCAAGTGGTTTTTAAAGTCCGACAGCCCGACGATGCGCAGCATGTCGTGGGCGCGTTCTTCGTAGTCTTTGGCTCGCAACCCTTGCGTCTTGGGGCCAAAGATGACGTTTTCCCAAACCGTCAGCCAAGGGAACAAGGCAGCCTCTTGAAACACCACGCCACGATCAGGCCCTGGTTTTTCAACAGGCTTGCCGTATACGTGGAGCACCCCGCCACTGGCTTGTTCAAAGCCTGCGACTAAATTAAGCAAGGTTGATTTACCGCAGCCCGACGGCCCCAGCAGGGCAACGAATTCTCCTGGCTGCACGGTGAGATCAACCTGGGCAAGTGCTTGGACGGGGGGCTCACCAAGGTAAATCTTGTCAAGTTTTTCAATGTGAATGGCGGACATGGCAGTAGCGGGCACTTAGTAGTTTTGAAGAATGCGCCAACGCAGCACGCGTCGCTCGATAAAAACAATCAGCCGGTCGCTGATGTAGCCCATGGCACCAATCGACACCATGTCGGCCAGCACGATGTCCATGCGGCCTATGTAATACGCGTCCCACAGCACATAGCCGAGCCCCGATTTCACGGCCACCATTTCAGCAACGATGACTGCTGTCCATGAAATACCCAGGCCGATGCGAAGCCCGGTAAATATCGACGGCATGGCAGATGGCAACACCACCCGGCGCAGCAATTGCGCACGGGTTGCGCCCATCATCAGTGCGGCGCGCACCAAGTTGCGATCTACATCGCGCGCACCTTGGGTCGCGTTGACCACGATGGCGTAAAAGCCACCCAAGAAAATCAGAAAAATAGCACCAAAGTTGCTGATGCCAAACAGTGCAATCGAAAATGGCAACCAAGCGGTGATCGGTATCGGACGCAAGCTTTGCACGAGCGGGTCAAGCAGCTGCGACACAAACTTGCTCCAGCCAATCATCAAGCCGAGTGGAATGCCCAGCAGTGCAGCGAGTGCAAAACCTTGCGCTACCCGCATGGATGAATACTGCACATTGGCCAGCCACGTGCCCTGATAGGGGTTGAGGCTTAGAGCCAAACCACCCGTTGGACCTGACGCGCCAAAGACCCACCCCCTCCAGCCTTCCAACACTGCCAGCGGCGTGGGTACGATACCCGCCATGCTGTCCTGGCTGCCGACAATCTGCCAGACCACCAGCAGCACCGCCGGCACTGCAAGACCCACAAGGATTTGTATAAGGCGCTTCATACGGTGTTTACGTTTTTGACGCTTGTAACGGTGTTAACGCTTGATCTCGCGTGCCATCGAGTCGTCGTACAGCGCCGCTGCTTCAAGACCCACATCTTTTTGTATGATGCCTTGTTTAAATGCCGCGTCAGCTAGTAGTTTGACTTGGTCTTTGGTTAGCACGCCGCCCAGCTTGATGATCTTCGACGACTCTTTGGTGACGTTGAGCGGCAGGCCGGTGTACTTGGAATAGGCATCGGCAAACAGGTCATTGTTTTTAACCATTTGCTCTTCGGCATTCAGGTACACCCACAAAAAGCGGCGGACGGCTTCTTTCTTGTTGGTCATGGCGTCGCGTGATGCAGCCAGCATGCCCAACTCTGCACCGACTGACTTGGACTTGCTGTATTCCAGCGTTTTGGCAAAGTAGGCATCGCCTTCTGAGACGGCTTGCGACTCAAACGGCTCCCATAACACCATGGCATCAATATCGCCGCGCTTGATGGCTTGAATGAATGCAGTACCGCCACCTTGTATGTTCACCGGTGTGAAGCTGTTGTACGGAATACCGTTTTCAATCAACGTCATGGCCCATTGAAACCACACCGCAGAGCCCGGTGCAATGCCGATTTTTTTACCGGCGATGTCTTTCCACTCATTGATGACCACGCCTTTGCGCACCACTAGGTTTTTGGGCGAGCTCGCTACACCCGTCAGACCAATTAAGTTTTTGCTGCCCTGCGCCGCAGCGATGGCAAGGTCACCGGGGCCGACTGCTGAAATATCGACTGAATTAGAGAGCAGGGCAGTACGGGCATCGGCGTAGCGCACAAACTCTGCGCGCTTGACATCGATATTGAATTTTTTCAGTTCTTCTTCGATGTTCAGCAAAGGTGCCAGATGGCCGACTTTGACGAAGCCGATGGTTAACGTTTCGCGTTGCGCCAGCGGTGCAGGTGCCGGGCCAATGGCATGCGCTGTTGTCATGGCGGTACTGACCGCAAAGAGCAACGTGGGGATGGCTTTAGAGAACTTCATCTTCAACACTCCTGGTTAGGTTTAGGGAAAGTTACACACGAAAAAATCGAAACAAAACAGTCTATAAAAAAGTCTATTCGCCGCTGAATTGAGGGGTACGTTTTTCAGCAAATGCTGCGCGCCCTTCTTTATAGTCGGCACTTTTAAAACACAGGTCAACCGCTTGCCGAACGGCAAGCTGGCCTGTTGATTCATCGCCTGACAAAAGCGTGTTTACCGCCAGCTTGGCGGCCGCAATCGTGAGCGGTGCATTGGCTGCAATCTCTATCGCGGTTTGCATCGCATAGGCAAAAACGTCGTCTTGAACCGAGCCTACCAGACCAATACGCGCCGCGTCTTTGGCCGTGTAAACACGTGCGGTGTAGAACAGCTCGCTGGCGTTGGCTGCACCCAGCACATCGACCATGCGCTTCATGCCTGGCAGCGCGTAGCCCAAGCCAAGCCGCGCGGCAGGCATACGAAATTTTGATGAGGGTGAGCAGTAGCGAAGGTCGCACGCCAGTATCAAGCCCAAGCCGCCGCCGTAGCAAATGCCGCTGATAGCGGCGATAACTGGGCAGCGCAAACGAGCCAGCGTACCTTGCGCATTGGCAACGGCTTCGTCATACGCGGCTACGCCTTTTGCATCACTGCGCTGTTCACCAAATTCTGAAATATCTGCACCGGATACAAAAGCCTTGTCACCATCGCCGCGCAGCACCACCGCACGCACAACCGGGTTACTGTCGATTTGTTTCAAGGTGTCTGCAAGTTTGATCCACATGGCGAGCGACATGGCGTTGTAGCGCCCTTCATTGCGTAGCGTGATGGTGGACACATGCCCAACTAGTGAATGCAAAACGTCTTGCATGGTCAAGCAACCTTGTCGCTGTGAAACTGCTGAATTTCAGCTTCAGAATAACCCGCTTCCAGCAGTACCTCGTCGGTGTGCTCACCCCAGCCCGGTGCAGGTGCCATCACTGTTGAAGGGGTACGCGCCAAGGTCACGGGTTGGGTGATGTATTGCATTTCTTTGCCGAAGCCGGTCATCAGCGAGGTCGTCACACCCAAGTGTTTGACCTGCTCGTCTTTAAATACTTGCGGCACAGTGTACACGGGGCCAGCAGGCACACCAGCGTTGTTGAGCTGATTGACCTATTCGTGAACCGTGCGGCTTTTGAAGATGACGGCCAATGCATCATTGAGGCGAGGCCGATACTTGCAGCGCAATGTTTCTGTTGTGAATTCTGGGTCGCTCAACCATTCGGGCTTACCCAGCAACTCGCACATCCGCACCCAGTTGCCTTCGCCCGATGCACCTAAATTGAACACGCCGTCGCTGGCCTCGAACAAGCCGATTGGGCTGCTGGTGGGGTGGTCGTTGCCCTGTTGAATCGGAATGTCTTGGTCGTTGAGATAACGCGCCATTTGAAAATCGATCATGGCGATTTGCGCGTGCAGCAAGGAGGTATGCACCCACTGGCCCTTGCCAGATACTTCGCGTTCCAGCAGCGCCGTCAGAATGCCGAGCGCTGCGTACAGGCCCGCGCTCATATCCGCCACGGCTAGCCCTGCGTGCACCGGGGCGCTTGAGGTTGAGCGTCATCGACCGCTTGTTGCGGTTGATATTTTGAAAGTCGCCGCCTTCGCGGTTGGCAGCAAACATCGCCTCATTCGGGTCAATGCCCGGTGGTGGCTCGATGCGTATCACGTCAGCGCCAAAGTCGGTGAGCATGCGCACGCAGTTCGGGCCAGCGCGAACGCGTGAGAGGTCTAATACCTTGAACCTCGCCAGTGCAGAAGAAGCCTGAATTTTTGGCATGTGTGGAATTATTTCTATGTCGAAAGCGAATGCAAGAATCCGGCCTGCTCGCGCATTGGCAGAGCAATTTTCTGAGCCATGTCAAGAAGCCGAAGCTCGTGAAAAGGGCGTGCCACCAGTTGCACGCTGATGGGCAGTCCGCGTGCATCCAGTGCAATCGGTACAACCAGTGAGGGCAATCCGAGGTAATTGATAAAACCCATGAAACGGTGCAGACCCAGAAGCTTCTTGACATCAAATGCCGCATCGCCAGGGGTTACCTTGGGCGCATCGGGAATCGGCTCGGGCAGGGCAGGCATCATCAAGATGTTGTGCTGCCTCAAGTGCTGCTGCACAAAGGTGCGCAGGTGGTGTGGCCGGATCGCCAGCGCGGCTTCATGCCACTGCGCCGGTATCACCAAGCCTGCAAGGGCCACTGCCTCAACCCCTGCGGATGCAGTGCAGGCTAGCAAGGCGGCGCGGTGTGTGCGTGCAGCCTCTACATGTAGCACGATTTCTGCGAGCTGTGTCAGCACGGCATGCTCGGGCATCGTGCCAAGCCGTTCGCTGCATGACTGTCTGTTTGCAAAATCGCTCAAGGCGCGCGCAACGTCTTTATGCAAGCCGGTTTCGGGT
>JBCKNM010000050.1:0-11650 GCA_038902775.1 Polaromonas sp.
CTGAGGCCGACAATATCAAGGGTCATGTTGCCTTCTGGAAAGGCGTGAAGATCGAGGCCTGATTTTGTCTGGTCAAGCCGCCAAGTAATTACGTATACTTGTTAAACTAAGCATTTCATCGTATTGTTGATAAGACTCCATGACGCTTGCAAAATCTGACCCTGCACTGGCTGAAAAGCTGGCTCTTGCCAATCGCATCCTGTATGACCAGAACGTGGTCGATGGCTTCGGTCATATCAGCGTCAGGCACGACAAGTCGCTAGAGCACTTCCTGCTGTCCTGCAACCGGGCACCTGGCCTTGTCAATGCCAGCGACATCCTCACGTACGACCTCAACGGCGACCTGGCAGAGCCTTCTGATAAACGCTCTTACCTTGAGCGCTTTATTCATGCCGAGATCTACCGTGTCCGGCCCGACGTGATGTCGGTGGTGCATAGCCATTCGCAAAGCGTCATTCCGTTTGGCGTTACGGGCCAGCGCCTGCGGCCCATTTTTCACATGAGCGGCTTCCTTGGTAGTGGCTCGGCCTTGTTTGAAATTCGTGACACCGCTGGCAACACCGATCTGCTGATTCGCGACATGGGTCTGGGCAAAGCGCTTGCCAAGTCGCTGGGCCAGCACAACTGCGTGCTGATGCGTGGCCATGGCTCAACCACCGTCGGGCCGTCGATTGAAGTAGCGGTCTATCGGGCGATTTACGCAGAGATCAATGCCAAGCTGCAAATCCAGGCAGCGGCGCTCGGCCCGATTAATTTTCTGACTGAAGAAGAAGCGGCGCTTGCAGCTGCAACCGCCGAGGGGCAGGTGGTGCGCGCGTGGGATTTGTGGCGCGGCAATATTGGTGCCATGTAGGGCTGCCGTCTGCTGGCTTTTTGGCTGACAATGGTTTAAAAGAGATGGATGCTGGTCGTTGAGGGAATGACCGCTGCATGTCACTTTCCTGAAGGGCGCTTCATCATGTTCAAAAAAATCCTGCTGCCAGTCGATGGCTCATCTACATCGAACCAGGCGATTGAAAAAACCATGGCCATGGCAGAGGCATTCAAAAGCCAGGTTATCGTGGTGAGCGTGATTGACGACTACGCCTTTACGGGCGTTGGTGTTGATTTTCCCTACGGGCAAACGGAATACCTTAAAACCGCCACGGCAGAAGTAAATGCCACCCTCAATGCGGCCAAACAGCTGTTCGAGGCACGCGGTATTCCGGTGGCTTCATCGCTGGTAGAGGGGCACGCTGTTTACAAGGGCATTCTCGATACCGCGCAATCCACGGGCGCAGACCTGATCGTCATGGGCTCGCATGGCCGCCAGGGGCTGAAAAAACTGGTTCTAGGCAGCGTTGTGGCACAGGTTTTGTCACATACCCATTTGCCCGTCATGATCGTTCGCGAATAAAGGGCACTTCTATAAATTCATTTTTCGGGCGAATTGCTGCGTTGCGCGGTGCTCGAAATCCTCACGTACCTGAAGTACGTTCCGGTTCCTGCGCGACCCTCGCATGAGCCCAAAGGGCGATGCGACACGCGCCTTGCACTTCATCCCGAAAATCTGAATTTCTAGAAGTACCCTAAACAGTTGAGCGCCCTCGGGGAGTTGTACGCTAAAAGGGCGCGGTAATCTCCATGCGCAGCAACCCGCCGCTGACCGGGTGCTCAAACTGCAGCATGCAGGCATGAAGCAGCAGGCGCGGCGCTTTGGTTTGTACGGCCAGAGGCGCATACAGTGCGTCGCCAAGAATCGAATGCCCCAGGGCTTTTAGATGTACGCGCAACTGGTGGGATCTGCCAGTGATCGGCTCCAGCTCGACCCGCGTGCTGTTGCTGGCGGCATCAAACGACACGGCGCGCCAGCGGGTCTGGCTGGGTTTGCCGTACACGGCATCAATCACGCGCAATGGGCGGCGCGGCCAGTCCAGGGCTATGGGCATGTCAATCAGGTGCCAGCCGTCTGCATCTTTCGCGGTGTGCGCAATAAGGGTCATGTCGCCATCGACGACGGCTATGTAGCGTTTATGGACTGCGCGGGTTTCAAACAATTTTGACAGTGCGCGTTGTGCTTCAAGCCCGCGCGCCATTAGCATCAAACCCGACGTAGCCATGTCCAGCCGGTGGACGATCAGGGCATCGGGGTAGAGGTGTTGTACGCGGCGGCTCAGGCAGTCCTGCTTGTCTTCGCCACGTCCGGCTACGGCCAGCAAACCAGCGGGTTTATCAAGTACCAGTAGGCTGTCATCAACATGAACAAGCTCAATGTTTGGTGATGCTTCAGCCACGCGGCGGCGGGAAATTATGAACCGTTGGGCTGCTGCGTTTTACTTCGCGCAGCATGAAAAGATAAAGGCTTTCAACCTTCTCACGCGCCCAGGGTGTTTTGCGCAAAAACTTCAGACTGGATGCCACGCTGGGCTCGCTGGTAAAGCAGCGGATGTTGATGCGCTGCCCCAGCTCTTCCCAGCCGTAGTGGCTGGCCAGCGCGGTCACGATGGCTTCAAGCTTGATGCCATGCAGCGGGTTTGCGGGCTGTCCATTCCCCTGCTGAGGCGAGCCACTTTGGGCAACCATGCTGCTTACTTATTCTTCAGCTTGCCCCGCAGCGGTATCGTGGTGACGATGGTTGGGCGCACCGCGTCTGGCGACACCGTCTTCGGTGGTGAGGTGTCTTTCTTTGGTTTTTTGACCATCTTGCCGCTGTTTTGTTGACCTTTTGCCATGGTTTTCTCCGGTTGTGTACAGTTGATTAAGGTTGTTTGAGCGTTCAATTATCGTTGCAATCAGTGCAGTTTGATGCGGGGCCGGTGCGTCCGGTCCAGTATTTCCGACAGTGTAATCAAGGCGGTTTTTTTAATCCCGCCCAGCGCCAGCTGGTGCTGCTTGTGCAGCGCCCAGTACATCAGCTTGGCCAGCTGGCCTTCAATAAAAAAGCTGCCTTTGGTCAGGCTTCCCATCAGGCTTCCGACCGATGTGTATTCAGACAGTGACACGAGTGAGCCCTGGTCTTTAAAGACAAACGGCGCTACCGTTTTGCCTGCCAGAAGCAGCGGCAAGACCTTAGTTAAATACATCGCCTGCTGGTAAGCGGCCTGTGCGCGTGGTGGCACCCAGGTGCCGTCGGGCTGCTGGCAGGCGGCGCAATCTCCAAACGCATAAATGCTGCTGTCAAGCGTGGTTTGCAGGTTGCCGTTGACGAGCAACTGGTTGAGCTTGTTGGTATCTAGCGGCGCTGTGCCATCCGATTGCTGCCCAAGCGTTTTCAAAAAGTCAGGCGCTTTGACACCCGCCGCCCACACCGTGATGCTGGAAGATATGACTTTGCCGCTGGCCATCTTCAAGCTGTCTTCAGTGACCTCAACAACTTTTTCATTGGTATGCACCTCAATGGCCAGCTTGCGCAGTTCGCGCAGAGCCGATTCGCTCAGGCGCTCAGGCAACTGGGCCAGTAAACGCGGTGCAGCCTCGACCAGCACGATCTGCAAATCTTTTTCAGGGTGGATGTGGTCAAAGCCGTAGCTGCCCAAAACCCGTGCGGCAGCATGTAGCTCTGCCGCCAGTTCTACGCCGGTAGCGCCGCCGCCCACAATCGCCACCGTCAGTCTGCCGCTGCCAGCCGTGCGCGGCACGGTTTGTGCGCGTATGCAGGCGTTGATGAGCCGGGCGTTGAAGTGCAGCGCCGCCTGTGGGCTGTCAAGCTTGATGGCGTGTTCGTCCGCGCCCAGCGTGCCAAAGTCATTGGTCTGGCTGCCCACGGCAATCACCAGCGTGTCATAGGCCAGCGACTGTGCGGGTGTGATCTCTCGGCCAGCAGCGTCGTAGCTGGCGGCCAGTTGCACGGTTTTGTTTTGACGGTCAACGCCTGTCAGGCGACCCAGGCGAAACTTGAAGTGGTTCCAGCGCGCCTGCGCCAGGTATTCAATTTCTTCAGCATGGGTATCAAAGCTGCCAGCGGCCAACTGGTGCAGCAGCGGCTTCCAGACGTGGGTGCGGGCGGCATCCACCAGCATGATTTCAGCCAAGTCCTTTTTGCCAAGCCGTTTGCCCAACTGCGTAGCCAGTACCATGCCACCGGCGCCGCCCCCGACGATCACGATGCGTTGCATAAGATTCCCCCGTCAGTCGTTTGACCTGTGTTGTTGTGCTTCCAATGGTACCTGCACGTTATGTGCCGGATCGGGACGAGCGGTGGCGACGCTGCAACGCGCCTTCATGCGCATGTGGTTTGCCGGAGTTCTGGGCATCTCTGGCACGCAGATACTGATGGTGGCGGTGGGCGTAAGACAGAGTGCAAGGTCTGCGGCAGCAAGCAGCGGAGGGGGCATGCCCCCTCCTTGCACAGGCGCGTAACGGTTTGATGTCGGGGTGAGGCTAGATTCGATTGGAGTCCGACCCCAATTCTTCTCTGGGGATGCATGACACCGTGTGCTTCTGGCTCTATGCAGAGTGCCTGCTGGATGCGTAGATGCTACTTTTTGCCACTCAAAATAGTCACAGCGCGTGCAGGCAAAAGCTGCTTGAAATCTGTATCGAAGGTGACGAGGTGGTCATTGCGGGAAGCCGCAATGACTACATTGACATCAGGTGTCATTCAGCGGCGCTCAGGATTCAGCCGCTTCAAGCATGGCCCGGTTGCTGTTGGGGTCGATGCCGCCACAAAGGCCACCTTTGCCATTGAAAACTGGCAGCTTGGGCACGTAGTCGCGCGCTTGCATGCCTACAGCTTTGCCAGCTGCCAGGCGAAGACGCAAGCCTTCTTCGATCAGCCGAGTTAGCGTGCTGTGATGCTGAGCTGCCATGGCTTTTGCAGAAGCGATCAGATCGTCATTTAGGTTAAGCGTGGTTTTCATGATGCCAAGTGTACAGATTTCTGTATTAATGACGATATACCGCAAATCTGACCATTGCAATCAAAAGCCTCTAGCCAGAAAGGGGAAAAGAGGCCGGGCTCGATTTATTCAAGTGCAGCGAAACCCGCAACACCCACGCGGGATGTGCGCTGCGGCGTGGGGTGTGGGTTGAGGGTTTGGAGAGGTCTTGATAAAGGCTATTCAGAACAATGCCCCTTGGATGTCATAAGCGGGCGCGAGCAGCTATGTTATTTGCAGCAATTCGATTCAATTGAAGTCTGACCTTGGTATTCATCGATGAATGCTCCAAAGTTGCCACGTCGGCAGCATACCTCTAGTTCGAAAATTGGCTAAATGCGTTCACGAGAAATTCCGCTTCGGGCCGAAAGCAGCCATTGCCTGACTACCGACCATAAAGCGCTATCGATAGCCAGCCATGTCCCCACCCCAGCACCCCGCACGCACGTTGTTTAAACTTGCCCCTTCATCCAGAACCACCGGAGCATTGAATGACGACCACCACCGCAGCCACCTACAAAGACACACAACTCCTCATCAACAACGAATGGTGCGCTGCTGCCAGCGGCAAGACGCTGGATGTTGTCAACCCCGCCACTGGCAAAGTGATTGGCAAGGTGGCGCATGCTGGCATTCCTGACCTTGACCGCGCACTGGCTGCGGCGCAGGCTGGCTTTCAGGCGTGGAAGAAGATTCCCGCTAATGAGCGCGCGGCCACCATGCGCAAGGCGGCTGGCCTGTTGCGTGAGCGGGCTGCCGACATTGCGCGCCTGCTGACGCAGGAGCAGGGCAAGCCTTTTGCTGAAGCGCGTGGCGAGGTGCTGGCCGGTGCCGACATCATTGAGTGGTTTGCCGATGAAGGTCGGCGCGTTTATGGTCGCATCGTGCCGTCGCGCAACCTGGCGGCGCAGCAACTGGTGTTGAAGGAGCCGATTGGCCCGGTTGCTGCATTCACACCGTGGAACTTTCCCATCAACCAGATCGTGCGCAAACTGGGTGCGGCGCTGGCCAGCGGTTGCTCCTTCCTGGTCAAGGCACCTGAAGAAACACCTGCCTCGCCCGCTGCGCTGCTGCAGGCTTTTGTTGATGCGGGCGTGCCTGCCGGTACGATCGGCTTGGTGTTTGGCGACCCGCATGAAATTTCTAGTTACCTGATTCCGCACCGCATCATCCGCAAAGTGACTTTCACGGGCTCTACGCTGGTTGGCAAACAACTGGCTGCCATGGCCGGCCTGCACATGAAGCGCGCCACCATGGAACTCGGCGGCCATGCGCCCGTTATTGTTTGTGAGGATGCCGATGTGGCGCTGGCCGTCAAGGCTGCTGGCGGCGCGAAGTTTCGCAATGCGGGTCAGGTCTGCATTTCGCCCACACGCTTTCTGGTGCACAACAGCATCAAGGACGAATTTGCGGCACTCATGGTCAAGCACGCCGAAAGCCTCAAGCTCGGCGATGGCCTGGCTGAAGGCACGACCCTGGGCCCACTGGCCAATGCGCGCCGCTTGAGCGCTATGGCCAAGGTGCTGGACGATGCCCGCAAGACCGGCGCGACAGTCGCGACTGGCGGTGAGCGTGTCGGCTCTGACGGCAACTTCTTTGCGCCTACGGTGCTGACCAATGTGTCGCTCGATGCCGATGTGTTCAACAACGAGCCTTTCGGCCCCATCGCGGCCATCCGTGGGTTCGACAAACTGGAAGAGGCCATTCTTGAGGCCAACCGCCTGCCTTTTGGCCTGGCGGGGTATGCCTTCACCAAGTCCATCAAGAACACGCACCTGCTGTCGCAACAGATGGAAGTCGGCATGTTGTGGATCAACCAGTCCGCCACGCCCTCGCCTGAAATGCCTTTTGGTGGCGTGAAGGACTCAGGTTATGGATCGGAAGGTGGGCCGGAGGCGATGGAAGCTTACCTGGTCACCAAGGCTGTGTCTGTGATGGCTCTTTGAGCGTCTTGTGCGTGCTGGCATCAGACCGGCAGTTCAATCACCACATCAGACAGCGGATACGCGACACAAGGCAGGATGTAGCCTTCGCGTTTTTCATCGCTACTCAGGCCCGGCCATTTGATGCGACACGCGCCTTGCACTTCATCCCGAAAATCTGAATTTCTAGAAGCGCCCTTCAGTGGATGATTCTTCTGTGCTGGTGCCGGTGAAGCTATCACGAAACGTGAAGTAGATCGACGTAAAAAATATCGCCATCATCAGCAATGCCACCGGAAACAGGGCCAGTGCCGCAAACCTCGGGTTGCCCAGCAAGGCGGCAATCACCGTGACCAGCAGCATCGTCATGACGAAGATGCCGACCCAGGCCATGCCGTAGATGGTGAGGGCGGCCCAGTTTTTGTAGCAGGCCAGCAGGCTGAAAAACAGGCTTTTGAAGGGTGTGATGCTATGCCAGTGAACCAGCGCCGGTGCGTGCCAGAACAGCAACGAGAGCGGCAAGTACAGTGCCAGTGTGACCCACATTGCCAGCTGAAAATCGGTCTGCTGAACGACGTCTTCGGTGATCTTGCCACCCATGAGGTAAAGCCGGGCAAACCCGCCACCGTCTACCAGGGCGGAGATTGCCATGATGATTAAAAAGCCTGCCGCATACAAGGCACCCAGCACCAGCATGGCCCGTACTTGCTGCTTGCCCGCACGAAATGCGCTGATGAGTATCGTGGGCATCGGAAATTTTCCCTTGCTGGCCTCTTGTGTTGCCGCCATCAGACCCAGGGTGGCGGCGGGCAGCAAGGCTAGTGCCAACGCAGCGCCAATGAAAGGCACCAGCGTGGCAATCGACAGCAATGCCATGAACATGAAAAACAGCCCTGATAAAGCCAGTGGTTGCTGCAGAAAAGTTTTGAAACCGAGTTTGACCCACGTCAAACCAGTACGGGCGGGAACGATGTTGAGTTTCATAGTGAAGGAACTAATGTGCGAACCAAGCGCTGACGCAGCACGCGCTCAAAGTGGCAGGGGTCATGGGCTTGCAAAACGGCGGCTTCGCGCGGTAAATGAAAGTCCCATAGCCGCGAGATCCAGAAGCGCAGCGCAGCAGCCCTCAGCATGGCTGGCAGCAAAGCTCTTTCGGCTGCGTTCAGCTTGCGCACGCCCTGGTATGCGGTGAGAAACGCTTCGGCCCTTAGAGTATCATGCCGACCTGTGGCCAGGTCTATGCACCAGTCGTTCAGGCATACGCTGATATCAAACACATAGGTGTCGCAGCCGGCAAAATAAAAATCAAAAAGCCCGGTGAGGCGGCCATCTTCAAACATCACGTTGTCGCGAAACAGGTCAGCATGTATGGCACCCACGGGCAAGGCCCTGTAGCTTGATGATGCCGCAATGTGGTTCTGGTAGGCCAGCTCACTGAGCAGCAGGCTGCGCTGCTCTGGTGTGATGTGCGGCAACACCACGGGCGCTGTACTGTTCCACCAGCGCAGGCCTCGCAGATTGGGCTGGCGCTTCGGGAAGTCTTGTCCGGCCATGTGCATACGGGCCAGCATGTCGCCGACTCCTGCGCAATGGGCAACGCTGGGGGCTAGTTCGCTGTGCCCGCGCAGCTTGTTCACGACTGCTGTGGGCTTGCCTTTGAAGCTGTGCAGGATGTCGCCGTTTTTACCCTGTGCAGGGTTTGGCACTGGTATGCCGCGAGCTGCCAGGTGCTGCATCAGGTGCAGGTAAAACGGTAACTGCTCAAACGTCAGGCGCTCAAACAGCGTCAGCACGTATTCGCCGCGCTCGGTATCGACAAAATAATTGGTGTTCTCGATGCCGCCCGGGCAGGCCTTGATGGATTGCAACGCACCCAGATCCAGTGCGTGCAGGAAAGCAGCAGCCTCGTTAAACGAGACTTCGGTGAATACGGCCATGCCTGAAAGTGAAGCTTTGCGCTCGGGTTGGGGTTACGAAAAAACGCAGCGCGAAGTTTAAAACTTCAGCACATTCCAGACCCGCGGGCCATTGGTCTCGTTGCTGGATGTTGACGCTGCGCTGCCCTTGGTGGAGTCTGAAGGTGTTACTTCGTAGGGTGGCAGGTTGATGCCGGTTTTGGGCTGCACGGTGATGCTCTGGGTTTCGCCGCCCACCCGTACCTCGTCGATACGGCTGCCTGCGTCTTCGATGCGGATGCGCTGCACGGCCTTGCCTGGCCTGCCGGATGCAGTCGGGGGTGCGGCCTCAATCCTGGGCGTTGCCGGCAACGACACTGGTACTGGTGCTGGTGCTGTTGACTGGGCAAATGCCGCCGCTGGAACGCTAAGTGGCAGCGTCAGCAACAGTGAAATCATCAATGCGCGGGATGAGGGTGGCAAAACATGTTCCATGCCTGTATTGTAGGCTTCGTGCCCCTGGATACTGGGTTTGCACGGCTTTGGAAGAGATTAGGCCGACTCGCCGGGGCTGGCGGATAAATGCGTGGGAAATGCGTGGATATAGCTGACAATTCCACAGCATGGCTACTTACAAAAAAACCCTGCTGCTGGTCGATGGCTCCAGCTACCTGTACCGCGCCTTCTTTGCCGGCGGGGACGCTATGAGCGTCACCTTGTCTGATGGCACCGTGCAAAAGACCGGCGCGATCCGTATCATGATTAATATGCTGGCGAAGCTGCGCCAAGATGTGCGCTCCGACTACGCGGTGTGCGTGTTCGATGCCAAAGGCCCGACCTTTCGCGATGCCCTGTATGCCGACTACAAAGCCCGGCGCTCGCCCATGCCCGACGACCTGCGTAGCCAGATAGAGCCGATTCACGAAGTCGTGCGCCTGCTGGGCTGGAAGGTGGTGGACGTTCCCGGCGTTGAGGCCGATGACGTGATTGGCACGCTGGCCTGCATGGCCTCAAAGCAAGGCATTGAAGTCATCATCTCCAGCGGTGACAAGGACTTGAGCCAGCTCGTCGATGAAAACATCACCGTGATAGACACCATGAACGACCGCCGCCGCGACCTGGCCGGTGTGGAGGCCGAATTTGGCGTGCCGCCGCGCCTCATGGTGGACTACCAGACCCTGGTGGGTGACGCAGTAGACAACGTGCCCGGCGTGCCCAAGGTCGGCCCCAAAACAGCGGTGAAGTGGCTGCTTGAATACGGCTCGCTCGATGCGCTGGTGGCCCGCGCCAGTGAGATCAAGGGCGTGGTGGGCGAGAACCTGCGCGCCTCGCTTGACTGGCTGCCCCAAGGCCGGGCGCTGGTGACGATTAAAAAAGATTGCGATTTGACGGGTTACATCGACGGCCTGCCCGCTATGGATTCGATAGCGATGGGTGCAGAAAATACAGATGCTTTGATAGTTTTTTATGAAAAATATGGCTTCAAAGGATGGGTGAAACAGATCGCTGCTGGCGCACCCAAAGTGAGCGTTCCTTCTGAAGGCCGCAAGCCCAAGCCTGCGGCAAAACCTGATGCTGATTCACCTGGTCTGTTTGATGAGACTGCACTTATCAATGTTAGTAATGTTATTAATGCGCTTGCCGATACGCCTATGGCGCAGCGTGCCATTAATCTGAAATACGACACGCTATTCACCTGGGAAGCGTTTGACAACTGGCTGGCAAAAATTCAAGCCGCAGACCTTGTGGCTTTAGACACCGAAACCACCTCGCTCGATGCAATGCGCGCCGAAATTGTGGGCTTAAGCTTTAGTGTCACCCCCGGCGAGGCCGCCTACATTCCGCTCACGCACGACTACCCCGACGCACCCGCGCAACTGCCACGCGCGGAGGTGCTGGCCAAACTCAAACCCTGGCTGGAGAACGTGGCTAAAGCCAAGCTCGGTCAACACGTCAAATACGACCGCCATGTGTTTGCCAACCACGGCATCGAAGTGCGCGGCTATGCGCACGACACCATGCTGCAGAGCTATGTGCTTGAAGTACACAAACCGCACGGTTTG
Organism: Polaromonas sp.; assembly: GCA_038902775.1. Classification (GTDB taxonomy): domain Bacteria; phylum Pseudomonadota; class Gammaproteobacteria; order Burkholderiales; family Burkholderiaceae_C; genus Polaromonas. The sequence continues at coordinate 10,737 of JBCKNM010000050.1, forward strand.
GCCAGCCTGGCGCAGCGGCATCTGGGCCGCAGCGGCATTAACTATGAAGACCTGTGCGGCAAGGGCGTGCACCAGATCAAGTTCAACCAGGTCGATATTGCCAAGGCGGCTGAATATTCGTGTGAAGACTCCGATCAGACGCTGGACGTGCACCGGGTGCTCTGGCCCCGCTTGCAGGCCAACGACAAGCTGCGTTTTATTTATGACCTGGAAATGCAAAGCAGCGAAACGCTGTACCGCATCGAGCGCAATGGTGTGCTGATTGACGCACCCATGCTGGCCAAACAAAGTGGCGAGCTGGGCCAGCGCATACTGCAACTGGAGACCGAAGCGTATGAAATGGCCGGGCAACCGTTTAACCTAGGCAGCCCCAAGCAATTGGGGGAAATATTTTTTGACAAGCTGGGTATGCCGGTGATCAAAAAAACCGCGACGGGCGCGCGTTCTACAGATGAAGAAGTGCTTGAAAAACTGGCCGAAGACTACCCGTTGCCGGCCAAGCTGCTGGAGCATCGGTCGCTCTCAAAACTCAAAGGCACCTACACCGACAAGCTGGCGCAACTCGCGCTGCCGCGCACCGGCAGGGTGCATACCCACTACGCGCAGGCTGTGGCGGTGACAGGGCGCTTGAGCAGCAACGACCCGAACTTGCAGAACATCCCGATCCGCACCGCTGAGGGCCGCCGCGTGCGCGAGGCTTTTGTGGCCCCCGCTGGCAGCGTGATTGCGAGTGCCGACTATTCGCAAATCGAGCTGCGCATCATGGCCCACATCAGTGAAGACGAAGCCTTGCTGCGGGCCTTTACCGAGGGCATTGACGTACACAAAGCCACCGCTGCCGAGGTCTTTGGTGTCGCCGTGGATCAGGTCAGCAGCGAGCAGCGCCGCTACGCGAAAGTCATTAACTTCGGGCT
>JBCKNM010000051.1:0-11623 GCA_038902775.1 Polaromonas sp.
CAGTCGAAGGTTTGCCGCCCGGCCCATTGATATGCACGACGGCTTCGCTGCCACGGTATTTTTTGTAACGCTCAACGTCGAAGCTGGTCAGCTTGCCCAATGGGGTATCACCAAAGAACGGCGACAAGTGCATTCTGAGACGGTAGCCCTTCATTTTGAGGTCTTTGCCGTCTTCCTGCGCCAGCTTGGTAAGGTACTTTTCTGCCGCTTCGGTGAATGACAGAGCGAGCTTGCGACCCTTGGGCAGGTTCAAGCGCCCGGCCTTTGCGTCCTGGCGGGCCTTGTCAATGAATTCCTCGGCCTGGGTGCGGGTGGTGCCATCGGATTCACGTCCTATGACGCGGTGAATGCGTTGACCGTCGGCCATGACGTTCACGGTGAACACGCCGTCGCCGTTAGCCAGTCGCTCAAAGGTTATGCCGTGTTCATTGAGCTTGTCGCCATTGGCCAGCTTGCGCATGGCCGGGCGGGTGAGTTTGATGAAGGTCTTTGCCATGATGTATCCGATCAGTAGGGAATGTCGTCATCCATGTCATCGAAGCCGGAACTTGATTTTCCGGGGGGCCTCCTAGGCCATGTCGGCAAACTGGACCTGTCGGCCTCACCCCCTGCAACGGCATTGAATTTTGTCCAGTGTTCCCGGAGTCTTTCAAAAACAAGGCTGTCATCCTTAATACGCCAAGTCCACTCCCCAGTTCCCTTGTCATGGCGGCCCCTCCACAGGAAGCCACACTCTCGGATTAGCTTCCATAGAATTTGCTCATCGTGGGTTAACAGGTATGGATACCGCAGTGCCAGCTTCCCGAATCTGTCTGCATCATCGACATCCCACAGGTACTCTGTCTCTGCCCCAATTGTGTGATCGGATGTCTCTAGTCCCTTTAGCCAGACGGGTCGAATCGACTCATGATCGAGTGCCTTTTTTACAGCCCACTCGATATAGCTTGAAAGAGTGCGCCGGTGGATGCGCCCGGCGAGATCGGCTAAATAACGCATTTGCGGATCGAGCCGCACGGTAACTGTCTCTGAGCGGGAGAGTTTTCCGCCGCCGCCCTTGCGTTTGCTTTCCGGGATTTCGGTTGCCATGTTGTGTCCTTTGGTTCAAAGGTTCTATTACCTTCTGCGAAAGTATATCACCACAATAATTCTTTGACAACCTATGTGATTCTATATTATTATTGTGTTGTCTTTCAACACATACGAGAACAAGCATGACGCAAACACAAATCAATCCTGTCCAGGTAGTCACCTTTCCAGATGGCCGGATGGACACCCACAACACATCCGTTTACACGGGTTTCGCCGAAAAAACGCTTGCCATGATGCGCTGCAACGGCAAAGGCCCCAAATTCATCAAACGTGGCAGGGTGTTCTATTTCACTGCGGACATTGACGAGTGGATGAATGCTAACGGTCGCATGACCAGCACCGCCCAAGCCAAACCCGCCACCCCTGATTGATGCGCAGCAAAAGCAACAGCGCATATCAGACGGGAGTGGATGAGCATGAATGACCCAATCGAGCAATTCAGGCAAGCTATTGCAGCGGCTGGACTGACCCCGCCGGACACGATCCATGCAGACGGCAAGATTCACCGGTTCGCAACCAACGATAAGCGCGGCGATGATGCGGGCTGGTACATCTATCACGGCGACAACATACCCGCAGGCAGCTTTGGCAATTGGCGCGAAGGCCGCACTGAAACATGGTGCAGCATCGAACGCACGTCGCAAACAGCAGAGCAACAAAAGCAATACGCCACGCTGTTGAAGTCTATGCAGAATGCCCGGCACCGTGCCAAGAAAGCAGAGCATGACGCGGCAGCGGAAAAGGCGGCGGCAATATCGGCGGCGGCAACACCGATAGAGGATACGGCAGCGCATGGCTACCTTGTCAAAAAAGGCATTCAAGCCCACGGCGCAAAGCTGATCGACACGGTGGCAGCGCGGGGGCTGGCTGGCAACTTGTCGCCTACCTTGTCCGGGCCATTGTTGGTAATCCAGATGCGCAATGCGGCGGGTGGACTGCGAAGCCTGCAATTCATTACGGAGGAAGGGCTTAAACGACCGCTTACGGGCGGTGAAAAACAGGGATGCCATTACTTGATAGGCCAGACCGAAGCGGCGGCGCATGGGGCCATCCTGATCGTTTGTGAAGGCTTCGCGACGGGTGCATCAATCCATGAGGCAACCGGGCGAGCCGTGGCGGTGGCATTCGATAGCGGCAACCTTGAACCCGTTTGCATGTCACTGCGCAAGGCTTACCCCGATACGGCGCTGATCGTGGCGGCGGACGATGACCATATGACCGAAGGCAACCCCGGACGCACGGCAGCAAGCGGCGCGGCAAAGGCCGTGGGCGGCATCGTTGTATATCCAAAGTTTCCAGCGGACAGGCCAGACAAGGCGACCGACTTTAACGACCTGCACCAATTGGCAGACGGTGGCCTGGAAGCGGTGCAAGCTTGCTTTGCTGGCGCTATGGATTCGATAGCTGTTTATGCAAGTGATACGGGGACTGGTGGCCAGAATAATGCTGAAACCACGCAGGCCGTGGTCACGGTGCAGACACCTACGGCGGGCATCGAAGCCACCGACACCACGGAAGGGGACAAAGCCACACCAGACGCGGTAAGCCCATTCCCCGGCATGGATGGCAGGCCGCGTTATGTCGTGTTGGACGATTGGCAAAAATCCAGCGAAGGCAACCACCGACCCGGCGTGTATTACTGCGGAGTCAAGGTCAACAAAAAGGGCGAGATAGAAGGCACGTTCGACGATTGGGTATGTTCCCCCATGCACATTGATGCTGTGACGTATGACGGGCAAAGCAACAACTTCGGGCGGCTGTTGCGCTTCAAACCGACGGTGGGCAAGTGGCGCGAATGGGCAATGCCAATGGAACTACTGGCGGGCGATGGTTCGCAGTTGCGCGGCGAATTGTTGTCTATGGGGGTGGAGCTTGATCCCTACAAGGCCCGGCAGCAATTGCCCCACTACCTGCAAAGCGAACACCCAAAGCGGCGCATTCATTGCGCTTTACAGGTGGGCTGGTGCGGTGATTCTTTTGTATTGCCTGATACGGTGATCGGGCCAAAGGCTGCGGGCGTGATCTTCCAAAGCGGTGAACGTGGCCACGAAGAGCACACGCAGGCCGGGACGCTGGCAGGCTGGAAGGAAGGCATAGCGGCCAAGGCGGTGGGCAACCCGCTTTTGATGTTGTTGGTATCGGCATCGTTCGCCGGGCCATTGTTGCAGCGGTGCAATTCCGAGGGCGGCGGATTTCATTTATTCGGAGATTCGAGTACTGGCAAATCTACAGCGGCCGAGGCTGCTTGTGCTACATGGGGCGGGCCGGGCTTTAAACGCAGTTGGAGAGCAACCGCTAACGGCATGGAAGGCGCAGCGGCCATGTTCAATGATTGCCTGTTGGTGTTGGACGAAATCAGCGAATGCGACCCGAAAGAAGTCGGGGCCATCGTCTATGCGCTGGGCAACGGGCGCGGCAAGCAACGGGCAAGCCGTAGCGGGAATGCGCGGGGCGTGACGCGGTGGCGCTGCTTTGTCATATCCAACGGGGAGCACTCCATTGCCACCACCATGATGATGGGTGGGTATCGGATGAAGGCGGGGCAGTCTATGCGGCTCTTAGAGATACCTGCGGCGCAGAAATACGGAGCATGGGATGAGCTGCACGGCGCAGCAAGCCCGGCGGCATTCTCGGATGCCATCAGGCGGGTGGCGGTGCAACACCACGGACAGGCAGGCCGGGCGTTTCTGGAAAAGCTGGCATTCGATACAAGCGACTTTTGCGCCATGTTGGAGGAAGTGAAGTCCGCACCGATGTTTGCCACCGATGGCACCGAAGGGCAGGACAAGCGGGCGGCGGCGCGGTTTGCTTTGATCGGTATGGCGGGTGAGCTGGCGACCGACTACGGCGTAACAGGCTGGCCAGTGGGTGCGGCGGGTAAGGCGGCGGCGTATGCATTCAGGCTGTGGCAATCCATGCGCGGCAAAGGTAACGATGAGAGGTGGCAGATATTGCAGCGGGTATCGGGCTTTATCGAGCGACACGGCGATGGCCGGTTTTCGGATGCGGACACCACCAACGATGTGCAGATACGCGACCGGGCGGGCTGGTGGCGCGACACCAACGGCGTGCGGGAATATTTGTTTACCACCGACGGGATGCACGAGGCGACTAAGGGAACCGACTTCAAACGGGCATTGGACGCATTGCAGGAAGCCAAAGCGTTACCGACACCGGGGGCGAATGGGGAGCGATCAAAGCCATACAGGATCAGCGGGCGCGTGGTGAAGCTGTACGCCATCAATGCTGAGCGAGTGGCAGGGGGTGAGCATGGCGCTTAAATCGTGGCTGGCATCGTTGAAAAGTGACGTTACAGCCGTTACAGCCGTGCAAGCCCCTATTCATGCGGGTTTGCCGTGTAACGGCATCGAAGCGGCAGGCGTTACCGGCGTTACGGATATAAGCGGCATGGCAGCTGGTGCAACGTCTGTAACGGTAGCGCAAAACCAGACGTTACAGCCGGAACCCGCATGGGCATTGGGTTGCACGCTTGTAACGTCTGTAACGGCTGAAAAAATCAATGCTGACGTTCAAACCACGGCTACTCCTACTCATTCGGAGCCAAAGCGGATATTCAGGCAGCGCGGGCCGTGGCTGACAGGGCGTGAACCTATGGATGCAAAGGCATACCACGCGCACCACTTCAATTGCCCCCAGTGCATAGCGGCAGGCCGGGGCGCAGCGTATGGCCAGCGATGTATTGCTGGTGCTGGTTTGTGGTCGGCCTATCAAACAAACACGGGCATTTTGTGATCGTCACATAATATAATTTCGTGACTATCACAAAACATGAACGGCATCATGGAAACACCGAAAAAGCCCGGACGGCCTGCCAAGCTGGGGGTCAAGATGAGTGACAAGCAACGTGCGGCCATGTACCGGACACGGCGCTATGAGGCAGCCAGCATGGCGCATGAGAACCTGGCTGCTGCGACCATACCCGTGCTACTGGCCGGGCTGGCGCGTCAACTCAAAGCGCTGACTGATTCTGATCATGCCGACGTGGCGCGTGACCTGGCAGCGCAGATCGTCAAAGAACTATGTGATCGTCACGAAATTAGATTGGCCCACGGCCACGAGATAGATTGACCACCATGGCAAAAAGCAAAGAATCCGAATACATCAAATGCCTAGCGACGCTGGAACAGTACGAGCACCTGTCCGCCACACTGGGTGCCGACCATCCTGAAACTAAGGCGGCAATGCTGCTTGCGATTGATCTTGCACCGCCTGAGCTTCAAGACATGGCGCATAGCGTGGCGGCCATGCTGGGCGTGTTACCGCCTGCCAGTGGCTACCTTGAGGATGGCCAAGCTGTTTTTCGTGTGGAAGATGCGGCAGCGAGGCTGGGTCAGTCGCCGGCGCAATTCTTGGCGGAGCGGGCAGATGCTGGCCTGGACATCGAGTTGATTGACCCGGCGCTGATTCACCGCACACAGTAGGAGCACACCATCATGGCAACCAAAACAACAGGCAGAGCAAAACCGAAGGCACCGACCAAGGCGGTCGCACCAGTGGCGGAGAAACCCCCGAACCTGCTACCGCATCAGGTTCTTACTTCGACCACCATCCAGAATGCAGCGTCAATGCAGGCGTGGGGCAAGTTCGCGGGCGAGGCTGACCTGGGGGAGCTGGTCACGAATTTAGGAGAGGAGGTCAAGACTGTCCTGGATGGAAACATGCGCCCTGCGGAAGCCATGCTCTACGGGCAGGCCATGACGTTACAAACCATCTTCACCAGTCTGGCACGACGGGCACAGGCCAATGATGGCCTGAAACAGTTTCAGGTGAACATGACCCTGGCGCTCAAGGCACAAGCGCAGTGCAGATCGACCATAGAGGCGCTGGCGCTGGTCAAGAACCCCATGCCGTACATCAAGCAGGCCAACATCACCAATGGGCCGCAACAGGTCAACAATGGCAATGCAAGCGCATCAGGGCATACCGGCATCAGTACGCAGGGCAGTACGCACCAAAACACCGCCATTGCCGACGAGAGCGCATCAGGGCGCACAGGCATAACTACGCAGGTAGATTCGCGCCAAAAGGCAGAATTCACTGCCATGTACGCGCAGGTGCGCACACCCGCACGCGGGCAATTTTCAGAGTGAGCAGAGCAAACTAATGGAGGCAGATCATGAACGGCTGGACACCAGAGCGGCGCAAGCGCCAAGCAGAGTTAATCAGGCAGTGGGCACCGTGGGCTAAGTCCACCGGGCCGAAGTCGCAAGAAGGCAAGGCGCTGGTCGCCCGCAACTCCTGGCGCGGCGGTCACCGGCAGCAACTGCGCGAGCTGTCCAAGATGGTGAATGATGAAATCAGGCAGGCGCGAGAGTTGGTATCGACCTGCACCTGAAAAGCGGCAGCGGGCGCTGGACGTTACTTGTGCTGGCAATGGTCAAGCAACGGCAACACGCGGTAGTATCTCAATTGGGGGGGTTACAAATTGGAAATAGATGAAAAGCCGAAATTGATGCTAATTGAATGGGTAGATAGCACACAGCCCGTACCCGGTTGGCACTTCCTAGACCAAGCTCCAGAAATGGAAATTGTGCGCTGTTTATCGGTGGGCTGGTTGGTTGGTGAAACTGACAGCGTAAAGATGCTGGCTCCAAATCTCGGTAATCTTGATTCGGGGGGCAATGCACAAGCATCGGGATTTATTCGCATCCCGACACAGGCCGTCACCCGTGAGGTGACGCTGATCGAAGCGGCTTAGTTACTTGCCGGGTTTTTTACCGCCCGCTGGATTACCTTTTTTCTCATCTTGACCGAGCACGGATGCTGCCAGCGTGCGCGTTTGTGAGGGGGTGGGCTTGACTGCTCCAGAAAGAACTCTTGACGCAAGCGATGAAGTGGCGGGTGTGGATTGTTTCTTGGCCATGGGAATGCTCCAATTTTGCTATTCGATATTGACTAGCAATACAGAGCATAGCGGCGATTATTAATTTTTCAAGTCCGACTTAGTTCGCTAATGCCGCATTCGCCTCATGCTCGGCCACCTGAGCCGCCAATCGAAGTGAAAGGTCAGCAGCATCGGCCTCGGTAAATATTTCGACTGGACATGATGCCTTTTTCAAGATGTTCAGTGCCGACTGAAACACCGGTTTCAACTCAGCCTGCGACGGCTCGCCCACCAAGAAGTACAACTTCAAATCAGCGCTGTTAACACTGGTAAGTTGCCCCAGCCACTTGTGCGCCTTGTCGCGAATCGACTCGGGGCTTGCCAAGTCAAACGACACTGGGGCCAAACAATGCCAAACGCCATTCTTCCAGGCCCGGTCAAACTTGATTTCATCGTCGGCAGTGGTGAATGTTTGAGGCTGAAAATGCTTCAACACCTGCTGTTGCTCAAGCTCGCGGCTGAAGTTCTTCCACACCTGTTCATCGTACCGGCGGTGGATGGTGCTGGTTTCCTCATGCTTCATCACAAAGCGTTCAAACAATAGCTCAAGCGTGGCATCTGGGTCGCTGGTCAACCCGCTGCCCATGGGTGCCCACTGCAAAGCGCTGTCGTCCTGTGGGATCACCGACTGCGCCAGCTCCATGACGGACGCATACGGGCGCAACTCCAATTGGCTATTGACTTCATCGTACAACGCTTCAAACCGGGTTTGGACCTTGCGCATCAACGCCCGGAAGACATTGCTGTCGAGTGACGGAAACAGCGGACTCAGCCGCTTGGAAGTTGTGCGGCATGTGGCATTGGCATAGTGCAAGGTTGGGCAGTACAGCGCCAGCCCCACATTGACGAATTCCCCGGTGGTCACGTCATGGACATACCGAAGCACCGAGTACGTAAAGCCTTGTTTGTTCATATCAACACCTTTTGCACTTCCTTCATGGCCGATCGAATATTGTCCCGCAGTTCCTTGACAAAGCTTAGCACCTTCCCAATCAGGTCGCTTGCACCATTCCATTCGGCAGGCAACGCGGCTTGATATTGGGCCAGCCGATCATCAGAAATCGCCTCCCAAGCGCCAATAAGCCTAGAAAAATCAAGCGTCTGGCCCTTGAGGGCCGTAAAAAACACATGGCGGTCTGGATGGGCAATGTTGTCCAGGCCACCGGCCGCCCATGGGGGTTTCCAAAACAAAACATTCTCCAAAATAAGGGCCAACTCGTGGTCATAAATGGCAATCTGTTCACCATTGACCTGCATGTTCGGATTTTCGGGGCGCCGGTCCACATTTTGAATCAAGGCATCAAACGCAAAAATTTCAGCCGCCTGAGCCAACATCCGTTTGGACACGCTGTTGCCGTTTAGCCAAACTATATAGCCATCGGGCAGCTTGCTGGAGCCAAACCCCACGCGCAGGCTCTGGCGCAACAAAGCGGCTGCGTCCGGGTCCGGCACGGTCTCAATGAAGGTGTCACTGATCGTGACCAACAAGGGCTTGGGCACGGGCAAACCCAAGTCGGCGGCAAGCATGGCGCTGATCGCCTCGCGCGCCAAGCCAATCGCGCCGATCTGCCCGCCGTGCGAAAACTTACCAATCAATTCAACCGAGCGACCGTCGCTGTACTCAGCGGCCAGCAGCAGCGGCATGGTGCGGCCTTTGGTCATGGGCCGGTCAAACCGGGTCGCTTCGACTTTCTCAAGCATGGTGATCCTCTTGGATGCCTATGAACCGGGTTGCCATTTATACAGTCTTGAAGGCATCGGCCAGCAGCGCATCAAAGGTGGCTTGGGCGGTGGCGGTGGCGGCGACTTGTTGGGTTTGGATTGAAAAAACATCGTGACAGCGCTGCACGAAATCCGTTTGAAATGCAATCGGAGGGAGAAAAATCGGAATTGACCCCAAGCCTTCGGTGTTGATGTTGAACTGTCCGGCCGATGTTTTGCTTCTTTCCTTGATCGTTCGTCGCCCCTCGCTTGAAGTCAGCATGCCTTGAAGGAAATAGGGATTGAGTTTGTCCTGCTGAATACGCGCCCGAATCAAGTAGGACGCATAGAGGGTGTTCGATCCATCAAAACCGGCTTGCGTCATCACACCAGAATTGAAAACGGCACTTCTTCCAACATAGTCCGGGTTGCCATTGGTGCGGACAAACAAAAAGTCCCCGTCAAGCAATCGCAGTCGGTCTATCTCGGCCTTTGGCACATCAACCAGTTTCATCTCTGATAATTTCAGTTGATTGCCGATCACATTTGGAATTCGCAGAACTGGTAGACCAGCAGGCCCTGACTTTTGAGACGTGCCATAACGAAACTCATGGACAACTTTCCCAAGTGTTGACACCGGCCAGCCCTTCGGATTCGTCGCCGGGTCGCCGAACATCTCCATGAACAAGGCCGGGATGATTTCAGCGGCCTTGTTCTCAGCTTCGCGGCGCAGGCGGACGATGCCATCAGCGCGGGATAACAGATCAACGATGCGGCGTTGTTCGTCGAGCTGGGGCAACGGGATGTTTAAGCCGAACAACAACTCTCGGTCAAGATGCGGAATGGTTGCACCTCTGGTTCGACTATTCAGGAGCGTAAATTTCTCTCGGATAAAGTAATAGAGATATTCCGGCAGTATCCTCGATACATCAGGCGACAAAGCTGCAAGCGTAGAACCGATATAGCCCCGATGCCCAAAGCTTGCGAGGCCAGTTCTTGCACCATCACACACTAAAAGCGTGTCCTGTTCACAAGCCATTCCGCATGTCTTGTCGTTTGTGTATCCGGTTGCAATCTTTCCAAAATTTTCAATCAGCAAATAAGGCAAGCCATCGGCTATTGGAGTATCAAAAAGCACTTTGGGCTTCTTCCCTTTTTTGAAGCCGATAACATCCTTTAATGGCAAGGTACTCCAGCGGGAGGTCATTGCTTCATCCTCCATCTCCAAGCGCCACCCGCAGCGCCTCCACTTCTTCCACAATCTCCACTTCAATCGCCGCCAGTTCATCCAGCAGTTCGAGCGGGTTACGGTGGGCCACTGTGGTCTGGTTCATGGGGCGGTAGCGGCCCGCTGACAGATTAAAGTCGTTGGCGCGGATGGTGGCAGCGTCTGCAAACCACCATTTATCTGCAATTGCGGCATTGGCGCTTTCATCAGGCGTGCGGCGTTGCCATTCGTCCCAACGCGCCTCGCGGGTCTTGAACACTTCGGCCAGTGCGGGCAGGTCGTCAGCTTCGACGGGGGTGTCGTGTTTGGCATCGAGCTTGAAGCCGTCGTGGTCGGCGTGCAAAAACAGCACGCGGTCGGTGCGGCCACCTTTGCGGAAGAACAGCACCGAGGTCTTTACACCCGCATAGGGCTGGAACACACCGCCGGGCAGAGACAAGACAGCCTCAACCCGGTTGTTCTCCAGCAGTTGGCGGCGTAGCTCGCGGTGCGAACCGGTGGAGCCAAACAGCACGCCTTCGGGGACGATCACGCCACAGCGTCCATCTTCCAATAGGCTGCGCATCATGTAGTTGACGAACAGCAGTTCGGTGGCGGTGGTAGTGCCGATTTTTACGTCGTCCACGATGCGGTCTTTGTCCAGGCGACCGGCAAACGGCGGGTTGGCCGCGATGACGTGAAAGCCTTCGGGCAAGCCAAGCTCGCGCTTGCGCTCGGCATCCAGCGCGGTGGTGAGCACGTTGCGCTGGTAGATGCGCACATCGGGCAAGCCGCGCAGCGTGAGGTTCATGGTGGCCAGGCGGACCATCTGGGGGTCCACATCGTTGCCGTAAAACGTTTTCTCTTGCAGCACGCGCCACTTGGCGGCGGACAGTTTATTGCCGTTGCCTCGCGCAATTTGCTTGCCGTCCAGCTCGGAGCGCTCGATACCGTCAGGGCTTGAATTTGCAAGTTTGATGTAGTCCAGTATGGCGGCAATGAAACCGGCGGTGCCTGCGGCGGGGTCGTAGCAGGATTCGCCAATTTGCGGGTCCAGCATGGTCACGATGGTGCGGATGATGTGGCGTGGCGAGCGGAACTGGCCCAGCTCGCCCGCTGTTTTGATGCGCTTGAGCAGGTATTCAAACAGGTCACCTTTGGTATCGGCATCGTGAACGTCGAGGCGCAGGTTATCAACCTTGCCGATGATTTGGGTGAGCACCACGGGTTCGTCAATCACCAGACGCGCGCCAGTCATAAAGTTGGTGGCGCTGCTGGCCGCCACTTCGGTATAGAAGGGAAACACCTCGTCGCGCAGAAAGCGGGACAGGTTTTCGCCCGTGAGCGCACGCGCCCACGATGACCAGCGAAAGCGTTCGCGCGGGATGCTGTTGCTGCCACCCACTCCACCCATGAGACCCATGACCGGGGCATTGAGCGGATTGCGCAGCGTCCACTGGCCGCTGTAAATGCTGGGCACAGTGAGTTTTTGCAAACGGGCGCGGGCTTGCGCCTGCGTGTCCAGGCCATCGGCCAGGTAGAAGAAAAACAGAAAGACGAGTTGCTCGGTGTTGGATACCGGGTTGGGGTAGCCGCCGCCAAACAGGTAGTTGCTGATGTCGTCAATGTCTTGACGGAGTTGTGCTGTGAGCGACATGGGTTTGCGTGGCGATGGTTGTTGTTATCGTTATTGAAGGGGTGCGCCGTAAACCGACTGCGAG
>JBCKNM010000052.1:0-11069 GCA_038902775.1 Polaromonas sp.
CGAGTTGGGTGCCAGCACGCCGTCGCCGCGCTGCTTCAGACGCTCCATCGCAAATGGTGGACGCGCACAGTAGCGCAGCAATCGCTCCAGCCCTGTGCGGTCGGGGGCTTCGATGCGCACCCCGACATCGACAGAAAAGCCACCACTGTGGGCGTAAGCTGCCATGTCTTTGGCATCATGCGCATCCAGGTGGCCGCGTGCCACGAAGGCGCGTAGCAGACGCCTGCGCATGTCAAGCCGTGGGGAATTGGGGAATTCGAGCCTGACCCCTTTTCTCTTTCTTTTCTCTTTGCATGTCTTGGCGTGAAGAACATCGGAAAGCCGTGTGCGGGAAAACCGCACACACGGTTTGATGAGGGAGGGCAGCCGCAAGGCTGTTTTCTACTCTACCCTATTTCTCTACACTTCATTCTGGCACGGGGGGCATCAGGGCGGCTAGTCAAAGCTGACGGTCGCGCCGACGGTGGCACCGCTTATGTTGGTGACCGCCAACGGTACTCCTTGAATCCCTAAATTCGTATCGTTGACGATCAAGCTCAGCGTATTCAAACCCGCCAGAAAGCCGGTCGTGATGACGATGTTTTGGGTGCCGTTACCGAATGTGAAAACGAAGGGATCGTTCGGCCCTCCGGGAGACAGTGTCATTGAGCCTGTGCCTGGACCAAAGATGCCGCCATTACTGATGATCGTGCCATTGAACATCAAAACGCCGCGGTCGTCGACATGCAAGGACCCGATGGTCAACGAGGCATTGGTGAAGCCGGTCGGCAGCGTGAAGCTATTGCTGATCGTATAGACGCTAGGACTTCCGGAGACGACTGTCTGAGTGAAGCTTACATCGATCACGGTGGCGACCGCGACCGCGACCGTCACGGCATAGTTCACCGTGCTACCGTCCGCTGCGGTGACGGTGTAACTCACCGGACCGGTGAAGTTATTCGCGGTGGTGCCGCTGATTTGTGATGTTGCCCCTACCTTGACGCTTGCACCTGTGGTGCTAAAGGTGGCAACCAGAGCCGTGACGTTGGTACCGGACGGCATGGTGACGGCGATGGTCTTGTCCGTTTCGTTGATGATGCCGGTTACGCTAGCCAGCGAGTAGGCGGTAATGGCTTTGGCGGAGCTTAAGGCGCCTCCTCCACCCCCCCCACAGGACGCCAGCCCCAACGCCAAGCAGATGATTGCGGCGGCCTTGGCGAGAATTATAAAACGGGAGCTATGCTCGTTGCGAGTTGCGCAGTGACTGGTTTGCATGACGTTCACTCCTTAATTTGCATGAGCCCAAGTGTCTCACCGTATCGCGTCCTCAGAATATGTGTTTACCCTTAGGCGGCAGGCTGACTCGCCAAGAATTTTTGCCCCATTGGGCACAAGCGGGGGGGCTTAGCGAATCCGCAGTAGCCGATCCAGCGACCACGCCCCCGCACCCCGGCCAATCAGGTACAGCAGCAGCCCCGCCCACGACAGGTGCGTCGGCCAGGCGTCCGGATAGACGAAGATCTGGATCACCACGACCATGCCGAGCAGCGCGAGCGCGGAGAGCCGCGTAAAGAGGCCAAGCACGAGCAGGATTGGGAACAGGTGCTCGGCGTAGGCAGCCATGTGCGCGGCGATCTCGGGCGGGATTAGCGGCACCTTGTATTCCTCGCGGAACAACGCATAGGCGCCGTCGGTCACGGTCAGGAACCCCTCCACCTTGGTGCGGCCCGAGTAGAAGAAGATGGCGCCAATTGCCAGCCGGTTGATCAAGGCCAGTGCATCGTGCGGCACCAGCTGAGTCAGGCGCTCGGCCAGGTCGTGCCAGAGTCCGCGCGGGCCCGTCGATGTGCTGTCGGCGGCTTGGCTTGAAGGGGTGGGGATCATGGGGCTCCTTGGGTTGTTGGGGAATCAGACCGGCGCGCTGCAAAAAGCGCCAGCCTCCAGCAGCGTCGCCATCAGCGGCGCCAGATCGGTGCCGGGTTGCCGCGCCAGCGCCTGATCGGCCGCCTGCGCAAGCGGGCAAGCGCCGGCGCAGGCCTGCAGAAACGCGCAGCCGGCGGCATCCAGCGCGGTCCAGCGCACCACACCTGCTGGACGGGTCAGCAAGGCGCCTTCGCCGATCCAGTCCAGCGCCGCGTCTTCGCTTTCCTGCTCGGTTTGAGCCTCACGGTTGCGCCGCCATATGGAATAAATCGGCTGCCCTTCAAACCAGCACCAGCGTGCCGCCGGGTGCGGCAGCAGCACGCGCTGGCCGAGTTGCGCAAGGGGCAGGCTGGCAATCGCTGCGGGCGCCAGCGCTGTGGCGTCGGCCGCCATGTGCGCCTCGGTCCAGCAGCGGTCGAGCCGGGCAACGCCGCTCAGGTAAGGCCAGTCTGCTGCCGGCGCAAAGTCGCGCAGGAAGTCTGGAAAGTCTGCACCGTAGAGCAACAGGCGTGCATCGCGTGGCAGTCGCGCACGCGCATAAAGGGCGGCCACGGCGCGAAACCATTCCTCGCCCACCAGCCGCAGCACCGCCGGGTAATTGGCCTGCAGTGCGTCGATGTAGCCCTTGAGCACCGTGTTGCGGTAAACCGCAAAGCCGGGCTGGTTGGCCAGAGCGCGGAGCGCGCCAGGCGCCTCGTCCTGCGGCGCCCGCAGGAGCTGGGCGAAATCGTCCTGGAAGCGGGAAAGTGTGGGCAGGGTGCTCATGTCAATGCAAGCCTCGTGTCATGCAGCAGCGCGTGGGCTCGGTTGCGTTCCTCCAGCAGTTCGGCAAACGGCGGCAACTGGTCATCGCGCTCGATCAGCGTCGGGCGCGGGCCAATGCGCGCGATCAGTCGTTCGTACAGCGCCCAGACCGCTGGCGCAATCGGCGCGTCATGCGAGTCCACCAACAGGGCCTGGCCGAGCCGGGGGTCGGGCGAGTGGCCGGCCAGATGTACCTCCATGACCGCAGCGCCGGGAAATGCGTCCAGGTAGTCCTCGGCAGAAAAACCCAGGTTGCGGGCGCTGACGTAAACGTTGTTCACGTCGAGCAGCAGGCCGCAGCCGGTGCGGCGCGCCAGTTCGGTCAGAAATTCGATCTCGCCCCAGTCATGGCCCTCGATGCGCAGGTAGTGCGACGGGTTTTCGATAGCGATCGGGCGCTTCAGCGCGTCCTGTGTACGTGCGATGTTTTGAACAATACGCAGCAGCGCTTCTTGCGAGCGTGGGAAGGGCAGCAGGTCCGGGTGGTAAACACCGCGCCAGGCTGACCAGGCCAGATGCTCGGACACCAGCACCGGCGCTATCCGGTCAGCCAGCGCGGCCAGTCGTTCGAGGTGAGCGGCATCGGGCGGGGCATCGGCCGCCAGCGACAGCGACACGCCATGCAGCGACACCGGATGCCTGGCCCGGATGGCATCCAGCCAGGCCAGGCGCGGGCCGCCCGCCACCAGGTAGTTCTCGGGATGGACCTCGAACCACAACCCTGGCTGGTCGCAGGCCAGCGCCGCATCAAAGTGTTGCGGCTTCAGACCCAAGCCTGCGGTCAGGGTTGCAGCGGTCATGGATGACTCGTCGTGCGTCGTTCAGGCCTTGATCTCTGTGAGCGAACCCGTGCCCTTCGGCGTCTTGATCGTGGTGCAGGTGCCTTTGGCGATGTATTTCCAGGCGTTGCCCTGGTAATCGACCTTGGACGAGCCGGCGCAAGAGGTGCCGGCGCCGGCCTTGCAGTCGTTCTTGGCGGCGAGCGACACGCCGAAACATTTTTCCATGACCGGCTTGGTAGCCATAGGCTTGTCCTGTGCCATGGCAGCGCCAGAGGAGAGAGCAGCCAGGGCAAGGGTCGTGAATGCAAAAGTACGTGTGTTCATGAAAGTAACTCCAGTTGAAAGATTGAGATGTTAAACACAGACCGAACGCACCTTGCAGTAAGGGTTCGTTGCGGTCTGCCTTGTAATTCGCAAGAATCTGGCTGCGGGTTACAGTTCAGGGCACAATTTAACCTACATATTTTGGTGTGGTTCAAAAAGTAACGTTTTTGGGTAACATGGACAATCTGAATTTTGGATGGTTTGCCCCATGAATCTGCACCGCAGCCTGCTTCCATTTATCACCCTGTTCTCGCTCAGCGGATGTGGCTCCGCAACCCTGGCTGAACCCATAGCCAATGCGCACTACGCAAACCCGGTTGAACGCTACAGGCATTTCGCGCTCGGCAAACCACACGAATACGCAACCCTGATCGCCACCATGCATAGTGGCCGCACCCTCACGTTGCAGCTTCCCGACGACGAAGTGTTCGAGGATTTGGTGCCGAGGCTAGTCAAGCTGGCGGCAAACGAGACACCAGCGATACTCGCTATAGTCAGCCAGATCGACAGCGGCGCACGACTCGTATTGATTCAACCCCAAGATGGCATCCTGGCGATCAGCGCGCAATCGCCTGCCATCGGCACGTCAAACCGCTGGCTCAATCCGGTGGCCGTCGTCGATCTCGACGGAGACGGCGGCGCAGAAATTTCCGCCGTCATCACCCCTCACATCGGCGGCACACTGAAAATTTACCGGAAAAACGGCAAACATCTGATCGAGGTCGCCTCGCTTGGAGGCTTCTCCAACCACCAGTATGGCGCCACAGAATTAAACCTGTCCACATCATTTTCGGTCTCCGGACGTATCTATCTATTGGTCCCGGATAACACTCGCCTACAGTTGCGGATCATCGAACTGAAAAACGACCGCCTTGTTGAAGCAGGACGCTGCGCCTTGCCAGCACCCATCACTGGGCCCATCAAATCGATTTCACCACTCGAAGTATCGGTCGTCACCCTTGGCGGCAACCATACAATTGCCCCCAGTCAGTGCCTCAAGCAAGTCTTTTAAAAGGCAATTCGATCGCACTCGTTCGGCTGAATCTTGGATACAGCATCATTGGGCAGTGGAAAAGAAATATTACGTCTGCCGGACCGGCGTCCGGACTTATTGTTGCGCGGCCTAATCCAATGCCGTGCCCATCACATCCAGAACATGCCCTGCCATTGACCCTTTTTGAAGTCGAGCCTGACGCGCTTGGGCGCCATGCTGCGGGTGGCGGCCTGTTCAGTTCGGTTTCGGGTTGTCGGCCCAGGCGTTCGGCCGCGTCCATCGTGCATGCCGTCGACGTCACCGCGTGAAAATACAAATGAAGCTCGTCAGTCACTTGTACCGTTGCCCGCTGCGGCGCAGCATCATGGAAGTGCACGAACTTTTTCACCAGGCAGGAGAAGTAGAGTTCGAGTTCGACGACCAGGGGCTGTGGCCGACCAGCGAGCTTGCGCGCGGCCGCACGGGTCCACTCGACAGCCAACGGTTTGCCGTTGACAGATACCGTGGCCGTCGCATGGCCCAATAAGTTGGTGACTTGCATGGCTGCTCGATTGATGTTTGGGGCGTGGTTCAAAAAGTTTTTGGATAACACGGACAATGTGAATTTGAACCACACCCAGCGTTGTTATTCAATCTTGCCGCCCTTGAGGTGCGAGGCTCCGACCGAACGGGTGACGAGGCCGATGTCGACCTGGCCGCTGAGCAACGCGAGCAGGGCCGCGCTCAGATGTGCTTGCCGATGCTCCAGCCATGGCTGGCCAGATGTGCCTGTCCGACCTCTATCGGTTCGGGCTCCAGCGGCGTTGCCATCGTGTCGTTCCAGCGGTTCATGAAGCCGAACAGTGAAATCACGCCTGTGATCTCCACGATGTCGTCCTCGCTCCAATGCGCGCGCATGCGGGTGAACAGTTCGTCGTCCACCGCATTGGGCACGCTGCCCGCAGCCAGCGCGAAGTCCAACGCTACCCGCTCGGCCGGGCTGTAGAGAGGGCTATCGGCATAGTTCCACACCGCGTCGAGCTTGGCCGGATCCACACCCAGCCGCATTGCGGCACCGGCCGTGTGGGCCATGCAGTATTGGCAACCATGGGCGCGGCTGGCGACATGGGCCACCAAGCGCTTGAAGCCGAGGTCGACCGTGCTGGATGGATCCCATACGGCGGCGGCAAGCTGCGCCAGCGCCTGGACCAGTTTAGGGCGCCGCTGCATGATGAGCACGCTATTGGGAACGAAACCCAGCGAACGCTCGTAAGCGGCGAACGCGTTGTCAAGTTCGGGCGTGTGGTTGCGTGCTAGTGGTTCGATGCGGGACATGGGAGTTTTGATGAAGTAGTAAAGAGTAAAGGGTGGTGATGGATGCTGGGCCTTGGGCCAGGCCGTGCCGCACGTCCGGATGCACAAGCTTCGGTTCGGTCTGGATTGCCTCGCCGTTGGGCGCGATTGCAGTTGTCACGAGAAAATTTGATCCTAATTGGTCGCAATTGGTCTAAATGGTGATCTTGCCCCCGAAAAGCGTTCTCAAATGTCATTCTTTTCCTGATGTGGTGATCTGAATCCAGAAGAATTTGCCGCAGTTACGCCGTCCCCTCGTATTCGCCGCGGGCCGGGTAGTCCTTGGCGATGGCGAAGTCGATAGCACCAAGAAGATCCTGGAACTGTGGCCGTGCGAACGGCATGGTTTGAGTCAAGCCGTAATACAAGGTTTTGTCAGGTTTGACCAGGAAGACGCCCGGCTCGCTGAACAATGCGGGCTCCTCGATTCCGATAGAGGTAAGCCCGCGCCCCGCGCTGAGATAAAGGCCCCATTGGCGGGCGATCGAGAGTTCAAGTCCGTAGCCAAACTTCACGCTTTGGGCCGAGACCTTGTCGGCCATCTTCTGAGCGCGGTCTGCATCATCGCTGCTGATGGCGACCAGGTGCACGCCACGCTTTTCAAACTCGGGCGCCAGGCGTTCGAGCTCCAGCAAGTATTTGGCGCAGATGGGGCAGTGCAGCCCGCGGTAAAAGACCAGGAGGTCGAACTTTTCGGCGGGCGCTGAACCTAGCTCGAAACGACCGCCGACAGTCAATGCGACATTCAGGGTCGGCACTTTCTGTCGCGGCATCAATGGTGTTGGTGTCATTGTTAGTCCTTTGTGCAGAGGTAAATTATGCGGCGTTGTTCTTGGGCGTCGCCTGAGGTCCGATCATATATTCGCGCACGAGCCCGGCGCAAACGGCTTTTCACTGCATCATCTTGCTCGCCAAGACGCTCGGCGATGGCGGTATCGGAGCGGCAATCGAGGGAACGGCTCTGGCCAGCTCCTCGAATCCATCGAAGACAAAGTCGCAATCGGGATGCGGTATCGGCTCCGGTGGAGGCTCATGGCCCCACTCTCTGGGGCGTCTGACAAATGCGGTCTTCAAGCCGCATGCCCGCGCGGCATTGAGGTCAAAGTTATGGCAGGCCACCATCAGAATGTCCTCGGGGGCGACCGCCAGCCATTTCGATGCTTGCAGGTATGCGCGGGGATCAGGTTTGTAGTAGCCAATGGCTTCGCAGGAGATCACAGCGTCCCAAACAATGCCGTTGAGCCGGGACACATCCACAACCAGCGACAACGGCAGCATGGTGAAAGAAACCACCGGGACCAGCTCTCGCATATCACGCAGAGGGCCGGCGAAGTCGCTCCACGTGGCGAGCTGGTGCCACGCCTGGGCAATCGACTTGCGGTCGTTCTCTGAAAAAACCGAAAGATCGTTGGACGCGAGCACCTCATCCAAAACGCTGTAATGGACGTCGTCCATGTTGAAGTTGGGCTGCGATTGACCAACAATGCCCTTCATCGTCAGACGCCGATGTTGATTCGCAATCGATGCCCAATCCCTTGCCACGCCATGCTTTGCCCCGATGGCCGCAAATGCGTCTCTTACGCCCGAGTGCCAGTCGAGAACCGTCCCTCCGGTGTCGAATGCGATGGCTTTGATGTTCATGCTAGTTCCTTGCGGCGTTTCAATGTGGGGCAGCGTCTATTAGAACCGGGTTGTCAGTTGGGTGAGCCAAGCGGGTGAGTGTTCCACCAGCCATGGTTCCATGGGCTTGTCCTGTGCCATGGCAGCGCCAGAGGAGAGAGCAGCGAGGGCAAGGTGCGTTCTGTCTGCCTTGTAATTCGCAAGAATCTGGCTGCGGGTTACAGTTCAGGGCACAATTTAAAAATATTTATGGCGCTTGCTGTAACCCAAACCTCTTATGGAACGAATAGAACAAGGAGACACTCGATTGGCGGACACCGAGCACCGGCTGCGTGAGCTGCTGGTGCAGGGGCTGGGTGGCGATACAGCGGTTTACCACCGTTTTCTGAAGGCGTTGACTGCGCACTTGCGGGCCTATTTCAGAAAGCGGCTTTTTCAGCGACCCGATGAAGTAGAGGACCTCGTGCAAGAAACACTGCTCGCGGTGCATAACCAGCGCCACACCTACCGGACCGACCAGCCGCTGACGGCGTGGGTGCATGCGATTTCGCGCTACAAGCTGATCGACTGGTTGCGTGCCAATGCGGCAAATCAGGCGCTGACCGATCCGCTGGACGATGAACTCGAAGTCTTTGCCGCGTCGGACACCGAAGCGGCCGAGGCGAAGCGCGACCTCGGCAAGTTGCTGGCTGGCCTGCCCGACCGTCAGCGCCTGCCGATCATGCACGTCAAGCTCGAAGGCCTGTCCGTCGTCGAGACAGCTCAACTTACCGGCATGTCGGAGTCAGCGGTGAAGATCGGCGTGCACAGAGGCCTGAAGGCGCTGGCCGCCAAGATCAGAGGTACTTTATGAAAACCGATGAACTTGTTTCCCTGCTGGCGGCCGGTGCCGCACCGGTTCCCGTGAATGCGGTTGGCCGGCGCTTCGCTGTGGCCCTGGGCTGGGGTGTGCCGGCCGCAGTCCTGCTGCTGATGCTCACGTTCGGCGTGCGTGCCGATCTGGCACAGGATGCGGGAAAGTTGATGTTCTGGCTGAAGATGGCTTTTCCCGCCGGCCTTGCCTTGGCCGGTCTGGTCGTGGCCGAGCGACTGGCCAGGCCTGGCATGCGCCTGGGTGGCATCTGGATGGCGCTGGCCGCGCCGCTGCTGATGTTGTGGTCGCTCGCAGTCTTGGTACTGCTCAATGCTGCGCCAGCGCAACGCGCCGGTCTCATTCTTGGTAGTACCTGGAACAGTTGTCCTTTCAACATCGCGCTGATTTCAATGCCACTGTTGGTTGCGACGCTTTGGGCCATGAAGGACCTGGCGCCTACCCGACTGGCGCTTGCCGGTGCTGGCGCCGGCCTGCTGGCCGGGGCGCTGGGCGCACTGGTGTATTCGCTGTACTGCCCGGAATTGGCCGCGCCTTTTCTGGCTGTCTGGTACGTGCTGGGGATCGCGATTCCGGCACTGGCCGGTGCGGTGCTCGGGCCGCGGCTGCTGCGCTGGTAGTTGAGGGCACTTCTAGAAATTCAGATTTTCGGGATGAAATGCAAGATCTGACCCCGGTTTCCGCCTGATTCCTTGATTTGAATGAGGCGCATCGCGGAGCAGACCGTGTCAGTGCGTATGCCCGGGTATCGCCGGTGCGGGATTGCCCGGCGGGGCCTGGCGACCCATGGCCGCCCGTGGCCCGCCCGCACCCATGGTCATGCGGGCCTGCATGCCGCGGTGAAACGCGGCCCTGCCTTCCTGCACGAGTTCGGTGACTTCACCGGCATGGGCCTGCAAGGCAGCCGCCACTTTGGCGTCGGTGGAGGTGCGGATGACAATGGCACCCTTGTCGGTCATCTCGACCACGGATTTTATTCTGTCCGCGTTGTCGAAGATTACCGGCAGCGTGGTACTGAATATATTGAATTCACGGCTGTCCTTGAGTCGGCCGGACATGCTGGCGACATGCACCTTGATCGCCTGCGCCACTTTGGGGTCGTCTGATTCGGTGACGGTTTTGATGCCGTCCGGTAACTGGGTCACCGAGCGTTTGATTTTGGCGTTGTTGTGCACAAGATCCATCACCAATCCCATGTCGGTCGCAGAATTGGCGTCCTGTTTGGTGAGCATTGCGGTGGGGCCGCGCATGGTGCCGTGACCGGCGGCATTGTGGTTGTGTCCCATCCCGGGGCTGTGGTCTGCGGCCTGGGCGTATGCGGCGGCTGCAAAAACCATGGCCGCGGTGATTGCGATGGCAATCTGGCTGGAATGTTTCATGGGCACCTCTATAAATTCATTTTTCAGGCAAATTGCTGCGTTGCGCGGTGCTCGCAATCCTCATGTACCTTAAGTACATTCCGGTTGCTCCGCGACCCTCGCATGAGCCCAAAGGGCGATGCGACACGCGCCTTGCACTTTATCCTGAAAATCTGAATTTCTAGAAGTGCCCTCATGTTCTTATTCCTCGATAGTATGCATGAGTGCGGAGCGGACGTTGCCGCCCCTCACTCTGCGGCTTAGTGAATCTCTGAAGGGCATCTCTACTATTACGCCACACCGCCAGCGGCATCTCCAGACTGATCAGCGCACCGCTGTATGCCACGCTGGCAGACTTGCAGCTCTTGCGTTTGCCTGAGGCAGAGGGTCCCTAGCACCAGACTTGACGATTCTGTACGGAGCCGCTAAATTAGGGCGCTCATGGCGTTTTCCCACGGGGAGTATCAGATGGACCGTCGCAGTTTTGTCGAAACCTGTTCCGCGGGTGTGGCCTGTCTGGGTGCCGCGGTGGCCTTACCTGTCTTTGCGGCCAATGCGCGCCCCAAGGCCTATGCGCGTGTGCTGCTGACGGATGAGCACGGTGATGCCTTGCGCGCCACCGGCCTGCAGGCGCAGACCAATTACATCTTTCACTATCCCTTCGAAGCGACGCCGGTGTTTTTGCTCAAGCTCGCTCAGCCAGCGCCGCCACAGCAACTCAGCACCAAGTCGCACGACAGCTACGTCTGGCCTGGCGGGGTTGGTCCACAGCGCAACCTGGTGGCTTTTTCTGCCATATGCGCGCATCACCTGGTGTACCCGACACAGCAGATCAGTTTCATCAGCTTTCGTAAATCCAGGGCCAAGAAAGGCGTGGCTGACAACCTGATTCATTGCTGTGCTGAAGACAGCCAGTACGATCCGGCCAAGGGCGCGCGCGTACTGAGTGGCCCGGCAGAGCAGCCCCTGTGCGCCGTGCTGCTGGAGCATGACCCCAAGGCCGACACGCTGACGGCGTACGCCACGCTGGGCGGCGAGTTGTTTGACGACTTCTTCCGCAAATACGAGTTCAAGCTGAGCCT
>JBCKNM010000053.1:0-10631 GCA_038902775.1 Polaromonas sp.
GCGCTAGAAAAGTCGCACCCGACTAGCAGCATGTTGAATCAGCTGTGGCCAACGATGGAGGCTGTTGCCATCAACTCTTCCAGCAAAGCCAGCGATACCTTGCCGGACACCGAATACGGATCAAGCACAGCCGTTTCAGAATACTTCAGCAAAATCGACGTGTTGAGCTTGGCCATGTTGACCTGCCCCATGGTCCAGCCGCCAAAGCGCCGCTCTGAAATTTCTTCGTAGTGCAGCAGCACGATGTCTTTGTGGCGCACATCTTTTTGAATGTGACCATACAACTCGCTGACCTGATTGCGGCCGCCTTCGAGTGCCTGCAAAAAAATATCGCCCCCGTAGCAAAGAATGCCGGTGATGCCGCAGTCCGGGTTATGGCTACGGGATTGCGAAAGAATGGCGTCGGTTGCAGAAGCACTGGGGTCAGCGGCGCGGCTGGCGTAAAGAAGGCGTACTAGCATGTGAGGTGTGTCCTTATTCCGTTTCTAAATCATTTCTAGATTAGACGCGAAGGAGTTATTGGGGTCAGACACCAATTTCGCTGCAGTGCATCGCACCGCGCCCTCCGGGTGAGCCGTAGGCTCGGCGAATTTGGGCTCTGACCCCAAAAACTCCACGGCAAGGCGAAGCAACGACATATAGGAATGATTTAGAAATGGAATTACTGGCCATGGCTTTGTTTGGGGATAAGAGACAAAAACTCGCGACGCAGATTGGCATCTTTCAAAAAGACGCCGCGCATGACGGAGTTAATCATTTTGCTGTCGAGGTCTTGCACGCCACGCCAGCCCATGCAGAAATGCGTGGCCTCCATGACGATGGCCAGGCCGTCAGGCGAGGTTTTTTCCATAATCAGGTCCGCCAGTTGCACCACGGCTTCTTCCTGGATTTGCGGCCGGCCCATAACCCATTCGGCCAAGCGCGCGTATTTAGACAGGCCAATGATATTGGTGTGTTCATTGGGCAGAACGCCTATCCAGACCTTGCCAATGACAGGGCACAGGTGGTGCGAGCAGGCGCTGCGCACGGTGATAGGGCCGACGATCATCAGCTCATTGAGGTGTTCAGCGTTGGGGAACTCGGTGATGTTGGGCGGCGACACATAACGGCCCTTGAAGACCTCATTGAGGTACATCTTGGCCACGCGGCGGGCGGTGTTGTTGGTGTTGTGGTCGCGCTCGGTGTCTATTACCAGGCTGTCGAGCACGCCCTTCATCTTGCCTTCGACTTCATCCAGCAGTTTTTCAAGTTCGCCGGGCTCAATGAACTCTGCAATGTTGTCGTTGGCATTGAAGCGTTTGCGGGCTGCCGTGATGCGCTCGCGGATTTTGACGGAGACCGGAACGCCTTCTTCGGTAGCATCCGCCAATGAGGTGTCTGATTTCATAAGCATGGCAAGATATTAACAGCCCTGCTCAAAACTGGCCCTGCCTCATTAACGCTTGTTGGTAATGCTTGTCAGTAGCGCTGGCCTGCGATGAAAACACCGACCCGCATCAACGCATAGGCTATGTGGTCCAGCAGGCGTTGGCGCAGGGGACGCTGGCTGTAGGCCACAGGGTCAAGGCGGTGCCCGTGGTTGGCTATGGCAGCACACAAGCTACTGCGCAACTTATCTGCAAACACCTTGTCTTCCACCACCACATTGGCCTCGTGGGCGAGCAGCAGGCTCAGGGGGTCCAGATTGGACGATCCCACCGTGGCCCAGCGTCCGTCGATGACCGCCACCTTGGCATGCAGAAAGCCGGCGTCGTATTCGTGGATGTCGACGCCGGCCTCCAGCAGCGCGCCGTACACCGGCCGCGACGCGTGGTATTGCATGAAATATTCGTACCTGCCCTGCAGCAGCAGGCTGACCTTGACGCCGCGCCTGGCAGCTTTGATCAGGGCCCGGCGCAATTTGCCGCCCGGCACGAAGTAGGCGCTTGCAATGATGATTTCCTCCCGCGCCTTGCCAATGGCCTTGCGGTAGGCGCGTTCGATGCTGCTGCGGTTGAGCAGGTTGTCCCGCAGCAGCAGGGCTGGCCCCGCGCTGGACGACAGTTTCGCCCGTTCACCGCCACGCCTTGTGGGCGGGAACCTGCGTTCGGCCGCTCCGCCGATCCGGCCGCCGTAACCTGCAGCCTTGACCGCCTCCCAGGCCGCGACCAGGTGACGCTGGCGCGCGCTGTAGCCCGCCTCCACGCGCCACCACAGCAGGGCAACAGCGTCGGACGCCTCCACCGCCAGCGGACCGCTGACAGCCACCGCAAAGTCAAAGCGCGGCTCCGTCAGCGCCCCGTGGTTGGGGTCGTAAAAATCGTCGAGGATATTGATGCCGCCGCAAAACACGATGCGCTCATCGATCACACACAGCTTGCGGTGCAGCCGGCGCCAGCGTTCCGGAACCAGCAGGCCCAGGGCGGAAAACCTGCCGCGACCCAATGGCGCATACAGCCGCCATTGCACACCCGCCTGGTCAAACTTTTCCTGCCATTCAGCGGGAAGGCGGTCGGTGCCGATGCCATCGACCAGCACCTGGACCAACACACCGCGGTGCGCCGCACGAACCAGGGCCCCGGCAACATCCGCGCCCTGCCCGTGGACATCGAAAATATAGGTTTCCAGCTGCACCCATGCCGTGGCCCCGTCAATCTCGCGCACCAGAGCCGGAAAAAGCGCCTGCCCGCCCTGCAGCAACTGCAGCGCCTGCGGCGCCTTATCTTGAAGCGGTGACATGGGTTCGGATGTTCTTCGGTGGACGGACAGTTCCGGGCGGTGCCAAAGCGGGGCTTGGGAGACGACCCTTCAAGCCACGAATTGTGGCAGCATCAACACGGCTTCGGCATTGGAGGGGGAAAAGCACCGGTCGGCCGCCGCCAGATAAGGCAACCATTGCCAGGTCACATGTTCGCGGGCACTGAGTTTGACAGCCGTGCCCGGTGGCACACACAGGCTGAACACATGCTCGGTGTTGCGCGTCACCCCGGGGGCGTAGCGATGGCGCCAGACCGGATAGATGTCGTAGATGTTGGTCATCGCCCAGTCCCGAAAATCCTCGGGCCGCGCTGAGATGCCGGTTTCTTCCATCACCTCGCGCACGGCGGTTTGCAGCAAGGGCTCATCCAGGGTGTCCCTGGAGCCGGTGACGCATTGCCAGAAACCGGGCTGGTCGGCACGTTCGATCAGCAACACATCCAGCGCCGGCGTGTGAATGATCACGAGAACCGACTCGGGAATCTTGAAGCTTTTCTTCACACCATCCCCGGAATTTCGTGCATCGCCGTCCGCGCCTAAATGCCTGTCAGGCAAGCTCGCCGGTTCAGGCAGGCAGCGGATTGCGCAAGCGGATGTGCAGCTCGCGCAACTGCTTTTCATCGACCGGGCTGGGTGCATGAGTCAGCAGACACTGGGCGCGCTGGGTTTTCGGGAAGGCGATCACGTCGCGAATCGACTCTGCACCCGTCATCATGGTGACGATGCGGTCCAGGCCAAAGGCCAGGCCGCCGTGTGGTGGCGCGCCGTATTGCAGGGCATCGAGCAGAAAGCCGAACTTTTCCTGCGCTTCTTCAGGGCCAATTTTGAGGGCGTTGAAGACCTTGCTCTGCACGTCTGCCTGGTGGATACGCACCGAGCCGCCACCGAGCTCCCAGCCGTTGAGCACCATGTCGTAGGCCTTGGCAATGCACTTGCCGGGGTCGGTGTCCATCCAGTCTTCGTGGCCGTCTTTGGGCGCGGTGAAGGGGTGATGCACAGCGCTCCAACGATTGCCTTCTTCGTCATGTTTAAACATCGGGAAGTCAACCACCCAGAGTGGCTTCCAGCCGGTAGTGAACAAGCCGGTCTTTTTGCCGAACACGCTGTGACCAATCTTCAGGCGCAGCGCACCCATGCTGTCGTTGACGATTTTGGCTTTGTCGGCACCAAAGAAAATGATGTCGCCATTGGCTGCGCCGGTGCGCTTCAAAATTTCAAGCAGAGCAGCGTCGTGAATGTTTTTGACGATGGGGCTTTGCAGACCCTCGCGGCCCTTGGTCACATCATTGACCTTGATCCAGGCCAGGCCCTTGGCAGCGTAGATTTTGACGAACTCGGTGTAACCGTCAATCTCGCCGCGGCTCATCTCCGAACCGCCGGGAACGCGCAATGCAACCACACGACCACCCGGTGTGGTGGCTGGCGTGCTGAACACCTTGAAGTCAACACCGGCCATCAAATCGGTGAGTTCGGTGAACTCAAGATTGACGCGCAAGTCGGGCTTGTCAGAGCCGTAGCGGTGCATGGCATCGGCATAGGCCATAACCGGGAACTCGCCCAGATCGGTTGCGAGAACCGTCTTGAAAATATTGATGATCATGCCCTGGGACAGGTCACGGATTTCCTGCTCATCCATGAAGGAAGTTTCAATATCAATCTGGGTAAATTCGGGCTGGCGGTCGGCACGCAAGTCTTCGTCACGGAAGCACTTGGTAATTTGATAGTAGCGATCAAACCCGGCGACCATCAGCAACTGCTTGAACAACTGCGGGCTTTGCGGCAGCGCGAAGAACATGCCTTCGTTGACGCGGCTGGGCACCAGGTAGTCGCGCGCACCTTCGGGCGTGCTCTTGGTGAGCATGGGGGTTTCGATGTCAATGAAACCATTGGCATCGAGAAACTTGCGGGTTTCCATGGCCACGCGGTAACGCAGCATCAGGTTGTTCTGCATGTAGGGGCGGCGCAAGTCCAGCACGCGGTGCGTCAGGCGTGTGGTTTCTGACAGGTTGTCGTCGTCTAACTGGAACGGCGGCGTCACGCTGGCGTTCAGCACGATCAGCTCATGGCACAGCACTTCGATCTTGCCGCTTTTAAGGTTGTCGTTGGTGGTGCCTTCCGGTCTTGCGCGAACAATGCCTTTGACCTGCACACAAAACTCATTACGCACGCCTTCGGCGGTTTTGAACATGTCAGCACGATCCGGGTCGCACACCACCTGTACATAACCCTCACGATCACGCAGGTCGATAAAAATCACGCCGCCGTGGTCACGCCTGCGGTTGACCCAACCACACAGGCTGACGGTTTGCCCCATCAGGGCCTCGGTCACCAGACCGCAATAAGTGGTTCGCATTTTGGAGGTTATTGGCATAAAAATCGCTTTTAAATACGGTAATACCGATAGCGCGATGCGCCTCGGCAGGTTAGATGCGGGGAGGACTGTCGGGTCGGGTGGGTGCGGCACTGCCGGGCTTGCCAGGCTTGCCAGGCTTGAAATTGGTGTCACTACCAGGCACCACAACGCCCATGGAAATCACATAGGTCAGTGCTTCATCGACACTCATTTTGAGTTCGATGCAGTGCTCACGCTTGAGCATCACAAAATAGCCGCCCGTGGGGTTGGGCGTGGTGGGCACATAAACGCTCAGATAGTCGCCAAGCAAATGATTGGCCACATCGCCGCCCGGTGTACCGGTCTGGAAACCAATCGTCCACACCCCTTCGCGTGGCCACTGCACCAGCAGCGCTTTGCGAAAAGCATTGCCGTTCTCCGAGAAAAGCGTGTCAGAGACCTGCTTGACGCTGGAGTAAATCGAGCGAACGATAGGAATGCGGTTGAGCAGCAAATCCCACCAGCTCACCAGTTTTTTGCCGAAAAAGTTGCTGGCAATGGCACCGATCAGCAACAGGGTAAAAAGCGCCAGCAATACGCCAAAACCGGGGATATGAAAACCAATCAGTTTGTCTGGATGCCATGAGCCAGGCAGGATGAGCAAGGTCTGGTCCAGCGTGGCAATAATCCATTCCAGCACCCAGATCGTGATGCCCAGAGGCACCAGAACCAGCAGGCCAGCCAGCAGCCATCTGCGGACGGCCGCCATCACGAGTTGGCCTTTGGTGCGGCTGGGGCTGGGGCTGCCGCAGGTGCGGGAGCAGGTGCTGGAGCAGGTGCTGGCGCGGCCGCAGTCGAGCCAGCAGCGGGGGATGTTACGGTTGCGCTGGAGGGTGTGGCCGCAACAGGCGCGGATTCACCCGACTTAGCATCGCCACTCGATTCAGCAGCCGGCGTACCCGAGGGCGTACCGCCTCGAAAGTCTGTGACATACCAGCCGGAGCCCTTGAGCTGAAAACCGGCTGCAGTGAGCTGCTTTTTAAAGGCTGGTGTGCCGCACTGTGGGCAGTCAGTCAGCGGTGCGTCCGACATTTTTTGCAAAACGTCTTTCGCATGACCGCAGGACTCACATTTATAGGCGTAGATTGGCATGGTTCTGGAGGTTTTTCAGGTGAAACGCAACTCGAAAATGGCGCAAAAGGCGCAAGAGGCAAAGCCTTCAATTATAGGCGTTGCCGGGGTCGCTTAAAAAAGCCGCACCCGCAAAACCACCTGCATCGCAATCAAGCCCAAAACAAAGCCCAAACCACCGTAAATAAGGCTTTGCAGCAGTTTGTTGGTACGCTTTTGTTCAGCGAGCAATTCCAGCAGTTCGCGCTGGTTTGAACCATGCCGGTCTTTCAGGTACTGCGACAGCAGGCGCGGCAAACCGGGCAGCAGCTTGGCATAGGCCGGGGCTTCGGCCTTGAGTTGCGCAAACAGCTTTTCAGGCCCGACCTGCTCGATCATCCATTTTTCAAGAAATGGCTTGGCGGTGCTCCACAGATCCAGGTCGGGATCAAGTTGACGACCCAGGCCTTCAACGTTGAGCAGGGTTTTCTGCAACAGCACCAGTTGCGGCTGGATTTCGACATGAAAGCGGCGCGAGGTCTGGAATAGCCGCATCAGCACCAGGCCCAGCGAAATTTCTTTTAACGGACGGTCAAAGTAGGGCTCGCAGCAGGCGCGAATGGCGGCTTCCAGCTCGTCCACGCGGGTACTGGCAGGCACCCAGCCGGATTCGATGTGCAGCTCGGCCACACGCTTGTAGTCACGGCGAAAAAACGCGCTGAAGTTTTGCGCCAGGTATTCCTTGTCGGTCTCCGTCAGCGTGCCGACGATGCCGAAGTCGAGTGAGATATAGCGACCAAAGGTAGCCGCCTCCAGGCTGACCTGAATGTTGCCGGGGTGCATGTCGGCATGAAAAAACCCGTCGCGAAAAACCTGAGTGAAAAAAATCGTGACGCCATCACGCGCCAGTTTTTTTATGTCCACGCCCGCATCGCGCAGGCGCTGCATCTGGCTGATGGGAACGCCCTTCATGCGCTCCATCACCATCACGTCAGGCATACAGAAATCCCACACCATCTCGGGGATCATCACCAGATCAAGGCCCCGCATATTGCGGCGCAGCTGGGTTGCGTTGGCGGCTTCACGCAGCAGGTCCAGCTCGTCATGCAGGTATTTATCGAACTCGCCCACCACCTCGCGCGGTTTAAGACGCTTGCCATCTGCCGAGGCGCTTTCAACCCAGCCCGCCATCATGTGCATCAGGGCCAGGTCTTTTTCAATCGCGGGCAGCATGTTGGGGCGCAGCACCTTGACGGCCACTTCACGGCCACTGGGCAAGGTCGCAAAATGCACCTGCGCGATGGATGCGCTGGCAATCGGCTGGTGCTCAAAAGTCGCAAAAATCTGCGCCAGCGGCCTGCCAAAAGCTTTCTCGATGATGGCAATGGCTATTGTGGAATCAAACGGCGGCACGCGGTCTTGCAGGCGGGCCAGCTCGTCGGCGATGTCAGTGGGCAACAAATCGCGGCGCGTAGACATCACTTGCCCGAACTTGACGAAGATAGGACCAAGACGCTCTAACGCCAGTCGCAGGCGCTCGCCACGCGGCGCTTTCAAATTACGCCCGACTGAAACAACGCGCCGCAAGAGCCTGATCCACGGCTTTTGAAAACCCGATAGCACCAGCTCGTCCAGACCAAAGCGCAATACCGTCCAGATAATGGAAAAACCCCTGAAGATCCGGCTCATGTAGCGGCCTTGCTGTTATCAGACGTGGCAAACGGTGTGACAGATGGCGTGGCTGATGACGTAGTGCCTCCCGCAGATGCCGGCCGTGGTGCCAGGAACTGCTTCAAAGCTTCAAATACGCGCCGCCCCATGTCACCCAGTGCATGGGCCGGTATGTCGCCGACGATGCGTGACAAGTCTTCTTCAACATCCCAACGCAAATTCTCAGCCAGCCAGCCGAGTTCAGCGGCGAGCTGTACGTCGCCCTCAATCTTGACGGGTGGCGGCTTGCTGGCCAGAACGGATTGCAGCACCGCCATGGGTGAATCGGCAGCCACTGTCACCAGCAGGTCGGGCTTTGCGGCGGAAGATGCCCGATCCAGAAGCCCGGCAGGGGTGATGAGCAAGTCAAGCCCAAACAGACCCCAGCGAACGTGAATCACATTGCCTTTTTTTCGGGCAAGCCTATCCTGGGCTTCTTTTTCCTGCATCAGGACGTGGTTCAAGAACAGCACCAGGCGTTGCTGGCCCTCATCAACCACCCACGAAGGCGGTTGGAAGCGGCTGGCGATGGATTCTAAAAATGAAAAAGGGGACGTAGTAGTCATACGCCCCCGATTTTGACAGGTAAACAAATGCCGACGTGAATAGCCGTGAAGCAAAACCAGCCGCGGAACCGACTTTGCCGGGCCGCAGACGACGACCCCCTCGGGGGGCAGGGAGCTACACGCCAGTAGAGCCGACCGTGGGGGCTATGTTTTTCCGCCGGGCCACCCCAAGGAAAAATGTGCCCCCTCGGGGGGCAGAGAGCTACACGAAGTGAGCGAACGTGGGGGCCAACAACCTATTGAAGTGCCTGTACGCCAGCAACCAGCCAGCCGCCGCCATTACGCGGTTTGGTCATGTTCCAGACTTCGCGGAACGGGCTGGCACCGGCTGATGCGTCTTCGCGGATCATGCCGGAGAACTCGACGCTGGCCATATACACGTCGGTAAGTTCTTCAATACCCAGAAGCTGCGCGTCCAACATGACCACGTCGGTCTTGTTGGTGCCGTCGCCCGTGTGCGACTCACGGTCAGCGAGTTGCACTTTGATCTGCTCGAGCATTTCGTCGGTCATCATGGCGCGCAGGTTCTGGATGTCAGAGCGATCCCAAGCGTCTTGCAGCGTCAAAAAGTTGGCCTTGCACGCCTTCAGAAAACCTTCTGCATCAAAGCCGGCAGGCACACCCCAAGACTGCGAACCGCCCAAAGCCGAACCGATCATCGAACCCGTATTGGCTGCGCCCGCAGCGTTGGCATCAAAAGCCATGCTATTACGTTCCCATGGCCGGGCAGAAGCGTCATTGCCGACGTTTTCAGGGCTGTAGTTTCTAGGTGTTGTTGCAGCTGCTGGACTACCTGAGCCCTGAAAGGCGAATGGTGATGAGGACTGCCCGCCATTTGCCTGAGCACCATTTTGGCCGTTATTTTGCCCTTTGAATTTACGCATCACGAAACCGATGACCAGCATCACCACCAACGCCAGCAAGCCAAACATGATGATCTGGCCAAAGGCCTCGCCGAGACCTAGCGAAGAGGCTAGCCATGCGAGGCCCAAGCCAGCGGCAAGACCGCCCAACATCGCACCCGCACCCCAAGGCTTCTTGGGTGCAGCAGCTACAGGCGCGGCGGGAGCGGCGGCTGGCGGAGCCGCCTGACGCTGCGTCACGTTAGACGACTGTTTGCCGAATGAGCCGCCACCACCCAGGCGCTTGGCTTCCGCGTTTACACCCGCAAAACTCAGCGTAAGCGCGAGCATGGCGGAAAAAATGATAGCCCAGATTTTCATGATATCTCCTTAAACAAACTGTCTTTAACTAAAGCTAATGGGCACTTCTAGAAATTCAGATTTTCAGGATAAAGTGCAAGGCGCACGGAGCGGAGCAACCGGAATGTACTTAAGGTACATGAGGATTGCGAGCACCGCGCAACGCAGCAATTTGCCTGAAAAATGAATTTATAGATGTGCCCTAATGACTTTCAACACCTGATTCCAACATGTAAAGCGACCACACCGCCAGACATGTTGTGATAGTCCACATGGCCGAAACCACCTTTGTGCATCAGGGCCTTTAATTCTTCCTGCCCCGGATGCATACGGATCGACTCGGCCAGGTACTGGTAGCTGGAGTCGTCATTGGCAACCAGCTTGCCCAGCCAGGGCAAGACCTTGAAGGAATACCAGTCGTAAATTTTGGCCAGCGGCTTGGCGACTTTTGAAAACTCCAGCACCAGCAGCTTGCCGCCAGGCTTGAGCACGCGATTCATTTCACGCAGGGCGTCTTCCTTGTGCGTCATGTTGCGCAGGCCAAAGGCCACCGTGACCACATCAAAATGCGCATCCGGAAAAGGCAGATGCTCGGCATCACAAACCAGTGTCGGCACGCTGACCCCGGCATCAAGCAGGCGGTTACGCCCCTCGCGCAGCATGGCCTCATTGATGTCGGTATGTACCACCAGGCCATCGGCACCGACCTTGGGCGCAAACGCCATAGCCAAATCGCCGGTACCACCCGCGATGTCCAGCACTTTTTGGCCCGGTTTGACGTTGGCAACCAGCACGGTATAAGCCTTCCACGCACGGTGCAGGCCGAGCGACATCAAATCGTTCATCACATCGTATTTGGGCGCGACTGAATCGAACACGCCGCGAACGCGACGCGCCTTGTCCTGCTCGTCAACCGATTGAAAACCGAAATGCGTACTCATCATAAGGGTACTTCTAGAAATTCAGATTTTAGTT
>JBCKNM010000054.1:0-10581 GCA_038902775.1 Polaromonas sp.
GATTTAGAACACTATTGACCTTCCCGCACGACCGGGGCGCTCACCCCGACTTCAGAATCGAGTGGAAGAATTGGGTAGGTCTCCCATTTCCCATTTCCTCATTCCAATCTAATTCCTAAAACCTCTGGCATCATTTCCCCATGCCACCGCACCATGGTTGGAATGCTGCGTGGGTGGCAGTGATATTGGTTGCGGTACGATGTGCCTTCAAATAAGCAGCATCTGCCCCGCTCGAAGGAAAGACCCACATGCGTCCCTCACTTGCTCTGCAAACCCACCGCGATGCCATCCGCCAGATTGCCCTGCGTCATCGGGTGACCAACGTGCGGGTGTTTGGCTCGGTGGTACATGGCAATGACACCGAGGGGAGTGATTTGGATTTGTTGGTGGAGCCTACCGATCAGACCACGATGATGGATATTTCCAAAATCCAGTGGGAGTTGGGGCAGTTGCTCGAAGTCGCCGTGGACGTGCTGACCCCCAGGGCGCTGCCGGACAAGTTCAGGGATCAGGTGTTGGCCGAGGCGCAGGCGGTATGAGCAAGTCGGACCCGTTGCGTGTAGCGGATTACCTTGCCCACATCGTGGAGGCCATTGATCGGATTCACCGGTACGTTCAAGACATGGCCGAGCTTGCGTTTCTTGAAGATGAAAAGACACAGGACGCGGTGGTGCGCAATTTTGAAATTCTGGGCGAAGCAGCGCACAACGTGGAGCTGTTCCATCCCCAGTTTGCCCAAGCTCACCCCGACGTGCCCTGGGCGCTGATGTACACCATGCGCAACCGCGTCGCTCATGGGTACTTCAAAGTGGACTATGAACTGGTGTGGAAGACGATTCATGCGGATTTGCCGGAGTTGAGGAGTCAGGTGGCTACACTGATTGCTGGCTGAGGAGAAACCTTAGCCTTGCCATTTAGCAGTTTGCGAATCGGCGCAGGCAAGCCCAAACCCGGCCAGGCACTTGGCGTAAACCACGCGCCATGGGTTTGTGGTTCAGATGCCGCCAATAACATCGACGGCATCTCCTGCGTTGCAGAGAAACCTGCGATCACCGGACTCAAATGCATGTCCTTGTGCGTCAGCACATGCTTGAACGATTTGAGAAATTCCAGGCCTTGCTGCACTGATTTCGGAAGAAATACCCTGAGTGCATCTTCATCCACAAAAACCGGCAGGCAATAAAGCCCACCCCAAATACCGGTGGCAGGCCTGCGTTCCAGCCACACCGAACCGTCGGGCCGCTCGGCCCACAGCAGGCTTAAGTGCTCTGAGCTGCGTTTGAGCTTTCTGGTTTTGACAGGGTATTTTTCGGGCTCGCCGCCTGCAAAGCCCATGCAGATCTTTTGCACCGGGCAAGCACTGCATTGCGGTTTTCGCAGCGTACACAGCGTAGCGCCCAAATCCATCAAACCCTGAGTATAACGCGGCATGTTCTCAGTCAGTGCGTGCGTTGGCAACAGGATGTTCGCTATATCCCAGAGCTGGCGCACCTGCGGGCCTTGCGCCATGTCGCCCGGAAACGCAAGCACACGCGTCAACACCCGCTTGACATTCCCGTCCAGAATAGCCACCCGTTCGGCATAACAAAATGCGGCAATCGCAGCTGCCGTAGAAGGCCCGATGCCGGGCAAAGTCTGCAACTGCTCAGCGGTGGATGGAAACCGTCCCGCATGAAGCGCCATGACCTGCCCGGCGCAGCGATGCAGATTGCGCGCCCGGCTGTAGTAGCCCAGCCCGCTCCACAAAGCAAGCACCTCATCAAGCGGTGCAGCGGCCAGCTCATGGACTGTCGGGAAGCGCTGTAAAAATCGCGCATAGTAGCTAAGTACTGTGGTGACCTGGGTCTGCTGAAGCATGATTTCAGACAGCCAGACGTGGTAAGGGACGCGTGTGTCTTGCCACGGCAGGTGCTGGCGTCCGTGGGTTTTTTGCCAGCTCACCACGTTTTTTGCGAAATGTTGAGGGTTATTGGGGTCAGACGCCAATTTCATTACGATGCATTGGGTTTTTGGGGTCAGAGCCCAAATTCGCCAAGCCCTTGGCTTGCCCTGCGGGCCGGTGCGGCGCACCGCAGCGAAATTGGTGTCTGACCCCAATAACCCCAAGGGCACGATGAATTTGGACTCTGACCCCAAAAACCCTCCAAAACCCGAATCAAGCCGGCTCAACCAGGACGTCAACTTGGCTGGCGTGCTGGGTAGCTTGACAATCCTGCTGCACTTGGGACTCAACTGGCGTGCCCGCCAGATGCGAGGTCAGTTCCGTCAACTTGTTGTCAAGATGATCAATGGCAGTTTCCAGTTCTTTGATCTCGCTGATGCGTTCATCCAGCCCCGAGGCTGCGCTCTGGATTCTTTCAATGGCTTCAATGCGGCTTCCGAAGTTGCGGCGACGTTCGCGCAATTGCGCATCGAGCTGCGATGCAGCGGACTTGTTCCACAGTTCGACCTCGCCAAGGGCCGACTCAAACACCACGCGCAAACGCGTTGACAGCGCACGCACCAGTCGCTCGGAAAAATCGGGTTGCGACAATTTAAGGACATTGCTCATGCCAAGATATCGCAGATGACTGCGCTCAATCAAGCCAAGGTCGTAGGAGTAACATTTTAAGTCAGGCTCTTTCGGTGCCTGCAGCGAAAAGGCGAACTCGGCATTGAGCTGCTTGAAAGATGCCATCAGCATGGTGCGGATTTCACCACTGGTCACCTGGGATTTTTCCAGCCCCTCGCGCAGGCGGGAGAAAGTCTGTCCATAGGCTTTTTTGACTCCCAGTTTGATGCCTGGCTGCTTGAGCGCGTGCGTCAGTTCAGCCAGTTCAGTTTTCAGCGTGGGTGTACTGAGCAGGTTAAACACCTCGCGTAGCAGCTTGAGGTGTACCGACCGTACCGCATGGATTTTCGCGCCGCTGGTATCGAACTCGGCCTGCTCCTGCTCAATGCGCAAACGCATGTGTTTGATGACCGACGCATTTTTGCCGCGCAAACCGCGCAACTCGTCCATTTGCTCGGCCAGGTCACGGCGGCGAATATGAATCGCGCGCCCCGCTTCAAGACGAAGCTCTTTGATACCGCCGGCCACAGCCGAGCGTAGGATTTTCTGCCGCTGCCCCATGACACCCTCGGCAAGGGCTAGTTCCAGCATCGGCAAGCGGCTGGCCTGGAGCAATTGCTCGTCCTGCGTGACTTTGGCAACCAGTCCTTTTTGTGCCGATACAGGAATGACCTGCGACTCGGGCAAGCCGAGTATTTCAGCGGACATGATGCGCTGGCGGTCGATTTGAGCCTGCACCTGCTCGGGCGAACTCAGCGTGTCCCACAGCGTGTCGATTTTATTGAGCACGACGAAGCGTGAGATTTTGTCTTCATCACCCGTCATCAGATGCTCGCGCCAGATTGTCAGATCCGATTTGGTGACACCGGTGTCAGCGGCCAATACAAACACCACCGCATGTGCCTGCGGAATCAGGCTGACGGTTAGTTCCGGCTCTGCGCCAATGGCGTTCAGCCCTGGTGTGTCCAGAATCACCAGCCCCTGTTTGAGCAGCGGATGCGCGATGTTAATGAGAGCATGACGCCACTTGGGCACCTCAATCAGACCATCACGGCCGACCAGTGGATTGTCATCCATGTTTTCGTCGTTCCAGAAGCCCAGCGCCCTGGCATCGTCCTTGGTCACATGCCGGACCTCGGCTACTTTTTCAAGCGCCTGTGCAAGCTGCGCAGGATCATTCACATCCAGATCAACGCGGGTCCATTTTTCAGGCACCGCGCGCCATTCCATCAGCGCCTGAGTTTGCAGGCGGGTTTCAATCGGCAGCAATCGCAGGCATGGCGGCACGTCTGCGTCATAGCCCAGCTCGGTCGGGCACATGGTGGTGCGCCCGGCGCTGGCGGGCATGATGCGCCTGCCGTAACCAGCGAAAAAGATGGCGTTGATCAGCTCGGACTTGCCGCGCGAAAATTCGGCCACAAAGGCCACCATGACTTTGTCTGAACGTACCTGGGTTTCCAGTCTGCGCAGGCGCTCTTCGACCGCAGCGTCGAGCAGATCGTGGTCTTTCATCCATTCGGCCAACAGCTTGAGCCGCAGGGCGAACTCGCGCCGCCATATGCCGTGCTGGTTGAATTGTTCGTTAAAAGACATGGGATTTTGTCAGTTGTGGTTGGTCAATATAGCATCGCAACTTCGAAAGAGCCATCCGCAACATTAGCCAGTATCAGGTAGTGTATGGAAAAAACAGCTTGTACCGGAGCGCCCATCAGGGCTTTTGGCAGCTGGCGCAGTAAAAAGTAGAACGTTGACCCTGGCGCAAGGGTTTGATCGGGCTGCCGCAAACCCGGCACGGCAGGCCCGCGCGGTCATACACCATGGCCTCCAGCTGGAAGTAACCTGCCTGGCCATTCGCATTGGAAAAATCCTTTAACGTGCTGCCACCTTTTGCAACGGCTTGCGCCAGTACCCGCTGGATGGCGCTGTGCAGCAACAGCGTACGCGGCTTGCTCAGGCGCATGGCTTTGGTGGTGGGCCGTATGCCCGCCAGGAAAAGCGTTTCAGACGCATAAATATTGCCAACCCCGACGACAACTTCGCCCGCCAGCAACACCTGCTTTATGGCTGTTTTTTTGAGCTTCAGGGCTTTATGAAATGCCGCCGCATCAAATGCTTCGCTCAAGGGCTCCACACCCAGCCGGCCCAGCAACTTGCGCGCTGTTGCGTGACTTTCGCTGGGTGCATAGACCACCGCGCCAAAGCGCCTGGGATCATGCAGCCGCAAAGTCCCCAGGCTGGTGTGCATGTCAAAGTGGTCATGCTTTGCCGAAGGTGGCAGGTCATTGCCAAAGCTGATGCTGCCGGACATACCCAGATGAATCAGCAGCAAGCCTTCGCTCAAATCGACCAGCAGGTATTTGCCCCGCCGCCTGACCCCCGCTACCCGCTGGCCATGTAGGTCTTGCGGGTCACAGCCCAGGGGCCAGCGCAGTGGCTTGCCCATGCGGATGGCGCGGATCTCGGCATTCTGGATGCGGTCAGCAAAGCTGAGGCGGGTCACTTCAACTTCAGGGAGTTCGGGCATGGGCAGGCGTAGATGGACGGGTAAATGAGATAAAAGTTCGGAAACTACAGGTTCGGGGGCATGATTTACACACCGAACCAAGGCTTCAATTATCATGGCCCAATGACCAAAAAATACATCTGGACGCATGGTGCTTTGTGGCTTGCAGCACAGTTGCTGATGGCCCCGGCCATGGCCCAGACAGCAGTGCCCACCCCTGCGGCGCCCGCGCCCGCGCAAGCCTCTGCAACAGCTTCTGCCCTGAGCGGCGAGCTTTTCTACCAGTTGTTGATCGGTGAACTCACGGTGCAGGGCGGAGAACCCGGTGCCGGATTCGCGCTGATTTTGGATGCCGCCAGAAAAACCAACGATGCCCAGCTCTACCAGCGGGCCACAGAAATTGCGCTGCAATCACGCTCGGGCGATGCCGCTTTGCAGGCGGCGCAGGCCTGGAAGCAGGCCCAGCCTCTGTCGCGTGACCCGAATCGCTATGTGCTGCAAATCCTGATTACGCTCAACCGGATCAGCGATACGGTTGGCCCGCTCAAGACGGGTATTGAGATGGCATCACCAGCCGAGCGCAACCTGGCGATTTCGGCCATTCCGCAAGCCTATGCGCGCGTCAATGACAAAAAACTCGCCAGCAGCGTGGTGGAGTCGGGGCTTGCAGGCTATCTCGGCAACCCGGCGACTGCAGGCGCGGCGTGGACTACCGTGGGGCGTATGCGGCTGGCTGCAGGCGATGCAGCGGGCGCACTGGATGCCGCACAAAAAGGTCAGGCGCTTGATGCCCGCTACGACGGCCTGGTGCTGGTGGCGCTGGAGGTCATGGACCCCAAGCTCCCGCAGGCCGAGGTGCTGGTCAAGAAGTACCTAGCAGACAACAGCAACGCACCCCCGGAAATTCGCATGGGCTACGCCAGGGCCTTGCTGGACGCGCAACGCTACGCAGAAGCCTCTGGCCAGTTGCAAACCATCGTTCGCGGCAAACCCGACTTTGCAACCGCACACCTGGTGCTTGGCTCCCTACAACTACAGGACATGCAGCTTGTACAGGCCCAGGCATCACTGGAGCGCTATGTGGCGCTGGCCCAAAAGCAGGCTGAGCAGAGCGCCCAGGAAGAGTCTGATCGTGGCTTGACGCAGGCTTACCTGCAATTGGCGCAGATTGCAGAAAAACGCAAAGACTTCCCTGCGGCAGAAAGCTGGCTGAACAAAATCAACAGCTCGGACGACATGATGCAGGCGCAGGTCAGGCGCGCCTCTATCCTGGCAGGCCAAGGCAAGCTGGCCGAGGGCCAGCAACTGATTCGCAGCCTGCCCGAGCGCAAGCCCGGTGATGCGCGCCTCAAGCTGATGGCCGAAGTCAGCATGCTGCGTGACCTCAAGCAATACCAGATGGCCTATGAGCTGCTGGCAGGGGCGATTGCCAAGTCGCCCAACGATGCTGACCTGGTTTACGACCAATCGATGATGGCCGAAAAACTCGGCAACATGGCAGCCATGGAACGCCTGCTCAGGCGCGCCATTGAGATCAAACCGGACTCACCCCACGCCTATAACGCCCTGGGGTACTCCTTTGCAGATCGCAACGTGCGGCTGATCGAGGCCAGGGATTTGATCCGCAAGGCGCTGGTTTACACGCCGACAGATCCCTACATTCAGGACAGCCTGGGCTGGGTTGAATTTCGCCTAGGCAACCGGGCTGAAGCCTTGAAAATTCTTACCGCTGCCTTCAAGGCCAAGCCGGATGCCGAAATTGCCGCCCATTTGGGTGAAGTGCTCTGGAGCCTGGACCAGCGCGACAAGGCCCTGGCGATCTGGCGCGAAGGCGCGCTGCTGAACCCTGAAAACGCCACGCTTGTGGAAACGCTCAAACGCTTTCGCGTGAAGCTTTAAGCGCAAACCCCCAGACTTCAAACTCAAAGCCTAGCATTGACTGCTCCATCCATACTGGCCCGCCGTGGCTCGCATTTTGCACCGCTTGCGAGTTTTTTATTTGCTATTATTTTTATAGCTGGTTGCGCCTATAAACAGGCTCCTACAGCCATAAATGACACTGAAAATCAGCCTAAAAATGGCCCCTGGGCAGGCCGTATCAGCCTACAGATTCAAAGCCAGCCGCCACAGGGGTTTTTTACCGGTTTTGAATTGAAGGGCTCGGCTGAACAAGGTGAACTCACGCTACTCAGCCCCATCGGCAGTGTGCTGGGCTTGCTGCGCTGGTCACCGACCGAGGCCCTGCTCGAATCAGGTCGTGACGTGAAACGTTTTTCTTCGGTTGATGCCCTGCTGGAGCAGACCATAGGCGCGCCCATACCTACTACCGCCTTGTTTGACTGGCTACAGGGCAAAAACACAGAAGCCAAGGGCTGGTCGGCTGACCTGACGCGGCAAAACTCGGGGCGCATCACAGCCCGAAGGCTTGAGCCTGCACCGCAGATCGACCTTCGCATCGTGCTGGATCAATAGCTGCACATTTGTTTTATGAACCCACCTGCTTGCACGCCCACATCTTCATCGCCTTTGACAGCGATTTACGACGTTCCCGCACCCGCCAAGCTGAATCTTTTTTTGCATATCACGGGCCGCAGGCCAGACGGTTACCACCTGATCCAGTCGGTCTTCATGCTGATCGACTGGTGCGACACGCTGCACTTTGAGCTGCGCCATGACGGGCAAATTACCCGACGCGATCTGAAAAGCGATGCATCCCCGTCCGGTGATGAGCCTGATGAGCCATTACCCGCTGAAGACCTTACGCTGCGCGCCGCCCGCGCCCTGCAAAAGGCCTGCGGCACAACGCTGGGCGCGGATATCAGCCTTGAAAAGCGTATTCCCGCACAGGCAGGTATGGGCGGCGGATCGTCAGACGCAGCCAGTTGTCTGCTGGCCCTGCAGCGGCTGTGGGGCATCCAATTGCCACACAGTGAACTGCTGGCGATTGCACTGTCGCTGGGGGCGGATGTTCCGTTTTTCCTGTCTGGCGGCCACGCATGGGTTGAAGGCGTGGGCGAGATCATCACGCCCATCCGTTTGCCTGCCGCTGATTTTCTGGTGGTGAAACCCGCCGCCGGGCTCTCTACCCCGGCGATTTTCAGCTCCCCAACCCTCAAGCGGGACACAGAAACTGCTACAATCCAAGGCTTTGCTGCAAATACAGAAGGCCCCGTTTTCCCCGTTTTTAGGTTCGGGCAATTCGGGCGAAATGATCTGCAGCCAGTTGCCCTGAATTTATGCCCGCCAATTGGCCAGTCGCTTGACTGGCTTGCCCGGGCAGGACTTCAGGGACGAATGACTGGCTCGGGAAGTGCTGTATTTGCGCATTTGCCGCAAAAAACGGAAATTCCTGACGCTCCTGGAGCCTGGAAAGTCCGCAAATGCAGCAATCTGGAGGCACATCCTCTGGCCGGTTGGTAAAGTCTCGGTCTTCTTCGGCTATTGGCAGTGCTTGCGAGAAAGTAACGATTGATAGGTTGGAAGTCACGTAGGTCATAACGACGCGAGATTTTTATCCTGTGTAGGGGTGTCGCCAAGTTGGTTAAGGCACCGGATTTTGATTCCGGCATTCGCAGGTTCGACTCCTTCCACCCCTGCCAAAGTTCAGGATTCGCCCGAAGGGGCGAGTTTCAGGATTCGCCAGATTGGCGAGTCCCCATGCACAGCGGACCCGCAGCTCGCGGGTCTGTGTGTTTAGAGCGACGATTGTTCAGACAATGGCCTTTTAGAATG
Source organism: Polaromonas sp. (assembly GCA_038902775.1). Lineage (GTDB taxonomy): Bacteria > Pseudomonadota > Gammaproteobacteria > Burkholderiales > Burkholderiaceae_C > Polaromonas. The sequence continues at coordinate 8,787 of JBCKNM010000054.1, forward strand.
TCAGCCACGACTCAAACATCGACACAAGCTGGGCCCCACATGCAGACGTACCACCCTGACTTCATGCTTTTTACTGGCAATGCCAACCCCCGCATGGCCGCAGAAATTGCCCAAAACCTCGGTATTTCGCTGGGCGCTGCCCATGTAGGACGGTTTTCGGACGGTGAAGTCACGGTTGAAATCCAGCAAAACGTACGTGCGCGTGATGTGTTTGTAGTGCAGTCCACCTGCGCGCCCACCAACGAAAACCTGATGGAACTGCTCATCATGGTCGATGCCCTCAAGCGCGCATCGGCGCAGAGCATTGCGGCCGTCATCCCTTATTTCGCCTACGCCCGGCAAGACCGTCGTCCGCGCTCGGCCCGCGTGCCCATCAGTGCCAAGGTCGTCGCCAACATGCTGCAGGCCGTGGGCGTGTCGCGGGTTATGACGATGGACCTGCACGCTGACCAGATCCAGGGTTTTTTTGACATTCCGGTTGACAACATTTATGCCTCGCCCGTTTTGCTTGGCGATTTGCGCCAGAAAAATTATTCCGACCTGATGGTGGTGTCACCTGACGTTGGCGGTGTGGTGCGCGCCCGGGCGCTGGCCAAGCAGCTTGGCTGCGACATGGCAATTATCGACAAGCGACGTCCCAAGGCCAATGTATCTGAAGTCATGCATGTGATCGGCGACGTTGAAGGCCGCAACTGCGTCATCATGGACGACATGATTGACACTGCCGGCACGCTGATGAAGGCGGCAGAAGTGCTCAAGGAGCGCGGCGCGAAAAAGGTTTATGCGTATTGCACGCACCCGATTTTTTCTGGCCCGGCCATAGACCGCATCGCAAAAGGTGAGGCGCTTGATGAAGTTGTCATCACCAACACCATTCCCCTGAGCGACAGCGCTCTGGGATGCAAAAAAATACGCCAGCTCTCCGTGGCACCGCTGATCGCTGAAACCATTCAGCGCATCGCCAAGGGAGAGTCGGTCATGAGTTTGTTTTCGGATCAGGACCAACCGACCTTGATCTGAAGCACAAGGTGGTTGCGTGGGCATGCTGCCCCGCAGCCTTTTAAAACTGAGGTGAGCTGGTCGCGGCACACCTCTTTCCAAGGAGTTAATTATGAAATTCGTCGCTTTTGAGCGCGCCAAGCAGGGCACGGGTGCGAGCCGCCGTCTCCGCATCACCGGTCGTACGCCCGGTATCGTTTACGGTGGCACCGGTGAACCTTTGCTGATCGAGCTCGATCACAACGCGTTGTTCCACGCCATCAAAAAAGAAGCCTTCCATGCCTCCATCCTCGAGATGGAACTGGGCGGTAAAGAGCAGAAAGTTCTGTTGCGCGATTTGCAAATGCATCCGTTCAAGCAGCAAATTCTGCACATCGACTTCCAGCGCGTTGAGGCCAAGACCCGCATGACCGTGAAGGTGCCGCTGCACTACAGCGGCGAAGAAGAGTCGCCCGCCATCAAGGCTGAGGCCTGCATCGCCAACCACGTGCTGACCGAGCTGACGATCTCCTGCTTCCCGGCAGACATCCCCGAGTTCATCGCCGTTGATTTGAGCGGCCTGAAAAAGGGCATCTCGCTGCACGTCAAGGACATTACCCTGCCAAAAGGCGTGAAGTTCGTGGCCAAAGGCCAGGTTAACCAGGTTCTGGTGTCGGTGTCTGCCATCATCAAAGAAGTAGCAGCCGCTCCTGCTGAAGCCGCTCCTGCTGAAGGCGCCGCTGCTGCACCTGCGGCCAACCCCAAGGCTGCCGCAGGCAAGGCCGCTTCAGCCGCCAAAGACGCAGCCAAAGACGCA
>JBCKNM010000055.1:0-10525 GCA_038902775.1 Polaromonas sp.
TTGCCGACCAGGAACCAGAAAAATGCGGTCACGCCCAGCAGGCCCAGGCCAACCACCAGCATGCCGGTAATCGCTCCGCCACGGAAGGCAATGTCCAGCGCGGGGCCAATGCCTTTGGTAGCGGCCTGTGCGGTGCGCACATTGGCGCGTACCGACACGCTCATGCCGATAAAGCCGCAGGCACCGGACAGCAGCGCGCCGACGACAAAGCCGACAGCGGTTTTAGCGTCAAGGAACAAGCCTATGAGCACGGCCAGAATCACGCCGACGATGGCGATGGTTTTGTATTGGCGTGCCAAGTAGGCGGCTGCGCCGGTTTGAATCGCGGCTGCAATTTCCTGCATACGCGCGTTGCCTGCGTCTTGAGAAAGAATCCAGCTGCGTGTCCAAAAACCGTAACCAACGGCAATGAACCCGCAGACAAGCGCGAGAATAAGCGCTGAGTTGCCTGTCATAAAAGAATCTCCTGTGTCGTTTTTCGCTTGAAAGAGGCAACACGCTAGCGCTGCCTCCGCTGCGTTGCTTCCTCGTTGCTCTGAACTTGCTACAGAGATGATTGGCCAACCCCCGGAATTTTACGCGAAGACGTGAAATCACCGACGGTATTGCCAACTACGCTAAGGCTAGCGCGCTGACTCACCTGAACCAGGCTGGGTCTTGAAGGGACTGCGCTGTTCGAGTTCACCCATGTAGTTGGCGATGCCGGCACCTTCGCGGGCCAAGAAGCGTTCAACCGCATCGGCAAACGAAGGGTGTGCCAGCCAGTGGGCACTGGTGGTTTTGACGGGTAGCAGTGCGCGTGCCATTTTGTGTTCGCCCTGCGCGCCGCCCTCAAAGCTTTGGTAGCCGTGGTCAATACACCAGGCCAGTGGCTGGTAGTAGCAGGCTTCAAAGTGCAGGCAGTCAACCCTAGCCAGCGTGCCCCAGTAGCGACCATAGGCTGTAAGGTTTTGTGCAGCGGTTTTCACATCCTGCTTTGCCCCTGGCGTTGTATGCGCAGGCTGTGCAGGCGTGATGGCAATCAGGCTGGTCGCGATAGCCTGTTTTTGACCATCTGCACCCTGGTACTCCGCCACAAACAGTAGCCAGTTCTCGGGCATGGTGTCCTGCATGCGCTGAAAAAAATCCCGGCTTAGGTAGGGTGCATTACCGTGCTCGTAGTAGGTACGCTCGTAGCAGCGGTAAAAAAAGTCCCAGTCGCCGCTGCTGATGTCCTTGCCCAGCGACCAGCGGAAGGTGATGCCTGCAGCTAAAACCTTGCGCCGCTCCTGCCGGATTTTCTTGCGCTTTTCCTGACTTAAGGACATGAGAAAGTCGTCGAAATCTCGGTAGTGAACAGGCTGATTTGTCCAATGAAATTGCACGGTGTGTCGTAGCATCATGCCTGCCTCTTCGCAGGCGGCAACATCTTCATCATTAGTAAAAAGCAAATGCAGTGATGACAGCTTTTCTTCTTCGCACCACGCTATGAGCGCCTTGACCAGCAGGGTACGTTCTTTTGCGTTGCGTGCCAGCAAACGCGCGCCGGGCACTGGCGTAAATGGCACTGCGACCAATGCCTTGGGGTAGTACTGCAGGCCATGCTGCTGGTAGGCGTTGGCCCAGGCATGGTCAAACACGTATTCACCGTAGGAATGGTCCTTGAGGTAGAGCGCACAAGCACCGACCAGCGTATCGTGATGCCACAGCGTGACGAAGCGCGGCGTCCAGCCGGTTTTGGGCGTAGCGCTGCCACTTTGGTGCATGGCGGCCAAGTATTCGTGGCACATGAAGGGGTTCAAAGTACTGTCTGGGCTTTGTAAGGCGAGTAGCGCATTCCAGTCAGCAGCGTTGACCTCCAGCGGTGAGTTCAGCACGCGGATGCCATAATCGTTTGACTCGTTTTTCAGATTTTTCATTCAGTATTTTGGTTTACAGATGCCACTCAAAATTAGCGTTGCCCAATTGAATTATTGCGTCGGCGACATGCCGGGCAATGCGCAAAAAATTATTCTTGCAGCGCGCGCTGCCTATGCCGATGGCGTGCGGCTTGTTGTCACTCCAGAACTTGCCATCTGCGGCTATGCGGCGGAAGATCTTTTGCTGCGTCCAGCCTTCATACAAGCCTGTGATGATGCCGTGAATCTGGTGGCCCGTGAGCTTGCTGGGTTAAAAGGCCTGACGGTGGTGGTGGGCACACCCACACATGGCGACAGCGGCCTTGGTATGCGCACCAAAAGTGTGGCGGTACAACAGCGCCACAACGCGGCCAAGGTGCTACAGAACGGACGCATCATTGAGACCTATGCCAAGCGAGAGCTTCCCAATTACCAAGTGTTTGATGAACGCCGCTATTTCACGCCAGGGCAGGGGACTTGCGTGTTTCAGGCTGGGGATGGCGACGCTGCCATCAGCGTCGGACTGCTGATTTGCGAAGACGCATGGTTTGAAGAACCGGGGCGGCTGGCCAAAGAGGCGGGGGCCGAGTTGCTGGTGGTCATCAATGCCTCGCCCTTTCATGTGGGTAAAGGCGGTGAGCGCGAGGCCATGATGAGTGCTAGGGCCCGGGCGACCGGTCTGCCGCTGATTTACGCACATCTTGTGGGCGGGCAGGACGAAATTGTTTTTGAGGGTCGCTCGTTTGCGGTTCAGGCCGACGGCGTACTTGCAGGGCGGGCCGAGAGTTTTAGAGAGAAATCTTTTGTAGTGCAGGCAGAACGGGCGCAAGCAGCTATTAAGTTGATAGCAGACGTGGCCCCTGAACGTACCCGTGAGGCTGACATCTGGGACGCGCTGGTGCTGGGCGTTCGTGACTATCTGGGTAAAAACGGATTTCCGGGTGCGATTTTGGGTCTCTCGGGCGGTATTGATTCAGCCCTGGTGCTGGCAATCGCAGTTGATGCCCTGGGTGCTGACAAGGTGCGCACGGTGATGATGCCGTCACCCTACACCGCCGACATTTCGTGGATTGATGCGCGCGACATGGCCGCCCGCATGAAGGTGCGTTACGACGAAATATCGATTGTTCCGGAGTTTGAGGCTTTCAAGGCATCGCTCTCAGATGAGTTCAAGGGCCTGAAGGAAGACACGACCGAAGAAAATATCCAGGCGCGAATTCGTGGCGTGTTTTTAATGGCACTTAGCAACAAATTTGGCTTAATTGTGCTGACGACTGGCAACAAGAGCGAAATGGCTACCGGCTACTGCACCTTATACGGTGACATGGCGGGCGGCTTTGCAGTTATCAAGGATTTGCTGAAAACCACGGTATTTGGTCTGGCGCGCTGGCGCAATGAGAACGATCCCTATGGTACGGGCGTGCAGCCGATTCCCGAGCGAATCATCACCCGCCCGCCAAGTGCCGAGTTGCGCGCCGACCAGCTAGATGCGGACAGCTTGCCACCGTATGAGGTGCTCGATGCCATCCTGACCCGCTACATGGAAAACGACCAGAGCGTTGACAGCATTATTGCCGCAGGCTTTGATGCCGCTGTGGTCGAGCGCGTCACACGGCTTATCAAGATCAATGAATACAAGCGTCGCCAGGCCCCGATCGGCATTCGGGTAACCCACAGGAGTTTTGGCAAGGATTGGCGCTACCCTATCACCAGCAAATTCAGAGCTTGAGCCATAATTAAAAGATACTCATAAGCCTTGATAAGCATTAATTAACGGAGACATTTCAGTGAAACAAATTACCGCCATCCTCAAGCCTTTCAAATTAGAAGAAGTCCGCGAGGCGCTGGCAGAGTGCGGTGTGACCGGCTTGACGGTTACAGAGGTCAAAGGCTTTGGTCGGCAAAAAGGCCATACCGAGCTGTATCGTGGAGCCGAATACGTGGTCGACTTTTTACCCAAGGTAAAAATCGAAGTCGTCGTCAAAACCAGCGAAGTGGAGCGTTGTGTCGATGCCATCGTTCGCGCCGCACGTACTGGCAAGATCGGTGACGGCAAGATATTCGTCACCAGCGTTGAGCGCACCGTGCGTATTCGCACGGGTGAGCAGGACGAAGCTGCCGTTTGATGGTCTAGCGCTTGCTGGCTAGATCTGATCGAGCCGGTTTGCGAACGTTTTCATGCCGGAAGCCTGAACCAGCGCTTCAAGTAGAGGCCTGGCTTCGCTGCTGGTGCGAATCAAATTCATCAACCAGTCATTCATAAAGCCGTCTTTAACAGACGATTTCAAGAACGCCAGCAAGTTGTCGAAGTAGCCGTTGGTATTGAGCAGGCCAACCGGTTTGTCGTGGTAGCCAAGCTGGCGCCAGGTCCAGACTTCAAAAAACTCTTCGAGTGTGCCTATGCCCCCGGGCAGCACTAAAAATGCATCGGCGTGCTCTGCCATGATGCGCTTGCGTTCATGCATGGTTTCGACGATGTGCAGCTCTGTGCAGCCGTTATGCGCCCATTCCTTCTCGATCAGCGCTTTGGGTATGACTCCAATCACGCGGCCTCCGGCAGTCAGCGTGGCATCCGCGACGATGCCCATGAGCCCGTTGCGGCCACCGCCGTAAACCAGTTGACCTCCGTGCGAACCTATCCAGATGCCCACTTCGAGCGCGACATCTGCAAACGCACTCTGGTTACCGCTGCGCGACCCGCAGTAAACGCAGACTGAAAATGCAGGTGGCCTTGGCATATAAAGCATTGTCGCGTTGCTTTGTGGCAACTTGAAATTAGTTTTTGCTCGTTGCGGCTGCGTTTTTCCGAGCGGCCAGCCTTGTTGCACGTTTGGGTGCATCAGGCGTGACCCAGCTTACTAGCCGTGTACCAGCCCATGCATCGTGCCAGAACTGTTTTTGCGGATGAAATCTTGCCATCACGGTCCACACAGCGATCCAGCCCAGGGTCAGGACTGCGCCTTCCTTGCCTGGTAATGCCAGCAGCCAACTCAGTAACAGCGGCGGTAAAAACCACACCCAGCTCAGGACGTAGCGCAGCAGTGCGCGTTTTTGGGTAATGAGCGCACCATGGGTGTCGACTATACGGATATCCCATGTCTTCATGGCCAGGGTTTGACCTTTGGCCCAAAACCAGACAAAGTAAATGCCGAAAACGACAAATACAAACGCTTGCAGGGCATGGCGGTTGTCTAGCGCATTGCGCGTCTGGCTCAAGGTGCCGAAAAGGTAGCCTGTGATGAAAACCACACCAAATATCAGCAAGCCCTCATAAACCCAACATGCCATGCGTCTGGGAAGGGATGGGATAACAAGTGTTGTCACGGTGAGTACACAGACGTTTGATGGCAACGGCTCAAGGGGCATGGGTTATTGGGGTCAGACACCAATTTCGCTGCAGTGCAAGCACTGCACCCTACGGGCGAGCCAAAGGCTCGGCGAATTTGGGCTCTGACCCCAAAAACCCACTTTAGTTTTGAGTTGGCGGCGTACTGGCTACCGCAGGCACGGCATCGTCTGGCGGACGTGCAGCGACTGCCGCCGGGGTAACTGCGCTTTTGGGAACGCCTGTGGCCTCAGGTTTGATACTGCGGGCAGGCAAAGTCGTCAGCTTTTGTGGTGCAACGGGTTTGACGGCCGGAGCCGCACCAGTCGGTCGTGGTGGGGCTTTGGCGGCGAGCTTTTGTTTTTCTTCCGCGCTCAAGGCTTGATAGGTCTCCCATTTCGCCTTTTTTTCCTCGGCGGTCAGTTGTTTTGACAGCTCTTTGGTTTTGGCAAAGTTAAGCCGTGCTTCGGCGCGTTGTGCTGGACTAAGCGCGACCCATTCATTCATGCGGCTGTGCATGGTTGCCTGGCCTTCTGGCGGCAGCGAGGGGTAGTTTTTGGACACCTCAAGCCACTTGCGCTTGTGTGCTGCGGTCAGGGTAACCCAGCTTGAGGCCAAAGGTTTGAGCGTTTGCTGCTGCATGGGAGTGAGATCTGCCCAGGTGGGCTTTGAGCTTGCGGCCTTGCTGACTGAGGGGGCGCTGACGGCGGGCCGGGGTGTTACAGGTTTGGTTGTTTGTGCGGATGCCTGTGCGTGAAAAACGCACAGACAGCCTAAAACCAGACTCCACAATGAGAGGGGTAAAAAAACTGCTTTCGGAATCATTTTGACAATTGCGCTTGTCAGGGCTTAACGGTTGGCCTTCAGGAACTGGACGAAACCGGGGTCTGCAAAAGCGGCTGGTGGCAACTCATCGGTCAAAAGGGCAGAGTCCACCTCTGCAATTTCTTTGGCACGGTTGTCATTTTGAACGGAATTGATGGTGAGCAGACCTACGACCAGCGCAATCAGCGGCACCACCAAGCCGATACGTGACCACCAGTTCAAGCCGTCGTTCGAACCCCAGGTAAGCGCTGCGCCAGAACCGGTGTTGACCACGCTGCCAGTCGTTTGGGTGCGTGCAATTTTGCGTTTTGAAACGGCCTGTGCCCGTGCAGCGCGCAGGCGCTCTGAAATCTCGTAGGGAATATCCGCCGTACCTGCTGTCAGGTAAGAGGCGGCCTTCAGGGCAAACCTCTCCTGGAGGATGTCGGCTCGATTTTGTAGTGAATTAATCATAGTTTTATACCTTTGGCTCCCAATGCTTTGCTTAGTGCAAAAACTGCTCGCGAACAATGCGTTTTAACGCTACCTTCGGAGCAGCCCATAGCAGCGGCTGTTTCGGCCACATCCATCTCTTCCCAGTAACGCATCAGAAACGCTTCCCGTTGACGGCCCGGCAGCTGTTTTACTTCCACTTCGATCTCATGCAATATCTGCGCCCGCTCGGTCGCGTCCTGGGCACTTTCTGTTCCTTCGGATTCATTTTGGGCCTCCAAAGTTTCCAAAATATCAAAATCTCCGTCACCTCCGGCAGATTCGAAGTCGCTCATATTGGAAAAAAGGGCGTTCCGGGTCTTGCGGCGGCGGAACCAGTCTAGGGTAGTATTGGACAAAATCCGCTGAAACAGCATGGGCAACTCGGCCACGGGCTTGTCGCCATAGCTGTGCGCCAGCTTCATCATGCTGTCCTGAACGATGTCAAGAGCCGCTTCTTCGTCCCGCACGTGGTAGACGCTTCGCTTGAAAGCACGTTTTTCAACGCTTTTCAGGAAGTCAGAAAGTTCTTGTTCGGTTGCCAACGGTAGGGGTGTCCGGTTTGTCCAGCGTCGTAATTATTATGCGGATCGACTGAAAATGATCGCATTGCTGCCAATACGCATCGCTGCTTTCCCGTCAACTGCGGCGATTGTGCAACACGAAATGTCATAATGCTGGTTGCAATTTAAAAAGCAAACGGGTCATAGCTCGGCGGAATATGTTTCTGCTCATGGTTTTGGCCTCAAGTCTCGACGCTGCTTCACAAGAGCGGACCAAGAGGCACCCAAGGTATTTCGTTAGAGAAATTCACAAAGGTTCATCATGGAAATTTCAAAAGCCGAAATCGCTTCGGCAGCAGCGGCAGCATCTGCCCATTCAAATCCGCAAGAACTCCGGGGTGCAGAAATCCTCATCAAAGCCTTGCAGGCTGAAGGCGTCAAGTACGTCTGGGGCTATCCCGGTGGTGCGGCGCTTCATATCTATGACGCGTTTTACAAGCAGGACACTATCCAGCACATTACGGTGCGTCATGAGCAGGGGGCCGTCCATGCTGCGGACGGTTATGCACGTGCTACCGGCGAGGTTGGCGTTGTGTTGGTCACTTCCGGCCCCGGCGTGACCAACGCCGTCACCGGTATTGCCACGGCCTATATGGACAGCATCCCGATGGTGATCATCACCGGCCAGGTGCCAACCCATGCCATCGGCACGGATGGCTTCCAGGAGTGCGACACGGTCGGCATCACCCGCTCCATCGTCAAGCACAATTTCCTGGTCAAGGATGTGCGCCAGATGGCTGAAACCATGAAAAAGGCCTTTCACATTGCCCGTACCGGCCGACCCGGCCCCGTGGTGGTGGACATCCCCAAGGATGTCTCGTTCAACAAGACGCTTTACACCGGCTACCCGCAGAGCATTGAAATGCGCTCCTACAACCCGGTGCGCAAAGGCCATGGCGGCCAGATTCGCAAGGCGCTGCAATTGCTGATGACGGCCAAGCGACCCTACATTTACACCGGCGGCGGCGTGATTATGAGCAACGCCTCGCAAGAGCTGCGCACCCTGGTCGATATGTTGGGCTACCCCTGTACCAGCACGCAGATGGGCTTGGGCGCTTACCCGGCCAGCGACAAAAAATTCCTCGGTATGCTGGGCATGCACGGCACGTTTGAAGCCAACAACGCGATGCAGAGCTGCGACGTGCTGCTGGCTGTCGGCGCGCGTTTTGACGACCGCGTGATAGGAAACCCGAAACACTTTGCGCAGAACGAACGCAAGATCATCCACATCGATATCGACCCGTCGAGCATCTCCAAGCGCGTGAAGGTGGACATTCCCATCGTCGGCGATGTCAAGGACGTGCTGACCGATCTGATCGCCATGATCAAGGAGTCCGGCCTCAAGCCCGACGCCAACGCTTTGGTCGGCTGGTGGGAAACGATCGAAGGCTGGCGCAAGCGCGATTGCCTGAAGTACAGCATGGGTTCGGGCGACGTGATCAAGCCGCAGTACGTGGTGGAGACGCTGTGGAACATGACCAAGGATGCCGACACCTACATCACGGCCGATGTTGGCCAGCACCAGATGTGGGCCGCGCAGTACTACAAGTTTGACGAGCCGCGCCGCTGGATCAACTCGGGCGGCCTGGGTACCATGGGCGTGGGCCTTCCCTATGCCATGGGCATCAAGCTGGCCAAGCCTGACAGCGAAGTCTATTGCATCACCGGTGATGGCTCGGTGCAGATGTGTATCCAAGAGCTGTCCACCTGCCTGCAATACAACACGCCGATCAAGATCGTGTCGCTGAACAACGGTTACCTGGGCATGGTGCGCCAGTGGCAGGAATTTGACTACAAGGGTCGTTACAGCTGCAGCTACATGGATGCGCTGCCTAATTTTGTGAAGCTCGCCGAGGCTTATGGCCATGTCGGCATGCTGATCGAAAAGCCGCAGGATGTGGAGCCGGCGCTGCGCGAAGCGCGCAAGCTCAAGGACCGCACCGTTTTCATGGATTTCCGCGTCGATTCAACGGAAAACGTGTTCCCGATGGTGAAAGCCGGCCAGGGCATCACTGAAATGCTGCTGGGGTCGGAAGACCTCTAAGCCAGTTAAACAGTCCCAGTCAAACAAATCGCATCAACCTATTTTTTAACCGTCACCTGACGAATCTATTGTTTGCCAAGCTTGCGCATTACCGTGCGCAGGGGAGGGCAGCGAAAAGAGGAATCTCCCTATGAAACATATCATTGCAGTTTTGCTGGAAAACGAGCCGGGCGCTCTTTCCCGTGTCGTTGGCCTGTTCTCTGCCCGCGGCTACAACATTGAAAGTCTGAGCGTCGCACCGACGGAAGACCCGACGCTGTCCCGTATGACCATCCAGACCGCTGGGTCGGATGACGTGATCGAGCAGATTACCAAGCAGCTGAACCGCCTGATCGACGTGGTCAAGGTGGTCGATTTGACCGAGGGCTCTTACACTGAGCGCGAGCTCATGATGGTCAAGGTGCGTGCTGTCGGCAAGGAGCGCGAAGAGATGAAGCGTATGGCGGATATATTCCGAGGGCGGATTATTGATGTGACTGAGATAAGTTACACCATTGAGCTTACCGGCGATCAGTCAAAGAACGATGCCTTCCTGGAGGCGATCGACCGCAGTGCCATCCTTGAGACGGTACGTACCGGTTCCAGCGGCATTGGCCGTGGAGAGCGAATCCTCAGAGCCTGATTTCAGCCGTCCGGGCGCGCGTTTCGACAGGCTCAATGCGAACGGATTTGTAAGTGGTGATATGCGTTGACCGTTCGCCCTGAGCCTGTCATGGGGCATTTCGCCAGAACTATTTAGACCTAATAGAAAATTTACCTTCGGAGAAAAAATGAAAGTTTATTACGACAAAGACTGCGACCTGAGCCTGATCAAGGGCAAAACCGTTGCCATCATCGGCTACGGTAGCCAGGGACATGCGCATGCCCAGAATTTGAACGACAGCGGCGTCAAAGTTGTTGTTGGCCTGCGCAAGGGTGGGGCTTCATGGCCCAAGGTTGAAAAGGCGGGCCTGAAGGTTGCTGAAGTGGCCGATGCGGTCAAAGCCGCCGACGTGGTGATGATCCTGCTGCCCGACGAGCAAATCGGCGTCGTCTATGCGAACGACGTGGAGCCCAACATCAAGCAAGGCGCTGCGTTGGTATTTGCCCACGGCTTTAATGTTCATTACGGCCTGGTCAACCCGCGTGCTGATCTTGATGTGTGGATGGTTGCCCCCAAGGCTCCTGGCCACACCGTGCGCGGTACCTACGTCCAGGGCGGCGGCGTGCCCCATCTGGTCGCTGTACATCAGGACAAATCCGGCAAGTCCTTGCAAATGGCTTTGTCTTATTCGATGGCCAATGGCGGCGGCAAGGCCGGCATCATTGAAACCAACTTCCGCGAAGAAACCGAAACCGACCTGTTCGGCGAACAGGCTGTGCTCTGCGGCGGTACGGTTGAACTCATCAAGGCCGGTTTTGAAACCTTGGTGGAAGCCGG
>JBCKNM010000056.1:0-10435 GCA_038902775.1 Polaromonas sp.
AACGCAGCAATTTGCCTGAAAAATGAATTTATAGAAGTGCCCTTGATGTTTGTTCACCTACGCATCCATACCGAATTTTCAATTGTTGACGGCACCAATCGCATTGATGAAATTGTTGCCGCCGCCGCGCTTGACAAACAACCCGCGCTGGCCATCAGCGACCTTGGTAACCTGTTTGGCGCTGTCAAGTTTTACAGCGAAGCCCGCAAGGTAGGTGTCAAGCCGCTGATCGCCGCTGATGTGTGGGTGCAGGTGCCGGGCAAAGATGCTGCCAGCCCACCTGCGCGCATGTTGCTGCTGGTGCAAAACCACAAGGGCTACCTCAATCTATCAGAACTGCTCACGCGCGCCTGGACGCGCGGCGTGGTGCAGGGCCAGGCCATCATCAGCCTTGAATGGCTGCGTGAGCTGAACCAAGGCCTGATTGCCCTTTCTGGCGCGCAGCGTGGTGCCATTGGCCAGGCGCTGGTGCAGGGCGATGATGCGCGTGCGCTTGAATGCGCGCTGCTGTTCTCTAGCATCTTCCCGCAGCGTTTTTATATGGAGCTGCAACGCGCGCAGCAGGCGAACGATGACAGGCATGTCAGCGCTGCCGTGCAATTGGCTGCGCGCCTGAAGCTGTCCGTAGTGGCGACGCACCCGGTGCAGTTTTTAACCTATGACGATTACGAGTCGCATGAAGCACGGGTGTGTATTTCTGAAGGTGAAATTTTGGGCAACGCGCGGCGTGTGCGCAAGTTCACGCGTGAGCAGTACTTCAAATCAGGCACGCAGATGGCGCAACTGTTTGCAGACATTCCATCCGCCGTAGCCAACACACTTGAGATTGCCAAGCGCTGCAACCTGACACTGACCCTCGGCAAGCCGATGCTGCCGGACTTTCCGACACCCGAAGTCAATGGCGTGCGCATGCCGCCTGATGAGTACTTTCGCCAGGCTTCGTTTGAAGGGCTTGAGGCGCGCCTTCAACACCTGTACCCGAATGAAGCGCTGCGTGAAGAAAAGCGCCCCACGTATGTGGAGCGGCTTGAGTTCGAGATCAATACCATTTTAAAAATGGGTTACCCCGGTTATTTTTTAATCGTCGCTGACTTCATCAACTGGGCGAAAAACAATGGCTGCCCGGTCGGGCCGGGGCGTGGTTCTGGCGCGGGTTCTCTGGTGGCTTATTCGCTGAAAATCACTGACCTGGACCCGCTGCAATACAACCTGCTGTTCGAGCGTTTCCTGAACCCCGAGCGGGTATCCATGCCCGACTTCGATATCGACTTTTGCCAGGCCAACCGCGACCGCGTGATTGATTATGTGAAGGGTAAATACGGCAAGGATGCGGTCAGCCAGATCGTCACCTTCGGCACTATGGCAGCGCGTGCCGTCATTCGCGATGTGGGCCGTGTGCTGGACTTTCCCTATGGGTTTTGCGACGGTATTTCCAAGCTCATTCCCAACAAGCCGGGCCAGGCCGTCACGCTGCAACTGCCGCCCGCAGAGCGCGATAAAAACGACAAAATGGTTTACGCGCTGGAGGCCGAGCCGCTTCTGGCCGAGCGCGAGCGCAAGGAAGAAGACGTCCACACCCTTCTGAAGCTGGCCCGCAAGTTAGAGGGCCTGACGCGCAACGTCGGCATGCATGCCGGGGGCGTATTGATTGCACCCGGTAAATTGACGGACTTTTGCCCGCTGTATTTGCAGCCCGGTAGTGACTCGGCGGTCAGCCAGTTTGACAAGGACGACGTTGAAGCCATCGGCCTCGTCAAGTTTGACTTTCTGGGTCTGGCAACGCTGACGATTCTGGAGATGGCCAAGGACTTCATCATTGCGCGCCATCCGTCGCAGGCGGATTTCAGGTTTGAAGATCTTCCGCTGGATGACGCGAAGGTGTATGAGCTGTTTGCCAGCGGCCAGACAGAAGCGGTTTTCCAGTTTGAAAGTAGCGGCATGCAGCGCATGCTCAAAGACGCCAAACCGAATCGGCTTGAAGACCTGATTGCGATGAATGCGCTGTACCGGCCCGGCCCTATGGAACTCATCCCGACCTACATCGCCCGCAAGCAGGGGCGTGAAGTGCCGGAGTACCCGGATCCGCGCGTCAAGCCCATACTGGAAGAAACCTACGGCATCATGGTCTACCAGGAGCAGGTGATGCAGACCGCGCAGATACTGGGCGGCTATTCACTCGGTGCTGCCGACATGCTGCGCCGCGCTATGGGTAAAAAAGACGAAAAAGAAATGGCTGCCCAGCGCGGAAAATTTCGCGAAGGCGCAGGCAAAAACGGCTTGAGCGAAGAAAAAGCCGACGAGGTTTTTGACCTGATGGAAAAGTTCGCGGGCTACGGCTTTAACAAGTCGCACTCTGCCGCTTATGCCTTGTTGGCGTACCACACGGCATGGCTCAAGGTGCATTACACCGCCGAGTTTTTCTGCGCCAACATGACCATCGATATGGACGACACCGACAAGCTGAAAATCCTGTTTGGTGATGCGCAAAAAATGGGTGTGTCGTTTGAATCACCTGACGTGAACCGGGGCCAGTACCGGTTTGAGCCCATTACTGCCACCAACATCCGCTATGGCCTCGGGGCCGTCAAGGGCACAGGCCAGCAGGCGATTGCCGCGATTGTGGCGGCGCGCACGGATGGTGGGCCTTTCACCTCGCTGTATGACTTTTGCGTGCGGGTTGACAAAGCAAAACTCAATAAGCGAACGGTTGAAGCGCTGATCAAAGCCGGTGCGTTTGACAACCTGCATCTGAACCGCGCCGAGTTGCTGGCTTCTGTTGACCGCGCGTTTGAATTTGCTACAGCGGCGCAGGCCAACGCCAACCAGAGCGGGCTGTTCGACATGGACAGCCACGCCGCCAGCACACAAGAGCCGCCGCTGGTGGCAGCCATGCCCTTTGGCGTGAAGGCCCGGCTGGTACAGGAGAAAACCGCGATTGGTTTTTACCTCTCGGGCCATTTGTTTGACGAAGTGGCGCTGGAGGTACGGCAGTTTGCCAAACGCAAGATTGAAGACCTGATGGATTCGCGCGAGCCGCAATTGCTGGCCGCCATCGTCACCGACCTGCGCGTCATCAACGGCCAGCGCGGCAAGCTGGCGCTTTTCAAGCTTGACGACAAAACCGCCATGATTGAAGCCACCGCAGACGAAGTCTTGCTCAACGCAAACCGCAATTTGCTGAAGGACGATGAACTGGTCATTGTGCAGGGCGTTCTGCAACCCGACCGGTTTTCAGGTGGTTACCGTTTAAAGGTCACGCAGGTGTACGACCTGGAAACCGCCCGCTGCAAATTCGGCAAATACTTGCGTGTGGCGGTTGATTTGGATAAAAATGGCACAGCACCCGACATCGCCCGTATCGTCAAAGACTTTCCGCCGCGGCGCGAGATGTCAGAGCAGGGCGAGTTTATGCGTGGCCTGCCGGTACGCCTGAGCGTGCGCAGGAACGCTGACTTTGGCGTGGTGGAAGCGCCGCTGGCGCTGGACGAGCGTGCCAAGTTTTTCCCGACAGACGCAGCACTGGCCAGCTGGATGGCGCAGGCCGACGCGGGGCAGGCGCAGATTGTTTATGAGTGAGTTCACCCTTATTTCTGGTTACAGGCCAATCGATGCGGGCGTGAACAGCTATTGAATTAATAGCGTTTGAACTTTCGGTATGTTTAGTCGCGTGGCTGAAATATCAGAATCATCGGCGATGGCACCCGGCCGTCCACATCGCGCGGCATGGTCTCTGTGCGAATGATGGCTTTGATGACGGCTTCATCCCAGGCCTTGTTGCCGCTTGGTTTGATCAGCCGCTGGCTGATGATGCTGCCGTCCAGCGCGGTGCGCACCTCGACCTCGGCCATCGGATTACCGGCGATATCCTCCGTGAAGACAATGTTGGGTTTGACCTTGGCCCGCACCTTGCCGCCGTAGCTGGCCGATGGCCCGCTTGATTTTTGCGCACTGCCTCTGGCGTTGTCGTCGCCTGATGCGCCTGCCAGCCCCATGGTGCGTGCGATGTTTTCGCGGCGTTGCTTGTCAAGGGTGGCCGCGCTGGTTTGTTCCCTGACTTCCTGCTTGCGGGCTTCCAGATTTTTGGCATCTTCAAGGGCTTTGCGTTTGGCTAGGTCTTCTTTTGCCTGCAGTGCTTTTACTTTTTCTTTCTCAGCCAGCGCCTCAGCTTTTTTTTGCTGCTCCAGTTGCTTGCGTTTTTTTTCTTGTTCCAGCGCGATGTCTACATCGGGTGCAGGCGGGGGCTGAACCTCGGGGGCCTTGATGGCTGGCTCGGGTGGTGGCGGTGGCGGTGGCGGTGGCGCAGGTGCAGGTGCAGGCGCGGCTTCTTGCGTGACGTTAGACCACAGCTCTGCCTCGAATGAAGCGGACTGGTCGGAGCGCTTCCAGTTGACACCCCAGGTCAGGGCGGCAATCAGCAAGCCGTGCGTCAGCAGCGCCAGCGTGAAGGCGCGCACCGAGCCCGCATCACGCGGCGGCACAAAGTCATTGCGGTCGTAGACGCTGGGCATGGCTGCTGCTGCGGGACTGGCCGAGTGTGCTGGCTATTTGCCAGTCTGCACCGACAGGCCAACGCGCGACACACCGGCCTTTTGCAGGTTGTCCATCACCTTGACCACGGTTTCGTATCTGATGCCCTTGTCGGCGCTGATAACGACTGGCACGGCCTTATCTGGCGCAGCCTTGACGTTTGGCTCTAGCTTCACGACATCCTGAGCGACGTTGCCCACATTGCTGGGGATTGAATCGGTTTTGATTTTGATCTGGATGACTTCGTCTTTATTGATGATGATTTGCACTGGGCTTTGTGGTTGTAACGCGGCCTTGCCGACTTTGGGCAGCGCGATCATGCTGGGCGTGATGAGTGGTGCCGTGACCATGAAGATGATGAGCAGCACCAGCATCACGTCGATGAAGGGCACCATATTGATTTCGCTGATGGTGCGGCGGCCCCGGCCACGAGATGACATTGCTGGCATGTTCAGTGTCCAGAGGGTGACTGCGCCCCTAGATTGCGCTGCAGGATATTAGAGAACTCTTCGATGAACGTTTCCAGCTTGTTGGCCACGCGGTCTATGTCGTGGGCAAAGCGGTTGTAGGCCACGACCGCGGGAATGGCGGCGAACAGGCCAATGGCGGTGGCTACCAGGGCTTCTGCAATGCCGGGGGCCACGGCAGCCAGTGTGACCTGCTCCAGCGCGGCCAGGCCGGTGAAGGCATGCATGATGCCCCATACGGTGCCGAACAGGCCAACATAAGGCGACACCGAGCCGACAGTGGCGAGGAAGGACAGGTTTGATTCAATGGCATCAAGCTCACGCTGGTAGCTGGCGCGCATGGCGCGGCGTGCGCCGTTGAGCAATGTGCCGGGGTCGGTGATGCGGCGCTCGCGCAGCTTCTGGAATTCGCGCATACCGCTGGCAAAAATGCGTTCCATTGAGCCTGAATGCTTGGCGTTTTGCGCGGCGCTTGCAAACAGATCATTCAGGCTGGTGCCTGACCAGAACTCGCGGTCGAATTCTTCGTTGAGCTTTTGCACCCGCTTGAGCGAAATGATCTTTCTGAAAATGGCGGCCCAGCTGGCAATCGATACTCCGACCAGCAGTGCGACCACGCCCTGAACGATCCAGCTTGCGTGGAGTATGAGGTTGACGATGGAGAGGTCTTGGTTCATATGAATGTGGTCAGGTGTTGAGACGTTCAAGAATGGTCGCCGGAATGCGTTTGGGTTGCAGCGTGCTTGCGTCAACCCAGCCAATGCGTATGCTTCCTTCACATAGTAAAGCCCCCACGCTGGTCGCTTCGCGTGCCTCCGGCGATGCGCTGCCCCTTTCATTTGAAGGGGGGGCTAATTTTCCTAAGGGCTGCCTGTCGGAAAATTGCCGTGTCAACGACTGCTCTGATTTTAAGAGTGCCTGTTGATGAATTATCAGTGAAGCCTTGCCTGCTGATTTAAGACGTGCCGTGACCATAAGTTCATCATCAAGCCGGGCGGAGCGTAGGTAACGCACATTTGTTTCAGTGACTACGAACATGCCATGCAACTCGTCTTTCAATCGGCGCTGTTCAATACCCAGTGATCTGAGCCATTCGGTACGCGCACGTTCAAAAAACTTCAGGTAATTGGCATAAAAAACAATGTCGCCCGCGTCGGTATCTTCCCAGTAAATGCGTACTGGCCATTGAAAACCCCGTTCGGGCTGAGCCTGTCGAAGCCTCTCCTTGATAACGGCAGACCCTTCGACAAGCTCAGGGCGAACGGGTATGTTCATGCCAGCACCTTCTCCAGCCGCGCCACGGCTTCACGCAGATGTTCCATTGAGCTGGCGGTTGAAAAGCGCACAAACCTCTCAGGTGCTGCCTGCCCAAAATCTCTGCCTGGGGTGATGGCAATGTGGGCGCGCTTCATCAGCTCAAAGGCAAAGTCCCAGCTACCGCTGACCTTGAGTTTGCTTGCTGCGGCAGTGCAGTCGGCATAGGCGTAAAACGCACCATCGGGCATCACGGGTACGGTAAGGCCAAGGCGGTTGAGCTCGGGTATGAAGTAATCGCGCCGCTCTTTAAATGCCGTCCGGCGGCGTTCGTATTCGGTCAGGCTCTCGGGTTCAAAGCAGGCGAGGGCGGCGTGCTGGGCCACGGTGCTGGCGCAGATAAAAAGGTTTTGCGCAATGCGCTCGATCACCGGGGTCAATGCTTCGGGCACCACCAGCCAGCCCAAGCGCCAGCCGGTCATGTTGAAGTACTTGCTGAACGAGTTGATGCTGATGATGCTTTCACCCAACTCACCGGGCAACCCCAAGGCGGTGTGGCCGAAATGCTCTTCGTAGCTGAGGCCCAAGTAAATCTCGTCAATCAAGGTGATGCCGCCGCGACTGTGGACAAATTCATGGATACGCTGTAACTCTTCGGGTGCGATTGAAGTGCCTGTCGGGTTGGAGGGCGAGGCCAGCAAAACGCCACGGGTTTTGTTGCCCCAAGCGGCCTCGACTTTTGCGCGGGTCAATTGAAAGCGCTCATCCGCCGTGGTGGGTATCAGCACCGACTGCCCATCCACCGCGCTGACGAAATGCCGGTTGCAAGGGTAGCTCGGGTCGGGCATCAATATCTCGTCGCCTGCCTCTATCAATGCCAGGCAGGCGAGCTGCAAGGCTGCGGAAGCACCCGCCGTGATGACGATGCGGCTGGCAGCCACATCAACCTTGAAGCGCGACGCATACCAGGCGCTGATCTTGTCGCGCAGCTCGGGCAAGCCAGTCGCCTGCGTGTACTGGGTTTTGCCTTGCGCGATGGCTGCGCTGGCAGCCTGCACCACCAGGGGCGGGGCGGTGAAGTCTGGTTCGCCAATGTTCAAAAAGATCATGGGCCTGGCTGTATGCGCAAACTCTTTGGCTAGGTTTGCCGCCGCCTTGGCGACTTCCATCACATAAAAGGGCTCAATGCGCTGGGCGCGCCGGGCAATTCTCATAGCAAGTCTTTCATTGTTCCCTCTCCCTTCGGGAGAGGGAACAATTGCGCAGCTTATGTTGGGCACGATCTGGCGGCATTTTCAGTGTTGGGCCTTGTCGGCGGCGACTTCAGCAGCACGAAAACTCGGTGCCAGCTTGTTCAGCACGCCGTTGACGTATTTATGGCCGTCAGTACCGCCAAATGCCTTGGCCAGTTCAATGCATTCATTGATGACGACGCGCCAGGGTACATCTTGGCAATTCTTGAACTCGTAAACACCTATCCAGAGCACCGCGTGTTCAACCGGGGAAATCTGAAGCATGGGTCGGTCGAGTGATGGCGTGATGCAGGCATCAAGCGCTGCCGCATCCTTGACACAACCATGCAGCAGTGCATCGTAATGGGCAGAGTCGGCTTTATGAAAGCCCACCAGGTCGCGCGTGAAGGCATCAATTGAATCGGCCTCGTTGCGCCCCACCAGGTGCTGGTACAAGGCCTGCATGGCGAACTCTCTGGCCCTGGTGCGGGCTGATTTGTCAGCCGCTTTTTTAACCCCCGTGTCGGTCAGGCCGGTACGGGTCTGCGGTGGGCGTTTGGGTTTTGTGGTGGCTTGGGCCATAGGTTTTCTTTGTGTGCTGCCTGTGGCGTTGATGGTGTTTATGAAAGCTCGTTGAGCAGGTTGGCCATTTCGACCGCAACCCGCGCGGCATCAATGCCTTTGTCTATTTGGCGCGCCACGGCCTGAGCCATGTTTTCCGTTGTCAGGATGGCGTTGGCAATGGGCAATTGGTAGTCCAGCGCGATGCGGGTAACGGCTGCACCGCTCTCATTGGCGACCAGCTCGAAGTGGTAGGTTTCACCGCGGATGATGCAGCCCAGCGCAATCAGCGCGTCGAATTTATCGGTCTCGGCCATCACTTGCAGCGCACTTGCCACTTCAAGCGCGCCCGGCACTTTGACATGCCTGATGTTTTTCTCATCAACGCCCAGCGCCACAAGCTCTTGTCTGCAGGCATCAGCCAGCGCGTTGGTAACGCTTTCATTGAAGCGCGCCTGCACGATGCCGATGGCGAGTTTTCTGCCATCAAGCCTGTCAGCCAATCCTTTTTCTGCACTAAACATGGGGCTCCTTTTATAGTGTTGAGGACAGAGCTTGCGGCTTTGCCGCTGCGGTCTGTCCCGCAAGGTTATTGTTTCGTGATGTAGCCGACGATTTCCAGGCCGTAACCCATCATGCTGGGCATACGCTTCGGGTTATGCATGAGCTTCATTTTGTGTACGCCGCAGTTGCGCAAAATTTGTGCGCCTATGCCGTAGGTGCGCAAGTCCATGCGGCCGCGCTCGGGTGTCTGGCTGGCGCGTGCCGTGGCTTCAAACTGCGCCAGCAATTGCGCAGCGCTTTCGCCGCAATTGAGCAGCACAACGACACCCTTGCCGGCATCGGCAATGTGCTTCAGGCTCTGGTTAAGGCTCCATGAATGCATGGAGCGGCCAAGCTCCAGCACGTCAAGCACTGAAAGTAGCATATGCACACGGATCGGTACGGTGTCGTCTGCGGCCCATTGGCCCTTCACCAGCGCCAGGTGCAGCCCCTGGCTGGGTTTGTCCTTGAAGGCGTGTACGGTGAATTCGCCAAAGGCGGTGGTTAGTAGGCGGCTGCCGATTTTTTCAATTAGTGACTCATTGCGGCTGCGGTGTTCGATCAGGGCGGCAATCGTGCCTATCTTGAGCTTGTGTTCTGCCGCAAAAAGCAGCAGGTCGGGCAGGCGTGCCATGGTGCCGTCGTCGTTCATGATCTCGCAAATCACGGCGGCTGGCGAGCAACCGGCCATGCCTGCCAGGTCGCAGCCTGCCTCGGTGTGGCCCGCACGCACCAGCACACCACCATCAACCGCCTGCAAGGGGAAGATGTGACCAGGCTGCACCAGGTCGCTGACTTTTGCATTTTTGGCAACCGCTGCCTCAACCGTGCGGGCGCGGTCTGCGGCAGAAATACCCGTCGTCACGCCCTCGTCCGCATCAATGGATACCGTGAATGCCGTCGAATGCTTGGTGCCGTTGCGTGTAGCCATGGGTTGCAGTTGCAGCAGTTCGCAGCGCTGGCGTGTGAGTGCGAGGCAAATCAGGCCACGACCATAACGCGCCATGAAGTTGATGCTCTCTGCCGTCACGTGGTCGGCGGCCAGCACCAGGTCGCCCTCGTTCTCGCGGTCTTCTTCGTCAATCAGGATGACGATGCGGCCGGCCTTCATGTCGGCAACGATGTCTTCAAGGGGGGAAATACGGGTAGTCATAGGCTGATGGTTATGGTCTAAAGGTCTAAAAATTTCTTTTAATTGCTTTGCACAGTGCCTTGCAGCATACGTTCAACGTAGCGTGCGATCAGGTCAATTTCAAGGTTCACGGTTGAGCCTGGTTTTAGCTCGCCGAGCGCGGTGTTTTGCACGGTGTGGGGTATCAGATTGATGCTGACTTCACAGCCCGAAGCGGTGTCTTTGGCGCTGTTGACCGTCAGGCTCACGCCGTTAACGGTGATGGAACCTTTGTAGGCCAGGTATTTGGCCAGCTCTTTGGGCGTCAGTATGCGCAACTCCCAGCTTTCACCGACCTCGGCAAAATATGTGACGCTGCCTATGCCGTCCACATGGCCAGACACGATGTGACCACCGAGACGATCATGCGCACGCAGGGCTTTTTCAAGGTTGATGATGCCGGGTTCAGCCAGGCCGCTGGTTTTGGCCAGTGATTCGGCTGATATGTCGATGCTGAACTGGTTGGCGGCAAGGTCCAGCGACACCGCTGTCATGCACGCACCATTGAGCGCAATGCTGTCCCCCAGGCTCACGTCATCAAGGTAACCGGCAGGCGTTTCGATGGTGAGTCGCTTGCCATGGTCTGAAGAGCTGCCCAGGCTATGGATGGCGACGATGCGCCCCATGCCGGTGATGATTCCGGTAAACATGGCGCTATTTTCGCAGGGATTCAAGGGTTC
>JBCKNM010000057.1:0-10327 GCA_038902775.1 Polaromonas sp.
CCATGTAGTGCGCTGCTGTCTTGAGCGGGCCTGTGTTCAGAGCGCGCAGCTCATCAACAAATTCAGGCTGAAAGAAAAATGTTTCGTGGGGGTTGTGCCACGCCGTCTGTTCGCCGATGTAGGCCTTGAGGTCACGCGCCGGGTCAATTGCCGGGTTCAGCAACACGGCCTTACAGTGTTTTTGCTCGGCCACCCAGGTGGCGTAAAAGCCGCCCAGCGATGAGCCAATGACCGCCATGCTTGCTGGCCACTGTGCGATGCCCTGCATGATCTGCTGCATCGCTTGTGCGGGCGAGGGCGGCAACTGCGGACACCACCAGCTCACGCCGGGGTAGTCGCGGGTTATTAGTGCCGCCATTTTTTTCGCTTTTGCAGACAGCGGTGACGAGCGAAAGCCGTGCAAATAGAGCAGGTGGGTTGTGGTCATGTGCGCTACTGTGCCTGAAGTGCCCAGGGGCAGTCTGGGAGCGTTTAAAAATCGGCTGACTGGGCAAAAACGGCTAAAAAAGTGCCTTGAAACGGCATTTTTAGCTAAGAAAAATGGCCGAAAGCCAATGAATATGCACGTGACATGCTATTAAATATATAGCGTTCACAGCTTGCTGCAGCCGTTTACTGCGCGCCGCCGGGCAACCAAGCTGACAGATAATCAGGTTCATGGCCACCGTTTTTGACAAACCCTCGCTTTCCCAGCGCACCGTGCCGCTGTTTTCGGGTTTCGATGGCCCGCTGGCTTTTGTGGTTTTTTTACTCGCCTGTGCCGGCCTGCTCATCATGTATTCGTCGGGTTACGACCATGGCAGCCGCTTTGTGGACCATGGCCGCAACATACTGATTGCCGGCTTCATCATGTTCATGGTGGCGCAGATTCCGCCGCAGCGCCTGATGACGCTCGCCGTGCCGCTGTACATCGCGGGTGTGGCTTTGTTGATTGCCGTTGCCGTGTTTGGCATCACCAAAAAAGGTGCGCGACGCTGGCTCGATGTGGGTGTGGTGATACAGCCCAGCGAGATCCTCAAAATTGCCATGCCGCTGATGCTGGCCTGGTGGTTTCAAAAGCGTGAAGGCCAGTTGCGGCCGCTGGATTTTCTGGTCGCTGGTATGCTGCTGATCGTGCCGGTTGGCCTGATCATGCGGCAGCCCGATCTGGGCACCTCGCTGCTGGTGCTGGCAGCCGGTGTGGCGGTGATTTTTTTTGCCGGACTGAGCTGGAAGCTGATTGTGCCGCCGGTTTTTGTGGGGCTGGTAGCGGTGTTTTTTCTGGTCTGGTTTGAGCCGCAGCTGTGTGCCGACGGCGTGCGCTGGTCGGTGCTGCACGACTACCAGCAGCAGCGCATCTGCACGTTACTCGACCCGTCGCGCGACCCGCTGGGCAAGGGCTTTCACATCATTCAGGGCATAATCGCGATTGGTTCTGGCGGCATGTTCGGAAAAGGCTTTATGGCCGGTACGCAGACGCATCTTGAATTTATTCCCGAACGCACGACTGACTTTATTTTTGCGACGTTCTCTGAAGAGTTTGGCCTGACTGGCAACCTGCTGTTGATCGGCGGCTTTATCTTTTTGATCCTGCGCGGCCTGGCGATTGCGATGGCAGCACCCACGCTGTTTTCACGCTTGCTGGCTAGTAGCGTGACGATGATTTTTTTCACCTACGCCTTCGTCAATATGGGTATGGTCAGCGGCATCTTGCCCGTGGTTGGGGTGCCGCTGCCTTTCATCAGTTACGGCGGCACGGCGATGGTCACGCTGGGGTTGGCGGTGGGAATTTTGATGTCGATCGCCAAGGCCAAGCGGCTGATGCAATCCTAGGCAGAGTTATTGGGGTCAGAGTCCAAATTCGCCGAGCCTTTGGCTCGCCCGCAGGCTGCGGTGCGATGCACCGCAGCGAAATTGGCGTCTGACCCCAATAACTCTGCAGACTGCTTACAATGGGTCAATGAACTCACTTCGCGCCGCCTCTGCCACAGCCCTTAACGCTTCCATCACGTCCTCTACCGTTCGGCCAACGGCTGCATCGACCTCGGAGCGGCTGGACATTGCGCAAAAACTGCTGCTCGCGCCGTTTGGCCTGACTGAAGCACACCTAAGCCGGGCGCTGGGTGAAATCACTTCCCATGGTGTGGACGATGCCGACCTGTACTTCCAGTACACCCGCAGTGAAGGCTGGAGCCTTGAGGAGGGCATTGTCAAAACCGGCTCCTTCAGCATTGACCAGGGTGTGGGCGTGCGTGCTGTGAGTGGTGAAAAAACCGCCTTTGCCTACTCTGACGATATTTCTGAAGCCTCGCTGCTTGATGCCGCGCGCACGGTGCGCAGTATTTCCGCCGCCGGCAAGACAGGCCGCATCAAAACCCCCAGCCGCAAGATCGCCAGCAGCCGCTCACTCTACAGCGACCTTGACCCTATCGCAACGCTGGGCAGCACGGCCAAGGTCAAGCTGCTTGAAAAGGTTGAAAAACTCGCCAAAGCCAAAGACCCGCGCATTGTGCAGGTGATGGCAGGCCTGGCCAGTGAATACGACGTGATGATGGTGGCGCGCGCCGACGGCACGCTAGCCGCCGATGTGCGCCCGCTGGTGCGCCTGAGTGTGACGGTGATTGCCGAGAAAAAAGTGGCTGGCAAAGTCCGCCGCGAAGTCGGCTCTGCCGGCGGTGGTGGTCGTTTTGGTCTGGCTTATTTTGACGACGCACAGATTGCGCAGTACGTGGACGATGCGGTCAAGGCCGCGCTGACCAACTTAGAAGCGCGCCCTGCACCCGCTGGTGAGATGACGGTAGTGCTTGGCTCCGGCTGGCCCGGTGTCTTGCTGCATGAAGCGATTGGCCACGGTCTGGAAGGTGACTTCAACCGCAAGGGGTCGAGTGCCTTTGCCGGCAAAATCGGCCAGCGCGTCGCAGCCAAGGGCGTGACCGTGCTGGATGACGGCACGATTGCCGACCGCCGTGGATCATTGAACGTAGACGATGAAGGCAACGCCAGCCAGCGCAATGTACTGATCGAAGACGGCATCCTCAAGGGCTACATCCAGGACTCGCTCAATGCCCGTCTGATGAAGGTCAAGCCCACCGGCAACGCCCGCCGCGAAAGTTACGCCCATGTACCGATGCCGCGCATGACCAACACCTACATGTTGGGTGGCGACAAAGAGCCTGAAGAGATCGTGGCCAGCATCAAGAAGGGCCTGTACGCGACCAACTTCGGCGGCGGTCAGGTGGACATCACCTCGGGCAAGTTTGTATTCTCGGCCAGCGAAGCCTTCTGGGTCGAGAACGGTAAAATTTTGTACCCGGTCAAGGGCGCAACGATTGTCGGTAACGGCCCGGACGTGCTGACCCGCGTGACCATGATGGGCAACGACATGCAGCTCGACAGCGGTGTCGGCACCTGCGGCAAGGAAGGCCAGAGCGTGCCCGTGGGTGTCGGCCAGCCGACGCTGCGCATAGACGGGCTAACGGTGGGCGGCACCGCTTGAAAATGGCCGTGTCAAAAACCTGTGCTACATTGCAAGCCATGCAGCGCGCTTGGTTTTACTTTAGCTTTTATTTCTCGGTCCCCGGTGGACGAGAGGCAAGCGCGTAAGTAAACCGCAACCTCACTTCGCACCGCCGGACTCAAATCCCGGCGGTTTTTTTTTGATATTTTGATTTTTATTTTCTTCAGGAGCCCACGATGACCACACCGTCCACCCATGCGAACGCCCCTTCGTCTGCCCGTCCAGCTAACGCCACCGATGCCTGGTATCCACCCGGAGCCCACCCCATCGACCGCACCAGTCAGGCCGACGACGAACGTATCAAGGACATCACCGTGCTACCCCCTCCCGAGCATTTGATCCGCTTCTTCCCGATTCGCGGCACGACGGTTGAGTCCCTCATCATCCACACCCGCCAGAACATCCACAACATCATGGTGGGTATTGATGACCGCTTGCTGGTGGTGATGGGGCCCTGCTCGATTCACGACCCGCAAGCCGCGCTTGAATATGCCAAGCGCTTGATGGAGCAGCGCAAAAAATACGCTGGCACGCTGGAAATCGTGATGCGCGTTTACTTCGAAAAACCGCGCACCACGGTTGGCTGGAAAGGGCTTATCAACGACCCCTACCTTGATGAAACCTTTCGCATTGACGAAGGCCTGCGCATCGCGCGCCAGTTGCTGATCGAGATCAACCGCCTTGGCCTGCCGGCGGGGAGTGAATTTCTGGACGTGATCTCACCCCAATATATTGGCGATTTGATTGCCTGGGGCGCGATTGGTGCGCGCACCACTGAAAGCCAGGTACACCGTGAGCTGGCATCGGGCCTGTCTGCACCCATAGGCTTCAAGAACGGCACCGATGGCAACATCCGTATCGCCACCGACGCCATTCAGGCAGCAGCGCGCGGCCACCACTTTTTGTCGGTGCATAAAAACGGCCAGGTCGCCGTGGTGCAGACCAACGGCAACCCGGATTGCCACGTGATTTTGCGCGGCGGCAAAGCGCCTAACTACGACGCGGCCAGCGTAGCCGCGGCCTGCAAAGAACTGGCTGCAGCCAAACTGCCCGCTAGGCTGATGGTCGATTGCAGCCACGCCAACAGCCCCAAGCAGCATGAAAAGCAGGTCGATGTGGCGCGCGACATTGCCGGCCAAGTATCAGGCGGCTCGCACCAGGTGTTCGGCCTGATGGTTGAAAGCCACCTCAACGCCGGCGCGCAGAAGTTCACGCCAGGCAAGGACGACGCCAGCAAGCTCGAGTACGGCAAGAG
This sequence comes from Polaromonas sp., assembly GCA_038902775.1. Taxonomy (GTDB): domain Bacteria; phylum Pseudomonadota; class Gammaproteobacteria; order Burkholderiales; family Burkholderiaceae_C; genus Polaromonas. Next base: position 4,752 of record JBCKNM010000057.1, read on the forward strand.
CATCACCGATGCCTGCCTGTCGTGGGGCGACTCGCTGGCTGTGCTGGACACCCTGTCGCATGCCGTTGTGGCCCGCAGGGTGAAAAAGTAGGCGCTTACTCGGGTTTCTGCGAATGCCCATAGTCCTGCAAGTAGCGGACTATCTGGCTAACAGCATTAACGCTGCAAGGAGCACATCATGCGCAGTGAAATCAGAGTGACGTTCAAGGGCTTGCCGCCCGTGCGGATAGACCTGAACGAAGTCCAGCCCATGCCGCACAACGTGGCCCGCTGGTGGCTGGACGACCAGTTCACCCAGATGGGCTGCGAGCCGCTGCGGCCCACCGGCAAGCTGCTGACGGCCGACAAGATCGTGGTCGTGGCCCAGGCGGGCGGCATGGCGAAATTCAATGATCCAAAGTGGGCACAAGAATTTGCCAGAGCCACCAGCGCCGCACTGGGCAAGCCCGTCGTGCATGTGGATGTGGCTGCACTCGGTGTCAGCTACTGAAAACGCCCTTATCCGCAGCTGATTGTCTGCAAGAACCTGATTTTCCACTGTTCTAGGCCATTTTTTATGGCTAAAAATGGCTGCATCCCAATACTCACGGGTGTTACCAGCTACTAAATTAATAGCGACTAGCAGGCGTTACGTCTTCAACACATCCAGCAGTTTGGCGTGAATGCCGCCAAAACCGCCGTTGCTCATGCACAGCAAATGGTCGCCGCACCTAGCTGCGGCTTTGACCTGCGCGACCAGCTCGTCAATCGTGTTCGCTACCTGCGCGCGCTCGCCCATGGGAGCCAGCGCGGCGCGTGCGTCCCAGTCGAGTCCGCCGGCATGGCAAAAGGCCAGGTCTGCAGCTTCTAAGCTCCAGGGGAGTTGCGCTGTCATGCTGCCCAGCTTCATGGTGTTGCTGCGCGGCTCGAAGATGGCGAGTATGCGTTCGCTTGCCTTGTTCGCGCTTTTGAGCTGGCGGCGCAGGCCGTCTAGCGTGGTGTGGATGGCGGTGGGGTGGTGCGCGAAGTCGTCATAGACGGTGATGTCGCCGCCCGCTGCTTTGACAACACCCACAACTTCCATGCGGCGCTTGACGTTTTGAAAGCTGCCCAGCGCGCTAACAGCAACCATAGGCGCAACGCCTACGTGTTCTGCGGCGGCAATCGCCGCGAGTGCATTGAGCTGGTTGTGCATACCGCTGACAGCCCACTGAACCCGCCCGACGACTTTGCCGGCTTTCAGGACGGTGAAGTCATGCGGCTCGCCCTCAGCCGTAAAACCGTTGTGGTGCGGAGTGCTGTTGCCGAAAAGTACCTGCTCACTCCAGCAGCCCTTGGCCAGCACGCGCTGCAGGCTGGCTTCTTGTGCGTTGACGACGACGCGGCCTGTTGATGGCACGGTGCGGATCAGGTGGTGAAACTGCTTTTCAATCGCTGCCAAGTCATCAAAAATATCGGCGTGGTCGAATTCCAGGTTGTTCAGTATGACGGTGCGTGGCCGGTAGTGGACGAACTTGCTGCGCTTGTCGAAAAACGCCGTATCGTATTCGTCGGCCTCGATGACGAAGGTATTGCCTTCGCCGAGCCGCGCCGATACGCCAAAGTTAAGCGGCACACCGCCGACGAGAAAGCCGGGCTGCAAACCTGCGCTTTCAAGTATCCACGTCAGCATCGCCGTCGTCGTCGTTTTACCGTGGGTGCCAGCCACCGCCAGCACATGGCGTGGGCCGGTAGCGTGGTGCGTGGGGTGGTGCAGCACATGGCCGGACAACCATTGCGGGCCGCTGGTGTAAGGCTTGCCGCTATTGAGTATGGCTTCCATTAAAGGGTATTTGGCAGTGCCATCGGGCAAGCGGGCCCGCGAGACGACATTGCCAATCACAAACACATCCGGCTCAAACGCCATCTGGTCAGCGCCGTAACCTTCAATCAGCTCAATGCCGAGGGCGCGCAACTGGTTGCTCATGGGCGGGTAGACGCCGGTGTCGCAACCCGTTACCTTGTGGCCGGCTTCCCGCGCCAGCGCCGCCAGGCCACCCATGAAGGTGCCGCAAATTCCGAGTATGTGTATGTGCATGGCAGGGATTTTTTGATTGGTTCGACTTATTCGCGCTGCAAGGTCGCGATGCCAGCATCGAGCGCAAACGCATCGAGCTGCGCCAGCAGTGCAGGGGGCAGGGCGATGCCGCTTACCAGGTTCGCTTCTCGCTTGGCGTGGCTTTGCTCGCCGGGCAGCCAGATGCGATCAACCCCCGGCATGCGCTCGCTGCCGCGCAGCTCGCGCACCAGCGTATCAACCCGGGCTTTGAAGGCATCGACATCGCCCCAAGCCGACAAATCAATCGCCATGATGGCTTGGCCGGTGTTGGTGGTGCTGCGCTCGTCTTTATTAAAGTCAATCACCGCTTTGCCCATGGCTGCGCCATTGAGCGTGCCAGCCAACAGGCCGACGATGAGCGACAGGCCGTAGCCTTTGTAGCCACCAATCGGCAGCAAGAAGCCCTCGTCGGCGCGCTTGGGGTCTAGCAGCGGCGCGCCCGTGCGGTCAATCATCCAGCCTTCGGGCATCATCTCGCCCTTTTGCGCTTTGGCTTTGACTTTGCCGTAAGCGGCCACGGTGGTCGCCATGTCCAGCACCACGGGCGGCTCTTGCCCCGCAGGTACGGCCACGGCAATCGGGTTGGTGGACAGCAGCATGTCCAGTCCGCCCCAGGGCGGCAAGTGGTTGGCGTTACCGACTGCAAAGTACAGCCCAATCATGTTGTGCGCCATCGGCATGCGGGCGTACAGCGATGCAGGCCCGGCGTGGTTGGACAGGCGCGAGCCCACCCAGCCTATGCCGCAAACCTTGGCCTTTTCAATGGCCATATGTGCGGCACGCTGCATCACCACATGGCCCATGCCGTTGTCACCATCGAGCAGCGCCATGCCGGGGCGCTCTTGCACCACGGTGATGTTAGGTTTGAGGTTCAGGCCGCCTGCGCGAATGCGACGCGCATAGGGCAGCAGGCGAATCACACCGTGGCCATCAGAGCCTTGCAGCTCCGCCTCAGCCATCAAGCGGCCCACGGTGGCGGCGTCGTCTGTAGGCAGGCCCAATTGCGCCATGGCTTGGGTGATGAACTGCCGAAGTGCTTCAAAGCGAACGCGTGGGTGAGGGGTCATGGTTTGATGGAGTGAATTAATTTGCTATTAAAAACGTAGCTGGTCACACCCGTATTGATTGGGCTACAGCCGTATTAGGGCATCAAAATTGGCGTGGATCAACCCCACACGCCATTGAAGCGGCGGTGCTTTTTGTTTTAGTGAATCGGTCACGTTGTCTCCAGTCTCAAGCGCCAGATTTTGCCTTAAGCCGCTTGCGGCTAACTGAATGCGTTATGCGCAGACCACGAAACTATTGAGGGAAGTGTGCTGCCTTGCTTTAGCCTAAACTGCCCAGTTGCTTTTAGCGAGCTGCCTTGCCTATATCAACGTGAACACTCTTCAATCTGAAATCGCCGCCACTGCCGCCGCTTTGGTCGTAGAAGAGGGCCTTGAATACGGCCCCGCCAAGCGCCGCGCGGTTAAGCAGTTGGGCCTGCCCGCGCGCACCGAGCTGCCCGCTAACGATTTGATCGACGCTGCGGTGCGTGAATACATTGCGGTGTTTTGCGCAGAAACCCAGCCGTTTGAGCTGGCCGCTTTGCGTGAGCTGGCGCTGATCTGGATGCAGCGCATGGCCGCTTTCCGGCCCTATTTGACCGGGGCGGTCTGGCACGGCACGGCGACAAAGCTGTCTGACATTTATATCCAGTTGTTTTGCGATGACCCCAAGTCGGCGGAAATTGCCTTGATAGAGCACAATGCAGACTATGAGCCGCGCACCGTCAAGGGCTTTACCGGCGGCGATGTCGAGGCCTTGAGTTTGAGCAGCCTTTGCAAACCACTGAGTGTTCATGTGGGTGTTCACTACATGGTTTATGACCACGACGATTTGCGCGGCGCTTTGAGAGCCGATGCCAAGGGGCGCACGCCGCGAGGCAATATCCCGGCCGTGCAAAAATTGATTCTCCTGACCATGCAAAATACACAAAACGCCCCGGAGATTGAAAAATGAAACGTAGAAAAATACTTTACGGCGGTGCTGCCGCAGCCGCTGGCTTGGCGGGGGCAGGTGCAGCCTGGTGGAAAAGCCGGTCGCATCCAACGCCGCTGCAACAGGTAGACCCGTTCTGGAATTTGAGTTTTGATACGCCAGACGGCAAAGTACTCGCCATGAGCGGCTTTCGTGGCAAGCCCCTGCTGGTTAATTTCTGGGCCACCTGGTGCCCGCCCTGCATTGAAGAGCTACCCCTGATCGACAGCTTTTATAGCGCCAACAAGGGCAATAACTGGCAGGTACTCGGTCTGGCGGTAGACCAGCCCAGCGCCGTGCGCAAATGGCTACAGGCGAAACCGTTGGGGTTTGCGGTCGGCATGGCGGGCTTGAGCGGTACTGAACTGAGCAAATCGCTGGGCAATGCCACCGGGAGCTTGCCCTTCACCGTGGTGTTTAGCGGCTCCGGACAATTGCTGCATCGCAAGACGGGCAAGGTCACGCCGGACGACTTGAAGCTTTGGGCGGCGCTGAAATAGGGTTTGCGGAAGTCAATTTCCATAACTTCCGTTAAATGTATTTAAATAGCGTTAATAAAGCTATTACTGTGGATTAAAAGCGGCTTTATAAATCAAATCAGTGAACTATTTTTTGCTTTCAAGCGCAACTGCTTGATGTACACTCTGCGTCTTCCCGGATTGATCGGTAAAAAAACTATTGTCCGATTTGCCATTTAGGCACCCGATAAATGCTTTAACGCCCAGAAGCTTTCATTAAGCATTCAGATAACGAAACTTGGTGAAAAGCTGCTGACCAGTGCCCAGGCATTCGCAAAACCGTCGTTGGAGACAACACCATGGATTTAAGAAAACTCAAGACGCTGATTGACCTTGTATCAGAGTCCAATGTGTCGGAACTTGAGATTACCGAAGCTGAAGGCAAGATACGCATCGTTAAATCCAGCGCTGCGCCTCTGGTGATGCAGCAACCTGCCGTGGCCATGGTAGCAGCTCCCGCAGCGGTGGCAGTCGCACCCGTCGTGCCTGTGGCAGAGGCACCCACTGGCCATGCCGTCAAGTCGCCGATGGTTGGCACGTTTTACCGCTCGGCTAGCCCCGGTGCCAAATCTTTCATTGAAGTCGGCAGCGTGGTCAAGGAAGGCGAGACGATCTGCATCATTGAAGCGATGAAAATCCTCAATGAAATCGAGGCCGACAAGTCTGGCACGATCACCCGTATCCTGTGCGAAAGCGGCCAGGCCGTGGAGTATGGACAGCCGCTGTTCATGATCGAGTAAGCGGGTTCCGTCCCATCCCAAGACTGACCAGACGGATTGCCGACCCATGTTTAAAAAAATACTGATCGCCAACCGCGGCGAGATCGCCTTGAGAATCCAGCGTGCCTGCCGGGAGCTCGGCATCAAGGCCGTGATGGTGTATTCAGAGGCCGACCGCGAGGCCAAGTACATCAAGCTGGCCGATGAGTCGGTCTGCATCGGGCCTGCGCCGTCCAAAGACAG
>JBCKNM010000058.1:0-9656 GCA_038902775.1 Polaromonas sp.
CTTACCCCTTGACCGTTGCTGCGGTGCAGCCTCGATCAGCTCACCGGAGACCCCCTTTTGCAGCCAACCAACGTAGCCCACCCCTCGTACTTTCACAAGGTCGTCGATTGTCAGTGGGCCTGTCCGGCCCACACACCTGTTCCCGAATACATACGCCTGATCGGCCAGGGTCGTTACACCGACGCTTACATGGTCAACTGGGTGTCCAATGTTTTTCCCGGCATATTGGGCCGCACTTGTGACCGGCCCTGTGAGCCGGCCTGTCGGCGCAGCCGCGTCGAGGAGAACAATGGCCCCGACGCCGGGCCGCCCCAAGGCGGAAGCGCCCCCTCGGGGGGCCGGGGCAAAGCCCCTGGGGGCTCAGTTCTGCCGGAACCGGTAGCAATTTGCCGGCTCAAGCGCGTGGCGGCCGACATGAAAAACGATGTCCGCCAGCGCATGCCCAAGCTGGCACCGAAAAATGGCAAACGCATTGCCTGCATAGGTGCCGGCCCGGCATCGCTGACGGTGGCGCGCGATCTGGCGCCGCTGGGTTACGAGGTGACGGTGTTTGACGGCGAGGCCAAAGCCGGCGGCTTCATCCGCACGCAGATCCCGCGGTTTCGGCTGCCCGAGTCGGTGATCGACGAAGAAACCGGCTACATCCTGGATTTGGGCGTGCAGTTCAAAAGCGGCCAACGCATCGAGTCGATGAAAGACTTGCTGAAAGATAAAACGAACGGAGGCTACGACGCGATATTCGTCGGCTGCGGCGCGCCCCGCGGGCGGGACCTCCATCTTCCGGGCCGCAAGGATATCAGCGAGAACATCCACATCGGCATTGACTGGCTGGCCTCGGTGTCCTTCGGTCATATCACGCAGATCGGCCAGCGCGTGATTGTGCTCGGTGGCGGCAACACGGCGATGGACTGCTGCCGCTCGGCGCGGCGCCTGGGCGGCAGTGACGTGAAAGTGATTGTGCGCAGCGGTTTCGACGAAATGAAAGCCTCGCCCTGGGAGAAGGAAGACGCCCAGCACGAGGGCATTCCCATCATTAACTTCCATGTGCCCAAGTCTTTTGAGCACAGCGGCGGCAAGCTCACCGGCATGACCTTTGAAGTGGTCAAGGCGGTTTATGACGTCAAAGGCAAACGCAGCCTGGTCGCCACTGGTGAACCCGACGTGCTGGTCGAATGTGATGCGGTGCTGATCGCCGTGGGCCAGGAAAACGCCTTTCCGTGGATTGAGCGCGACAGCGGCATCAGCTTTGATGAGTGGGGCCTGCCCGTACTCGACAAGCAGACGTTCCAGTCCAGCCTGCTCAACGTGTTTTTTGGCGGCGACTCGGCCTTCGGACCCAAGAACATCATCACGGCGGTGGCACACGGGCATGAGGCAGCGGTGTCGATCGATTGTTTACTCAATGGTGAAGACATCCACCGACGACCCGACCCGATGACCAATTTGATGTCCACCAAGATGGGTATTCATGAGTGGAGTTACGACAACGACACCTCCAACGATGCCCGCTTCAAGGTGCCCTGGGCCAAGGCCGAAATTGCGCTGGCAAACATACGCGTGGAGGTAGAGCTGGGCTTTGACGCGGCGACGGCCTTCAAGGAGGCCGGGCGTTGCCTGAACTGCGATGTGCAGACGGTATTCAACCGCGACACCTGCATCGAATGTGATGCCTGCGTGGACATCTGTCCGATGGACTGCATCACCTTCACCACCAACGGTGAAGAGGCCGATTTGCGCACGCGCCTGAAGGCCCCGGCGCTGAACCTGGCGCAGGACCTGTATGTCTCCGCTGAGCTCAAGACCGGGCACGTCATGGTGAAGGACGAGGACGTCTGCCTGCACTGCGGCCTGTGTGCGGAGCGTTGCCCGACGGGCGCCTGGGACATGCAGAAGTTCCTGTTGAACCCGACGCAGGCCGGACCAGGCTGTCGCGACAGCCGCAAATCGCATCCTGAAACTTTGCGGGACAGACCTAGTACTGCGACTCGGAAATAGGGGAACAAAATGAAAACGATGGATTTTCCCGTCCGGCTAGGCGTGAGGAGGCGACATAGCCGTAGCTATGGCAACGACGAGCAACAACGCCGGGCGGGAAAAGACGCGTTTTCATGTTTCCTTATTTCCGAGTCGCAGTACTAGCTACGCGCAGCGAGCAAGTTCTGTCCTCAACTGCAATAGGAATCAAGCATGAAACGCATCGAAGCCATCAACGATTTTGTTATCAAGTTTGCCAACGTCAACGGCTCCGGTTCGGCCTCGGCCAACGAGCTGTTTGCCAAGGCGGTAATGCGCATGGGCGTGCCAGTGAGCCCGCGCAACATCTTTCCCAGCAACATTCAGGGCTTGCCGACCTGGTATGAAGCGCGGGTCTGTGAAAAGGGTTATTCCGGCCGACGCGGCGGCGTGGACATGATGGTGGCCATGAATCCGCAGACCTGGGACGCGGACGTGGCTGAGATCGAGCCCGGCGGCTACCTGTTTTATGACAGCACGCGGCCCCTGCTGCCGTCCAAGTTTCGCGACGATGTGCATGTCATGGGCGTGCCGATCACGGAAATCACCAATGCCGCGTACTCTGACCCCCGGCAACGCCAGTTGTTCAAGAACATCATCTACGTCGGCGCCCTGTCCGTGCTGCTGGACATGGATGCGGATGTCTTTGAAAAGCTCTTTTCCGAGCAGTACAAGGGTAAGGAGCGGCTGCTGGACTCCAACATCCGAGCCCTGCATCTGGGGCGGGACTTTGTGAAAGAGCACTTCGACGCGCCGCTGGGCATTCGCGTGCGCAAGTCTGACAAGGTCGGGGATCAAATTTTTATCGACGGCAACAGTGCTGCTGCACTGGGGTGCATTTATGGCGGGGCCACGGTGGCCGCATGGTATCCCATCACGCCCTCCTCTTCGATGCCGGAGGCGTTTCAGAAGTACTGCGACAAGTACCGGGTGGACCCCGCGACCGGCCGGCAAAACTACGCCATCGTGCAAGCCGAAGACGAACTGGCCGCCATTGGCATGGTCGTGGGCGCAGGCTGGAACGGCGCGCGCGCTTTCACCGCCACTTCCGGTCCCGGCATTTCGCTGATGACCGAGTTCATAGGTCTGGCCTACTTTGCCGAAATTTCGGTGACCATCATCAACGTGCAGCGTGGCGGGCCGTCCACCGGCATGCCCACCCGCACCCAGCAGTCGGACCTGCTTTCCTGCGCCTATGCCTCGCACGGCGACACCAAGCATGTGCTGCTGTTTCCGCAGGACCCGCACGAGTGTTTTGAACACGCCGCAGCCGCACTGGATTTGGCGGATCGGCTGCAAACCCCGATTTTTCTGATGAGCGATCTGGACATCGGCATGAACCAGCGCCTGTGCAAACCCTTTGTCTGGGACGATGCGCGCGACTACGACCGCGGCAAGGTCATGACGGCGGCCGAGCTCGAAGCCGGCAAGGACTTTGGCCGCTACAAGGACGTGGACGGCGACGGCATTGCGTGGCGCACGCTGCCCGGCACCCATCCGACCAAGGGCAGTTATTTCACGCGCGGCACCACCCGCGACCCGTATGCCCGCTATTCCGAACGCGGTCCGGACTATATCTACAACATGGAGCGCTTGCTGCGCAAGTTCAAAACCGCCGCCGACCTGGTGCCGCAGCCGGTGTTGCGCAACGCCGCGCAAAAAACTTCTTTGGGCGTGATCTACTTTGGCTCCACCAGCCCGGCCATGCGCGAGGCGCTGGACGTGCTGGACGAAGAGGGCGTGCATGTGGATGCCCTGCGGCTGCGGGCGTTTCCGTTCTCCGAGTCTGTAAGCCGCTTCATCGCCGAGCATGACAAGGTGTTTGTGGTGGAGCAAAACCGCGACGCGCAAATGCGCTCGATGTTGATCAATGAGCTGGACATAGCTCCGGCACGGCTGGTGCGCGTGCTGCACTATGACGGCACCCCGATTACCGCGCGCTTCATCACCCGCGCCATTCGCCAAAACGTGCAACCGGCAGCGCCTCAGGCCGATGCATTGCCCCGGCTTAAGGAGCTCGCATGACCTACCTCGCCAAACCCCGACTGCATCACCCCTCGCTGACGGTCAACAAGGTTGGCTACACCCGCCGTGATTATGAAGGCCGCATCTCCACCCTGTGCGCCGGCTGCGGGCACGACTCGATTTCTGCAGCCATCATCCAGGCGTGCTGGGAGCTGGACATAGCACCGCACCGCGTTGCCAAGCTGTCCGGCATTGGATGCAGTTCCAAGACGCCGGACTATTTTCTGGGTGCCTCGCACGGCTTTAACACCGTGCATGGCCGCATGCCCTCGGTGCTGACCGGGGCCAACCTGGCGAACCGCGACTTGCTGTATCTGGGGGTCTCGGGCGACGGCGACTCGGCATCCATTGGCCTGGGGCAATTCGCCAATGCCATGCGCCGCGGCGTGCGCATGGCCTACATCGTGGAAAACAACGGCGTCTATGGCCTGACGAAGGGGCAGTTTTCCGCCACGGCCGACCGGGGCTCCAAGAGCAAGAAGGGCGTTATCAACAGCGACAGCCCGGTCGATCTGGTGGGCCTAGCCCTGCAACTGGGGGCCACCTATGTGGCGCGCAGCTTTTCTGGCGACAAGGCGCAACTGGTGCCCCTCATCAAGGGCGCCATCGGCCATGGCGGCGCGGCCTTCATTGACATCATCAGCCCCTGCGTGGCTTTTAACAACCATGCGGGCAGCACCAAGAGCTACGACTATGTGCGCGAGCATAACGAGTCGGTCAGCCGCATCGACTTCATCCCGTTTCGCAGCGAGATCACCACAGATTACGCCCCGGGCGAGGTGGTGGACGTGCTACAGCACGATGGCTCCATGCTGCGCCTGCGCAAGCTGCACCCGGAATACGACCCTAGCGACCGCTACGCCGCCATGAGCTACATGCAGACGCACCAGGTGCGCGGCGAGATCGTCACGGGCCTACTCTACCTGGACCCGCTGGCGACCGATTTGCATAGCGCAATGAACACCAGCGACAAGCCGCTCAACACCCTGGGGGCCGCGCAGCTTTGCCCCGGCGCCAGGGAGCTGGAACAAATCAACGCCGCTCTGCGTTAGCTTGCGAAGTAGGGCAGGGGAGCAGGGTTCACATCATCACTTGAAAGGGGTCGCCATCATGCCGGAACGCACCGTTTTCCAATCCATCTCCCAAAAGCATGTCCTCAGCCTGGGCCCGCACGCCAGCGTCTGGGAGGCGGCCTGCATCATGACCCGTGCCAACTGTGGCAGTGTGTTGATCATGGACACGCAGGGAGCCTTATTGGGCATCGTCACCGAGCGCGACCTGATGACGCGGGTGCTGGCCAAGGCGCTCAATCCCGAGAAAACCCAGGTGTCGGAAGTCATGACGCGCAACCCTTATTGCGTCGCGCCGGAAACGCTGGTGTCGGACGCGGTGCTCATCATGATCGAGCGTGGATTTCGGCATCTGCCCATCGTGGGCGCGGGCTCGAAGATTCTGGGCGTCTTCTCGGTGCGCGACGCGCTGCCACGCGAAATCGGCAACGCCGTCAGCCTGGCGGAGTTTCATGAACAAGTGAACGACGCGCTGGGGTGAGGTCTGCTGGACCTGCCGTGCTACCGAGGCGTGGCTCGTCGCTCCCGAGCCCGCGCCAGGGCGGCTTCGATGATGGCGCGTTTTTTTCCAGCACCACCGGGTCCGTGTGCAATGCATGGGCGGGGCGGTCGGAGAGTTTCTCCAGCCCCTTTTTTTCAAGGTTTTCGTCATTCTCAAGCTTTTCCCGCTGCGCTTTCTCGCTATGAAAAGCATAGCGAGAAAGCGCCAGATCGGCTTGTGCCTGTGACCAGGCGGCCCAGCCGGTTCTGTCCCCGGTGACGTTTTCAAGGCTGATGCAGTCCACCGGGCAAGCGCTAATGCACAGCTCGCAACCGGTGCAAGATGTCTCGATGACGGTATGCATCATTTTGTTGCTGCCCAGAATAGCATCCGTCGGGCAGACCGGGAGGCACAGCGTGCAGCCTATGCACCATTCCTCGTCGATGACCGCTACCGAGCGTGGGCCTTCTGTGCCGTTGGCCGGGTTCAGGGCGCTTGGCAAGGCGCCTGTGATGGCTGCCAGGCGCTCTATGCCTTCTGCGCCGCCGGGCGGGCACTGGTTGACGCTGGCTGCGCCTGTGGCAATGGCATCTGCATAAGCTGCGCAGTCCGGGTAGCCGCAACGTGTGCATTGCGTTTGTGGCAATGCGGCGAGTATGCGGCTGGCCAGCGCGGTGTTGGTCAGCTGAATATTGACCAGCGGATAGGCAGGCATCACATTATTTTCTGCGCGTTGCTTTGGCCGCTGCGCACGTGGTCGCCGGCCTTGCTGCGGCCTTGTTGTGGTCAAAAATAAAGGCCTTGACCGCCGGGTAGACCATGTCGCGCCAGCGCCTGCCGCTGAAGATGCCGTAGTGACCTGCACCTTTTACTTCAAAGTGCGTCTTCTGGCTGGCGGCCACGCCGCTGCACATCTCAAGCGCGGCTTTGGTTTGACCTGAGCCGGAGATATCGTCTAGCTCGCCCTCAACCGTCATCACCGCTGTGGTCTTGATGTCGCCAGGTTTGACACGTTCGGCTTTGCCCTCGACCGACAGCACATCCCAGATGCCATTGACGAGCTTGAACTCCTGGAACACCGTCTTGATGGTTTCCAGGTAGTAGTCGGCATCCATGTCGAGCACGGCGTTGTACTCGTCGTAAAACGTGCGGTGCGCTTCGGCGCTGGCATCGTCGCCTTTGATCAGGTCTTTGAAGTAGTCAAAGTGGCTGCTGGCGTGGCGGTCCGGGTTCATGGCCACAAAGCCGGTGTGCTGCAAAAAGCCGGGGTACACGCGGCGGCCTGCGCCTGCAAAGTTGCTCGGTACGCGGAAGATCAGATTGTTTTCAAACCACTCATAGGGCTTGGTAGTGGCTAGGTTGTTGACGGCGGTGGGCGACTTGCGTGCATCAATCGGGCCGCCCATCATGACCATGGACAGTGGCGTGGTCTCGCCGCGCGAGGCCATCAGTGACACCGCCGCAAACACCGGCACGGTGGGCTGGCATACGCTGATGACGTGGCAGTTGCCGTACTTCGCTTGCAGGTGGCGGATGAACTCCTGCACATAGTTGACATAGTCGTCGAGGTGAAACGCGCCATCAGACAAGGGCACGGTACGTGCGTTTTTCCAGTCGGTGATGTAGACCTTATGCTCTTTCAGCATCGTTTTAACGGTGTCGCGCAGCAGCGTGGCGTAGTGGCCCGAGAGCGGCGCGACGATCAGCACCGCAGGCTGGCCCTTGAGCTTGACCAGGGTGTTGGTGTCGTCGGAGAAGCGCTTGAAGCGGCGCAGCTCGCAAAACGGCTTGTCGATTTCAACCCGCTCATGGATGGCGATGCTGGTGCCGTCAACATCAATCGTCTGGATGCCAAAGGCTGGTTTTTCGTAATCCTTGCCGAGGCGGTAAAGCAAGCTGTAGGCGGCTGCCACGCGCTGGGCAAACGGGTTTTGGCCCATGGGCGATAGTGGATTGCTATAAATTTTTGAAGCCGCCTGTGCAAAATCAACAAACGGCTCCATCAGCCTGCGCTGGGTTTCATAGAATTGATAAAGCATGGGTAAAAAACCTTTGGCTGGCCGGTTGGCGGTGACAATATAAAATCAAATGGTGCAGTGCAATATAGCAGGTGCGGCAAACACCGCCGCCTAGCCCTCAGCCCACCCAAGGAAAATCAGCCTATGCTTGATATCAATGCTAGTGCCTCCATCGAGAGCATTGCCGCGCTTAAAAAATCTGAAAGACTGCCAGTGTTGTTCATCGGCCATGGCAGCCCCATGAATGCCATTGGCGACAACGAATACCGCCGCAGCTGGCAGGCCTTGGGCGCTGAGTTTGGCTCAAAAATGCCGATGCCGCAACTGATACTGTGCATCTCGGCGCACTGGCTGACCGAAGGCTGGTGGCTCACGGGCATGGACAAGCCCAAAACCATCCACGACTTTGGCGGCTTCCCGCAGGAGCTGTTTGATGAGCAATACCCGGCACCTGGCGATGCGGCAGCGGCGCAGGTCATCAGCCAGATAGTCAAGCAGCGCGGCTCACAGCCCCTTGGTCTGGACATGACTGAATGGGGCCTGGACCACGGTGCCTGGTCGGTGCTCAAGCCCATGTTCCCCAAAGCGGACATCCCGGTCCTGCAACTCAGCATAGACTACAGTCGCCCGCCTGAAGACCACTACGCACTGGCAAAACAACTTAAAAGCCTGCGCGATCGCGGCGTGCTGATTGTGGGCAGCGGCAACATCGTCCACAATCTGCGCCAGATGCAGCGCGGCGCTACCGGCAACCAGGCCTTTGACTGGGCGCTGGAGTTTGACCAGACGATTGGCGGCTACATCCAGCAAGGCAACCTGGATGCCTTGCAGAACTTCCTGAAGCTCGGCCAGGTCGCCAAGATGGCGCACCCCACGCACGAGCACTACCTGCCGCTGCTGTACACCGCCGCTGCGGTTGATAGCGGCGAACCGATGCGGTTTTTCAACACCAGCTTTCAGATGGGGTCGATTTCGATGCGGTCTGTGGTGTGGGGATGATCGCAGTCGGCTGCCAAGCTGAAGGCTCACTTTTAGCCGATTAGTAACTTGATTTTTTCGCAGGCGAAACGTTCATGACCTTAGCTGGTTGGGCGAGTCCCTCTTGAGCGCCGGGTTAGCCAGCTCATTCATAGTGTGTCCACATCCGCAGGACACGAACGATTCTTTCTTTGGTAAATAGCTCGTACACGATACGGTGCTGTATATTTATGCGGCGCGAATAAGCACCTGCAAGATCACCTACCAATTTTTCGAAGGGCGGTGGATTTTGAAATGGATTGATGGCAAGCACTGCAATCAATTCTTGTGCCTTTGGCTTGAGGCCACTCGCGGCAAGCTTCTTAGCATCTTTCATTGCTTGCTTGGCATAAACAATTTCCCAGATCACCACTTAAGCTCTTTTGAACTTTTTGCGAGAGGTTCAGCCATACCTGTCTTTATGGATTCGCGCATACCGGGTACGGCAAGCAGGTACAACGTTTCCTGAATTGCACTCCAGTCTTCTGCGGAGAGCAGGACAGCACTGTTACGTTTTCCAGAAATGATGATTGGCTCATGAGACTTTCCTGCCTCATCAATAAGCCGGTAAAGATTCGCACGTGCTTCGCTGGCGGTAAGTGTGTTCATTTGGCACCCCTAATAAATGAGTTTTAATGGTACGCTTAAACGTACGTACCGTCAAACCTATATGCAAACACCAAGAGAGGCCTAACCGTAAAATTGAGGGGCTCGCCCGCTTTTGCGGCGTCCCTCTCGAATGCAGGGTTAGGCAGATGTTGGAATGTTAGAACTGACCCCCCCGTCTTCTGCAACAAACCGCCGCGTTTGAAGCTGGGGGTTTTTGTTTTATTCTATTGCCGTATCTCTTGCTTCACACGGCTCACGGTCTTTTCTTTCCGGGTTACGGTTCACCCCTGTTTCAACGATACAGAGGCAGGCTTACCCGGTCATTGCTCACGGTCTCTAAGGTATCTGCACCGGCGCATTCTTATTAACCAATGTGCCGTCGCCAAGCTGACCAGTGCCGTTATATCCCCACGCCCAGAGTGT
>JBCKNM010000059.1:0-9580 GCA_038902775.1 Polaromonas sp.
GCGTGGCACAGACCACATATTCCGGTAGTGCTAATGCTGCCCTCAATGGCAGTGGCCAGTCCATGGCTGACGGTGCTTCACGCTTCACCATTGCCGCCGCGACGGAAGACCTAGGCGGCGGCCTGAGAGCTGATTTCCAGATCGAGACCCGTTTCCGTCCTGACGAAGGTTCCGGCGCGGTGGCAGGCGGCAACACCTTTGTCGGCCTGCGCGGCAACTTCGGCAGGGTTCAGCTCGGCAAGCTGGACACCCACTACGGCCTGGGCAGTGACTCGCATGGCGCCGGTGCTACTGCACTGCAGGCCTGGAGCGTCGGACTGCTCAATTTTGTCAATGACAATGCTATTACTGGTCCCAACGCAATCGCCACCGGCGGCGCCCGTACGCTCAACCTGGTCCGTTACACCACGCCTAGCTTCTCCGGCTTCACGGGCCAGTTGAACTACAGCACCAACTACCTCATTAACGAAGGTACTGTGGGTGACGCAGGCAAGGGCCAAGCCATGCACGCTGGCCTGAACTACAGCCAGGGTCCGATCACGGCCGGCTTCTCGGTGTGGAACGCCACGTCGGAAAACCGCCTTACTACCATACCTGTTCCAAACCGTGCCGACCAGTCTGCTTACACGCTGATGGGCGTATACGACTTTAAGGTGGCCACTGTGGGCCTGACCTTCGACAACTCGGCAGTCGAACGCGGCCCCGTCGGCGGCGCTAATGCTGAAACAAGTCGCACCGCATTCTCCATCCCTGTGATGGTGCCCATGGGCAAAGGCAGATACACGTTCACCTACACGAAAGCGAATAATGTCAGCCTGAACGGTACGACCCAAGCCAACACCGGCGCTACGCTGATCTCCGTGGGCTACCACTATAACTTGTCCACGCGGACCTCGCTGGGTGTGTCATACGCCAGGCTGGACAACCAGGCTGGAGCCAATTACGGGCTGTTCGCCCAGGCTGCCCTGAACGGCACGCCTGTCAACGCTCTTGGCCAGGATGCCAGCCAGTTGTACCTGGGCATTCGCCACGCTTTCTGATCCCACGCTGGCTTGAGCCAGCTTGAGATGTAAAGCTCAAAAGCCGCCAGTCTTCGGACCGGCGGCTTTTTTTTCAACAAAATAAGGTGAACCGGGGCAGCCTCTCATGGCGCTAGCGTCAGCGCCTTCGCAATGACGGCCAGCGGCGGCAATCCATGCCTCGCTGGCCCGCCCCCATGGATCGCCATGGCCTGCGGCCTCGCGATGACGAGCTGATGACCCTTCTGCTATTTCCAAGTCCCTAAGAAGTCATTTCGGAAAGGAGGGCGTTGGCGTTTTTGTTGCATCGGTGCAACGAAAATATATTTAGCAGGGTAATTCCTTTGCGAAAGCTCCCGACCTCTGGTGCAATAGTTGCAACTTCCTAAATTGGAGGTTGGCCTAGGGATCCAAGCATCCTGGAGCCCTATGTTTAACCTTGGAGAAACTCTCAATGAAAAAATCCCTAGTTGCTCTGGCTGCATTCGCAGTTGTAGGTGGCGCTTACGCTCAGTCCTCCGTGACCGTGTCCGGCTACCTCAAACACGGCGTGGCAAGTACCAACTATTCCGGCGGCGCAGTTGGTGCTGCCACTGGCAGTGGCCTGTCCATGGCTGACGGTTCTTCACGCTTCGCGATCAGCGGCGCGGAAGACCTAGGCGGCGGCCTGAGCGCTGATTTCCAGATCGAGACCCGTTTACGTACTGACGAAAATACCGGCGTGGTGGCAGGCGGCAACACCTGGGTCGGCCTGCGCGGCAACTTCGGCAGGGTTCAGCTTGGCAAGCTGGACACCCACTGGTTCGTGGGCTCTGACTATGTTGCCAATCTTGCTATCTCACATAATAGCTCCAGCACCGCACTGACCAATGCTGTCACTAATCGTGTTGGTACTGCTATAGCCGATGGAATCGGCGGCGGCCGTTCGGTCAACCTGGTCCGTTACACCACGCCTGTCTTCTCTGGCTTCACGGGCCAGTTGAACTACAGCACCAACCCCGGCTTCACCCCCGCTCTCACCCCCCCTACCCCTGGTCTTGTCGCTGGTAGCGAAGGTACTGTGGGTGCCGCAGGCGAGGGCCGCCTCATGCACGCCGGCCTGGAGTACGCCCAAGGCCCGGCCAAGGCCAGCCTGTCGGTGTGGAACGCCACGTCGGAAACCCGCGTTGCTGGCGCAACCCGTTCTGACCAGTCTGCTTACACGCTGTTTGCCGTATACGACTTTGGCATGGCCTCGGTGGGCCTGACCTACAACAACTCGGCAGTCGAACGCGGCCCCGTCGGCGGCGCTAATAATAAAACAAGTCGTGGCGTATTTTCCATCCCTGTGATGGTGCCCATGGGCGCAGGCATATTCCTGTTCACCTACACGAAAGCGAATGCTGCCACGCTGAACATCGGTACTACGACCCTAACCCATATCGACAGCGGCGCTACGCTGCTCGCCGTGGGCTACCACCATAACTTGTCCAAGCGCACCTCGCTGGGTGTGTCTTACGTCAAGCTGGACAACCAGGCCAACGCCAATTACGCCCTGGCCCTCTATCCTTCTCTGAACGGCACGCCTAACAACACTAGGGGCCAGGCTGCCAGCCAGTTCTACCTGGGCCTGCGCCACGCTTTCTGATGGACGGCTGGCCTTGTGTCAGCCGCACTCAAAAGAGTTTAAAAAGCCGCCTTCGGGCGGCTTTTTTCATGGAAACGAGTGTTAACAAGCTGATGGCCCAAAGCGTCCACTAAGTACGTTAATTGGGGTCAGACACCGATAATCATGGGGCGGCAGCGGTCAGTTCGGCCAGAATGGCTTAGCTCCGATAATCAGACACATGAACCAACTCGAAGCTCTTAAACTAATCACAACAGTGGTCGCCGATACCGGCGATTTCAGGCAGCTAGGCCAGTTCAAGCCGCAGGATGCCACCACCAATCCATCGTTGATTTTGAAGGCGGTGCAAAAGTCTGATTACCAGCCACTTTTGGCCAGCACGGTAAGCCGCTTCAAGGGCCGGGCGCTGGACGAAATCATGGACCGCTTGCTGGTGCGTTTTGGCTGCGAGATTTTGTCCATCGTGCCGGGGCGCGTGTCTACAGAGGTTGATGCGCGCCTGAGCTTTGATGCCAACGCCACCTTCACGCGCGGCGAACGCATCATTGAGCTGTACCAGGCCGAGGGCGTGCATATTGACCGCGTGCTCATCAAGGTGGCGGCGACCTGGGAAGGCATTCAGGCTGCCGAAAAGCTCGAGCAGCGCGGCATTCACACCAACCTCACGCTGCTGTTTTCGTTTTGCCAAGCCGTTGCTTGCGGGCAAGCCAAAGTGCAATTGATTTCACCCTTCGTCGGGCGGATTTACGACTGGTATAAAAAATCAAGCGCTGCCGCGTGGGTTGAGCTTGAGAACGCAGGTGAAAACGACCCCGGTGTGAAGTCGGTGCGCGAGATTTACCAGCACTACAAGCACTTCGGCATCGCCACCGAAGTCATGGGCGCGAGCTTTCGCAACGTCGGGCAGATCACGGCACTTGCAGGCTGCGACCTGCTGACCATCAGTTGCGACTTGCTCGCGCAACTGGCCGCATCTAGTGCGCCTTTGAGCCGTGCGCTGGATGCTGATACTGCAAGAGCGCTTGACTTGCCGGCAGTGAACTTCGATGAAGCGGGCTTTCGCTATGCCCTGAATGAAGACGCGATGGCAACCGAAAAACTGGCCGAGGGTATACGCGAATTTGCAGCAGATGCGGTGAAGCTTGAGCAACTGATGCTGGCGGTTTGAACATGCAAAGACCACGTTGCGATCAAACACCTGCTTGGTGCGCACTCGATGATTTTTTCAAAGAGCGTGGTCATGCCTTCGATTTACGCGATGCGTTCGCTCAAGACCCCAAGCGCTTCGAGCATTTCAGCCAACCGGCACCACACGTTTTTGCAGATTTGTCGAAGAACCTGATTGACGCTGCCACCGAGTCCCTGCTGTTTGACCTCGCCGTGCAGTGCCAGCTTGAGCAGCACCGCGATGCCATGTTTGCCGGTGAGCTGGTTAACAGCACCGGAAACCGTGCAGCGATGCACTTTTTGCTCCGAAAACCTGCTTTTGAGGCATCAAATACGGCTGCAAGCCAATCAAATCAGGTAAATCAGACTCAGACAGCGACTAAAAACATAGCAAATGAATTGACCCAGGTACACGCCACGCTGGATGCCATGCTGGCCTACGCCGAAAAAATGCGAGCTGACGATGCGATCACCGACATCATCAACATCGGCATTGGCGGCTCAGACCTGGGGCCCCAGATGGCGGTACTGGCCCTTGCTGAATTTGGGGCCAAGGCCAAGCGCTTTCATTTTGTTTCTAACGTTGATGGCCAAGAACTGGCCAGCGTGCTGGCGCAGTGCAAGCCCGCGAGCACCTTGTTTTTGATAGCGTCCAAGACCTTTACCACCGCCGAGACCATGACCAACGCGCATTCGGCCAGGCACTGGTTTGAAGCGCAGGGTGGGGAAGGTGTTGACCGTCCCGAGCTTGCCCGTCACTTCGCCGCGTTGACAAGCAACGTCAAAGCCGCCAATGAATTCGGCATCACCACCAGCTTCGGGTTTTGGGACTGGGTGGGGGGGCGTTATTCGATGTGGTCAGCGATTGGTTTGCCGATTGCGCTGGCCGTGGGCAGCAAGTGTTTTCGTGAACTGCTGGCTGGCGCGCACGCGATGGACGAGCACTTTCGCACTGCACCGATGGCACAGAGTCTGCCCGTGCGCTTG
This sequence comes from Polaromonas sp., assembly GCA_038902775.1. GTDB lineage: Bacteria > Pseudomonadota > Gammaproteobacteria > Burkholderiales > Burkholderiaceae_C > Polaromonas. Next base: position 4,780 of record JBCKNM010000059.1, read on the forward strand.
GGCTTGCTCGATGTCTGGTACCGCAACTTCCACGGCTTTGGCAGCCGCAATATTGCACCCTACAGCAGCGCCCTGCGACGCTTGCCGGCGTATTTGCAGCAACTGGAAATGGAAAGCAATGGCAAGCGGGTTGACGCAAGTGGGCAGACACTTCCCTTTCAGACATCACCCGTGCTGTGGGGCGAGCCTGGCACGAATGGCCAACATGCCTACTTTCAAATGCTGCATCAGGGCACGACTGTGGTGCCGGTTGAATTCGTCGCCGTCAAAAGACAAGCCCATACGCTGCCAGGGCATCAACAAAAACTTCTGGCCAATGTACTGTCCCAAGCGCAGGCATTGATGGTGGGGGAAAACGATGTGGGCGGGCACAAACATTTTCCGGGCAACCGGCCCAGCACCTTCCTGTTGCTTGAAGAACTCACGCCTGCCAGTCTGGGTGCGTTGATCGCGCTACAGGAACACCGCGTGTTTGTCAGCGGCGCCATCTGGGGCATCAACAGTTTTGACCAGTGGGGTGTGGAACTTGGCAAGTTATTGGCGAAGGATATCGAGGCCAGGCTGGTGACTGGCGACACTTCGGGGCTTGACGCATCCACTGCGGGTTTGCTGCGTCGATTTGGAGTCATATAAGACAGAAATATGCAATTCAATCTGGACGGCTTTCGCCCCGGCGATCCCCACATCTTCCCTGCCTCCTCCATGGCTGTGGCGTACACGGATGCTGCCCCGACGCAGGTCGATGTGCTGATCGTCGGCTGTGGCCCGGCCGGGCTGACCCTGGCGGCGCAACTGGCGGCTTTCCCCGACATCCGCACCTGCATCGTGGAGCAGAAGGAAGGCCCGCTGCTGCTGGGGCAGGCCGACGGGATTGCCTGCCGGACGATGGAGATGTTCGAGGCGTTCAACTTCAGCGAGCGGGTGCTCAAGGAGGCCTGCTGGATCAACGAGGTGACCTTCTGGAAACCGGACGAGAAGCAGCCCGAAAGAATCGTCCGCCATGGCCGTGTGCAGGACACCGAGGACGGGCTGTCCGAGTTTCCGCACGTCGTGCTCAACCAGGCGCGGGTGCATGATTTCTATTTGGATGTCATGCGCCATTCACCCAGCCGCCTGGAGCCGCATTACGCGCGCAAGCTGCTGGACGTGTCGGTAGACCACGAGGCATCAGACTACCCGGTGACGGTGCGCATGGAGCGCACAAATTTGGGCAATGAGGCCGCCCACACCGACCAGCTTGAAACGGTTCGTGCGCGCTATGTCGTGGGTTGCGACGGCGCACACAGCGCAGTGCGCAAATCCATAGGCTTGCCCATGGTGGGCGATTCGGCCAACCAGGCCTGGGGCGTGATGGACGTGCTGGCCGTGACTGACTTCCCGGACATCCGCTACAAGGTGGCGGTGCAGTCCGCCAACGGCGGCAACCTGTTGCTGATCCCGCGCGAGGGCGGTTATATGTTCCGCCTGTATGTGACGATGGACAAGCTCGGTGAAGACGAGCGCGTGGCCAACCGCAACATCTCGCTGGACCAGCTCATCGCGGCGGCGCAGCGTATCCTGCACCCCTACACGCTGGACGTGAAAGAAGTCGCCTGGTGGTCGGTGTACGAGATCGGCCAGCGCATTTGCGACAGCTACGACGATGTGCCGCCGCAGGACAGGGGTACACGCCTGCCCCGCGTCTTCATCGCTGGCGATGCCTGCCACACCCACAGCCCGAAGGCGGGCCAGGGCATGAACTTCTCTATGCAAGACACCTTTAACCTCGGCTGGAAGCTGGCCGCCGTGCTGCGTAAGCAATGCACGCCGCAACTGCTGCACACCTACACGGCTGAGCGCCAGACCGTGGGGCAGGAGCTGATCGACTTTGACCGCGAGTGGTCGAAGATGATCAGCGACCGCCCCAAGCAACAGGGCACTGAGGCTGAGAGCGAGAGTGGCGGTGTGGACCCGAAGGAATTCCAGAAATATTTCCAGCAGCATGGGCGCTTTACCGCCGGCATGGGCACGCACTACTCGCCGTCCGTCATCTGCGGCCCCGCCACGCACCAGCCGCTAGCGACCGGATTCGTAATTGGCACACGCTTTCACTCAGCGCCCGTGGTACGCATCACCGATGCCAAGCCCGTGCATCTGGGGCATGTTGGCAAGGCCGATGGCCGCTGGCGGTTGTATGCGTTTGCCGGATCGAGAGACGCTGCGGATGTGACGGTGGGTGTGCGCGCACTGTGCAAATTTCTGGAGGAATCACCTCATTCCCCGGTGCGCCAATTCACGCGACCCGGGCAGGACCCTGATGCCGTGTTTGACCTGCGGGCCATCTTCCAGCAGGGATATGCCGACTTGGCAATTGACTCCATGCCCGAACTGTTGCAGCCGCTCAAGGGACGCCATGGCCTGCGTGACTATGAAAAGGTCTTCTGCCCGGATCTGAAGAACGGCCCGGACATCTTTGACCTTAGAGGCGTTGACCGTGAAAGAGGTGCACTGGTGGTGGTGCGCCCCGACCAGTACATCGCCCATGTGTTGCCGCTGGACGCGCACGAGGCGCTGGCAGCCTTCTTTGCGGGTTTCATGCTGCCGAACTGACGGAATTGTTCATGAAATAGGCCTCTAGCCCAATGAATACGGGCGTTAGGAGCTATTGAATTCATAGCGTCAAATATAAAACCCCCGCAAGGCTCGCGCCTTGCGGGGGTTTTTGTGGGTGCCTGAAAAATTCAGGCAGGGCAATTACATGCCCATGCCGCCCATACCACCCATGCCGCCCATATCGCCGCCGCCAGCTGCTTCGTTTTTTGGAGCCTCGGCAACCATGCACTCGGTCGTCAGCATCAGGGAAGCAACGGAAGCCGCGTTTTGCAGCGCGATACGGGTCACCTTGGTCGGGTCCAGGATGCCCATTTCAATCATGTCGCCATAGGTGTCGTTGGCAGCATTGAAGCCGAAGTTGCCCTTGCCGGCCAACACAGCAGCCACCACCACCGAGGCTTCGCCACCGGCGTTGTACACGATCTCGCGCAGCGGCGACTCGACCGCTTTAAGCACTAGGGCGATGCCGTGATCCTGGTCGGCGTTGTCACCTTTGATCTTGCCGACGGCTTGCCGGGCGCGCAGGTACGCGACGCCACCGCCCGCCACAATGCCTTCTTCCACGGCAGCGCGGGTCGCGTGCAGAGCGTCTTCGACGCGGGCTTTCTTCTCCTTCATTTCGACTTCGGTAGCCGCACCGACCTTGATCAGAGCCACGCCGCCAGCGAGTTTTGCAACCCGCTCCTGGAGTTTTTCCTTGTCGTAGTCTGAGGTCGCTTCCTCGATTTGAACGCGCACTTGCTTGACGCGGGCTTCGATGTCGGCAGCGACACCGGCGCCGTCGATGATGGTGGTGGTTTCCTTGCTTACCTCAACGCGCTTGGCGGAACCGAGGTCAGCCAGTGTGGCTTTTTCAAGCGTCAAGCCGACTTCTTCAGCGATCACCTTGCCGCCGGTCAGCACTGCGATGTCTTCCAGCATGGCCTTGCGACGGTCGCCGAAGCCCGGAGCCTTGACGGCCACAACCTTCAAAATACCGCGCAGGTTGTTGACCACCAGCGTTGCCAGTGCTTCGCCTTCGACGTCTTCCGACACGATCAGCAGCGGACGGCCGGCTTTTGCAACTTGCTCCAGCATAGGCAGCAGGTCACGGATGTTGCTGATCTTCTTGTCGTAGAGCAGCACGAACGGGTTTTCCAGCAGCGCGACTTGCTTTTCTGGGTTGTTGATGAAGTAGGGCGACAGGTAGCCGCGGTCGAACTGCATGCCTTCGACAACCTCGAGTTCGCTTTCCAGCGTTTTGCCGTCTTCAACAGTGATAACGCCTTCCTTACCGACCTTGTCCATCGCGTCAGCGATGATCTTGCCAATGGTTTCGTCGCTGTTGGCCGAGATCGCGCCAACTTGTGCGATTTCTTTCGAGGTCGTGGTGGGCTTGGAAGCTTTTTTCAGCTCTTCGACCAGAGCCGTCACTGCCTTGTCGATACCGCGCTTCAGGTCCATCGGGTTCATACCGGCGGCAACGTACTTCATGCCCTCGTGGATGATGGCCTGGGCCAGAACGGTAGCGGTGGTGGTGCCGTCGCCAGCGACGTCAGAGGTCTTGGAAGCAACTTCCTTGATCATCTGCGCGCCCATGTTCTGCAGCCTGTCCTTGAGTTCGATTTCTTTAGCGACGGACACGCCGTCCTTGGTCACGGTGGGGGCGCCGTACGAGCGCTCGAGCACCACGTTGCGGCCTTTGGGGCCCAGGGTTACCTTGACTGCGTTGGCCAGGATGTTGACACCCTCGACCATGCGTGCGCGGGCTTCGCCGCCGAAAATGACGTCTTTTGCTGCCATGTTAATTCTCCAGAAATTTCAAAAAATAATAAGGGGGGGGGGGGGTTGTGGTGGAAGAAAGCGTAGCGAGCCGCGCAGTAGCTTTATTTCTCCACAACAGCGAAGAGGTCGTCTTCTTTCATGACCAGCAGTTCGTCGCCATCGACCTTGACGGTCTGGCCGCTGTATTTGCCGAACAGGACGCGATCACCGACCTTGACGGCCATGGCGCTGATCACGCCCTTGTCGTTCTTTTTGCCGGGGCCAACAGCCAGGATTTCGCCCTGGTCTGGCTTTTCAGCGACGCTGTCAGGAATGACGATGCCAGAGGCGGTTTTGGTTTCGTTTTCCACGCGTTTGACAATCACGCGGTCGTGCAAAGGACGAAGTTTCATAAAAGCTCCTTGTATTAAAACAATGGTTTTGAGGGAATCAAAAGCGATAACCG
>JBCKNM010000060.1:0-9497 GCA_038902775.1 Polaromonas sp.
ACCCGACGCACCCTTGCCCAAGTTGTCGAGCCGCGCAATCAGCACGGCGTGGCGATAGGCCTGGTTGCTGAACACGCGCAGCTCCATCTTGTTGGTGTTGTTCAAAGCCAGTGCGTCTAACTTGCCCGATTCTGGCGCGACCTCAACCGTGACCCACTCGCTACCGACGTAGTGCCGGGCCAGCGCGTGTTGTAGCTGGGAGGCGGTGGGTTTGCCGTGCAGCAGATCAAGGTGTAGCGGCAACTGCACCAGCATGCCTTGCTCGAAGTTGCCGACCGACGGCATGAAGACTGGCCGCGTCTTCAGGCCGCTGTAGCGCATGATCTCTAGCAGGTGTTTGTGCTCCAGGCCGAGGCCATAAATCTCAAACAAGGGCGCTGTACCTGCGTGGTAAGCCTCCATCATTTGGCGGCCGCCGCCGGAGTAACCGCTCACGGCAGGCAGGGTCAAGGCCAAATCGGGCGCTATGAAGCCTGCGTCTACCAAGGGGCGAATCAGCGCAATCGCGCCGGTGGCGTAGCAACCCGGGTTGCTGACGCGGTCTGCGTTGGCGACCAGTGCGACTTGCGCTGGTGTGAGTTCAGGAAAACCATAAACCCAGCCTGGCGCTGTGCGGTGGGCGGTGGATGCATCAATGATTTTTGGTTTCTTGCCGGGCAGCGAGTCAATCATGGCGACCGATTCGCGCGCTGCGTCGTCGTGCAGGCAAAGAACGACCAGGTCAGCCTGCGCCATCAGGTGACGCTTGGCATCCGGGTTTTTGCGCAGCTCGGGTGCGATGCTGATCAGCTCAATTTGCGCCATGCTGGCCAGGCGCTCGCGAATTTGCAGGCCGGTGGTGCCGGCTTCTCCGTCAATAAAAATTTTGTAGGTCGCGAGTGCCATGAAAAACTCCAATTTGGTCAGGTCGGGTACAGCCTAAGTTGGTGGACGATACCAATGTACCTTTTCCCGTCATTGCGAGCGAAGCGCGGCAATCCAGGGGTTCATGGATTGCCGCGCTTCGCTCGCAATGACGAGTGGGTGATACTTTCGCAATTGCCAACTCCCAAAGTTGCTGCATTGCAACATGATACAGTTCCGGGTTGCTTACGCGGGGCAGATGGCCGGAAACAACGGCATTTTATTTTTACCGAATACTGAGGCCTTTCATGAAAATTCACGAGTACCAAGGCAAGGAAATCTTGCGCCAGTTTGGTGTGCCGGTGCCGCGTGGCATTCCGGCATTCACGGTGCAGGAAGCAGTTGAAGCCGCACAAAAACTGGGCGGCCCGGTGTGGCTGGTCAAGGCACAAATTCACGCCGGTGGCCGCGGCAAAGGCGGCGGCGTGAAGGTTGCCAAAAGCATCGAAGACGTGAAGCGCATCGCCGGTGAAATCTTAGGGTTGCAGCTCAAAACCCATCAGACCGGGCCTGAAGGTCAAAAAGTGCGTCGCCTCTACATTGAAGATGGCGCCGACATTCAAAAAGAATATTACGTCTCGGTCATCACCGACCGCGCCACGCAAAAGGTCGCGTTCATCGCCTCCAGCGAAGGCGGCATGGACATCGAGGAAGTGGCGCACAGCCACCCTGAAAAAATCATCAAACTGTTTGTCGATCCGCTGGTCGGTTTGACCGACGCACAGGGCAAAGAGCTGGCGGCTGGCATTGACATGCCCGCTGACTCGGTTGAGCAGACCGTAGATGTATTGCAGAAGCTCTACAAGTGCTACATGGAAACCGATGCGTCACTGGTCGAAATCAACCCGCTGAACCGCAGCAGCAAGGGCGAGATCATGGCGCTGGATGCCAAGTTTAACTTTGACCCGAACGCGCTGTTCCGTCACCCAGAGATCGTGGCTTACCGCGACCTGGACGAAGAAGATGCAGCTGAAGTCGAAGCCAGCAAGTTCGACCTGGCCTACATCAGCCTGGACGGCAACATCGGCTGCCTGGTCAATGGCGCAGGCCTGGCCATGGCCACTATGGACACCATCAAGCTGTTTGGCGCAGCGCCTGCCAACTTTCTGGATGTGGGCGGCAGCGCAACCCCCGAGAAGGTTACCGAAGCCTTCAAAATCATGCTGAAGAACCCGGCAGTCAAGGCCGTACTGGTCAATATCTTCGGCGGCATCATGAAGTGCGACACGATTGCCGCGGGCATCATCACCGCGTGCAAAGCCACCAATTTGAGCGTGCCACTGGTGGTGCGCATGAAGGGCACCAACGAAGAGCTGGGTAAAAAGATGCTGGCCGATTCGGGTCTGCCCATCATCAGCGCCGACAGCATGGCCGATGCGGCACAAGCCGTTGTCAAAGCACTCAAAGCCTAATGGGCACTTCTATAAATTCATTTTTCGGGCGAATTGCGTCGTTGGGCGGTACTCGCAATCCTCACGTACCCAAGTACGCTCCGGTTGCTGCGTTCCGTCCGCCTTGCACTTCATCCCGAAAATCTGAATTTCTAGAAGTTCCCTAATCGCAATACCTAATCAGTTGGGGACAGAGCAGACGACGGTCTGTCCCACAAAGAAAGAAGCTTATGTCGATTTACATCAACAAAAATACGCGCGTTATCACGCAGGGCATCACCGGTAAATCAGGTCAGTTTCACACCGAAAAATGCCAAGAATACGCGAACGGCAAAGCCTGTTTTGTCGCTGGCGTGAACCCGAAAAAAGCGGGCGAGTCGATCTTCAACATCCCTATTTATGCCAGCGTCAAGGAAGCCGCAGCCGCCACACAGGCCACGGTTTCCGTGATCTACGTGCCGCCAGCAGGCGCAGCAGCGGCAATTTGGGAAGCGGTTGAGGCTGACCTTGATTTAGCCATCTGCATCACCGAAGGTATTCCCGTGCGCGACATGCTCATGCTACGCAACCGTATGAAGGCCAAGGAAGCTGCTGGTGGCAAGCGCACCCTGCTGCTCGGCCCCAATTGCCCCGGCCTGATCACGCCGGACGAAATCAAGATCGGCATCATGCCCGGCCACATCCACCGTAAGGGCCGTATTGGCGTGGTCAGCCGCTCCGGCACGCTGACCTATGAGGCCGTAGCGCAATTGACGGAAATTGGCCTGGGCCAATCTAGCGCTGTCGGCATTGGCGGCGACCCGATCAATGGCCTGAAACACATCGACGTGATGCAGGCGTTCAACGACGACCCGGACACCGACGCCGTCATCATGATTGGCGAAATCGGCGGCCCGGACGAAGCCGAAGCGGCCATCTGGTGCAAGGCGAATATGAAAAAACCGATTGTCGGTTTCATCGCCGGTGTGACGGCTCCCGCTGGCAAACGCATGGGCCATGCTGGGGCGCTGATCTCAGGCGGTGCGGACACGGCCGATGCCAAACTCGCCATCATGGAAGCCTGCGGCTTCACGGTCACGCGCAACCCGTCCGAAATGGCCAAATTGTTGAAAGCATTGCTCTAGGAGTACACCATGACATGGTTTGACGGATTTGAGCAGCGCAGCTTTGAGGTGAATGGCGCGTCCATCAACGCGCGGTTTTCGCACACCACGCCGGGTGATGCGCTACGCCCTGCGCTACTGCTTTTGCACGGCTTTCCGCAGTCGCATGTGATGTGGCATCGCGTGGCAAAACAGCTTGCCAAAGATTATTTTCTGGTCATGCCTGACTTGCGTGGCTATGGCGATTCATCCAAAACGCCGGGCCTGCCGGACCACAGCAATTACAGCAAGCGCAACATGGCGCATGACATGGTGGCGGTGATGGACGCGCTGCATGTCGGCGACTTCTTTTTGTGCGGCCATGACCGGGGTGGCCGCGTGGCACACCGGCTGGCGCTGGACTATGCGGGCCGCGTCAAAAAGCTCTGCGTGATTGACATCGCGCCTACGCTTGACATGTATGACGGCACCAGCATGAGCGCGCCCTACATGGACTTTGCGCGGGCCTACTACCACTGGTTTCACATGCTGCAGCCCGCGCCGCTGCCCGAGATCATGATGGGAGCCAACCACCTGGAGACCGCTGTGGCCTACCTGCACGCCAAGCTGGGCGGCTGGGGCAGTGCAGGCCTTGGCTACATCGAGCCGCAGGCGCTGGCTGAATACGAACGCTGCTTTTGCAATGCCGAGGCACTGCACGCGGCCTGCGAAGACTACCGCGCCAGCGCCGGCATTGATTTAAAGCACGACCGTGAAAGCCGCGCGCATGGCCACAAGATAGCCTGCGATTTGCTGGTGCTGTGGGGCGAACGCGGCGTGGTCAATCGTTTGTTTGACCCGTTGGCCTTGTGGGGTGCGCAGTGCAATGGCGAGCTAACAGGTCACACCATGCAAGCCGGGCACTTCATACCCGAAGAGCAGCCTGATGCGGTTGCGCAGGCGTTGCAGCGGTTTTTCAATTAACCCGCGCAGGTCATACACCGCCCATATCGCTTCGCCAAACGCATTAAGCATTTTTCGTTTTCGCGACACACCAGGGGGTAGCGTATTCGTCGGGTAGAGACGCTACAGGTAGTGGGTCAATTTTGGGAAATTCGCTTAATGCGACAGAACCGGCACAGGCGGTGAAGTAGGCGCTATAAATAAATAGCTGCTCGCACCTGTACTTCAAGGGCTAGCAGCCTTTTTTTCATTGAAAGTACGGCTTTATCCTTGCTTAAAAGCATGGCTTTGTGGCTGACGGCAAGGTCAATGAACTTCTGGTCGTCTGCATCGCTGCAGGTCACGCTGGCTTTGGGGGCGACAGCAACGATGCGCGTATGTTTGTCGAAAGCTGTCAGTACGTCGTCGGCAAGCAGTTTGTCAAAAACCAGTCGCGTCACGATTTGCGGGTAGGCCAGCACCCGGGCCAGCTCGTCGCGCATCGGCTGGGTGGCTAGCCAGTTGAGCTGGTTTGCGCCTGTTGCGTCTAGCGCGTGTCGCAGCGGTGTGGTGGCGGGGTCTTTGAAAACGAACAGGTCAAGGACTATGTTGGTGTCTATGACGATGCGGGTCATTCTGCAACCGTTTTTCGCCGCGCAGAACCAGCCACCATGTCAAAGCGGAACAGGCGGCATTCGATCGGGCCGTTCCACATCGGCACGCGGCGCGATTCTTTCAGGCGCATCTTGTTCGGCAGCTTGAGGTCTGGCGTGAGCACGTGGGCGGTCCAGCCAGCGTAGTTTTTCTTCCAGTGCGTGGCCAGTTGGGCAAAGAAGTCGGACACCGCTTCACCGGTTTCTGTGACCGCTTGCTCGCGTGCAGGGTTCTGGCCGCGCTGCGAAGGTTGCGAGGGTTGTGCGGAAACACCCGCAACACCGGCCACCTCAATACGCTCGCCATACGGCGGATTGAGCAGCATCACGCCCACGCGGCCATCAGCCGTGGGCGGCAACCGTTGCAAGGCATCACCGCCCCTGAACTGCACGGCGTTGGCCACGCCTGCGCGCTCGGCATTGCGCTCGGCAAAGTCCACCATCCGGAAAGACACGTCGCTGCCAAACACCGGAGCGGTCGGCTCCGTGATGGCGGACTCGGCCTGGTCTAACAAGCCTTCCCACACATGCGGCTGGAAGGGTAAATACTTTTGAAAGGCAAAGCGGCGGTTGATGCCGGGTGCGATGTTGCAGGCAATTTGCGCGGCTTCAATCGCAATCGTGCCGGAGCCGCAGCACGGGTCATACAGCGGCACGCCTTGCTTGCACAATTCGTTCCAGCCGCTAGCTGCAATCATGGCGGCGGCCAGTGTTTCTTTCAGCGGCGCATCGCCCTTGTCTTGACGCCAGCCGCGTTTGAAAAGCGGCTCGCCCGAGGTGTCGATGTAGATGGTGACGGTATCGACTGTCAGATGCACGTAGATGCGCACATCGGGCCAGCGCGTGTCAACGTCGGGACGCACATCGTTGAACTTGGCGCGAAAGCGGTCGGCAACCGCGTCCTTGATTTTGAGAGCTGCAAAGTTCAGGCTGGTCAGCGGGCTGTGCTGCGCGGTGATCTCGACCTTGAAGGTCTGTTTGGGCGTAAACCAAATCTCCCACGCCACGCTGGCTGCGGCGTTATAAAGGTCTTGCTCACTGCGGTACTGGTTGTGCGCCAACTCAATCAGCACGCGCTGGGCCAGGCGGCTGTGCAGATTGAGCTGCAAGGCTTCACGCCATGAGCCCTGCAACTGCACACCGGCCCGCCAGGCTTTGCCGTCAATACCGGTGATGCGTTTGACCTCAGTGGCTAGCAGTGCCTCAACACCAGCGGCGCAAGGTAAAAATAATTGGAGTTGGTTCATAAGGGAGTTGGCAATTGCGAAAGTACCACCCACTCGTCATTGCGAGCGAAGCGCGGCAATCCATGCACCCGGAAGTCATGGATTGCCGCGCTTCGCTCGCAATGACGGGAAAGGTACATTTGAAAATTTCGACCCATAAGTCTTCAGGCGCAGCTACAAAGATCTACGCAAATTGGTGGGCGCGATACGCAATGCGTCACGGTATTTGGCCACTGTACGCCGCGCGCATTCAATCCCCTGCTCTTTCAGCATTTCAGAAATCTGGTTGTCGCTGAGTGGTTTTTTCAAGCTCTCTGACGAGACGAATTGCTTGATGAGCGCCCGCACTGCCGTGCTCGATGCGTGGCCACCGGTTTCGGTGTCAAGAGCTGATCCAAAAAAGTATTTCAGCTCAAACGTGCCGAACGACGTGCTCATGTATTTGGCTGTGGTGACACGCGAAATGGTGGACTCGTGCAGGCCCAGCTCGTCGGCAATCTCGCGCAGCACCAGTGGGCGCATGGCTAACTCGCCATGGGTGAAAAAGTTTTTTTGTCGCTCGACAATCGCCGTACTGACGCGCAGTATGGTGTCAAAGCGCTGCTGGATGCTCTTGATAAACCAGCGTGCCTCCTGCAGGCGCTGCTGCAACGCCTGCCCGCCCTGACCCTTGTGCTGCTTGAGCGCATTGGCATAAATGTCGTGTACCCGCAGGCGCGGCATCACGTCGCTGTTCAGCGTGACCGTCAAGCCCCGGCCTGCCTTGACGACGATGACATCTGGCACGACAAGGTTGCGCTCAACATTCACAAAGCGGCGGCCCGGCTTGGGGTCGAGCCGGCCTATCACGGCAATCGCATCTTTGATGACCGTATCGGGGTAGCCGCACAGCTTCGACAGGCGCTTGACATCGCGCTTGGCAAGCAGCTCGATGGGCTGCTGGCAGATGGCCATGGCGGCGCGCGTTTCATCACAGTCCTTGCAGTCGAGCAATTGCAGGCCCAGGCATTCAGCAAGATTGCGCGCGCCCACACCGGCAGGCTCCATGTGGTGCAGCAGCTTGAGCGCCATGGCAAAGTGTTGCTCCAGCTCTTCAAGCTGGGCCGTATTGCCCTTTGCCTGATTTACCAGGCCGGAGGCCAGAGATGCCAGGCTGTCTTCAAGGTAGCCATCATCGTTCAGCGACTCGATCAAAAAATGCAGGGCTGCGCGGTCAATGCTTGACAGGCGCAAACTGAGCGACTGCCGATGCAGGTTGTCTTGCAATGACTCGTGGCTGCGGGCCATGTCTGATGCCTCGGTATCGCCCTCATCATTATTATTTTTGCGGGCCGGTGCTTCGCCACCCCATTCGCTGTCGTCGGCTGCGGACTCGACCGAGCCGTCGCCTTCCCAGCTGTCTTCCAGTTTGGGCTCGGTACTTATCTCAGGCGTGGTTTCAGATTCATTTGAGGCCGTAGCGCTTGATTCATGCGCAGGGCCAGCTATCGAATCAGTAGTTGACTCGAACTCCTGGTTGTCCTGGCTAACAGGTGTGTTGACATGCTCCAGTCCAAACTCTTCCCGCGCCGCAACCTCTTCGGACAATTCGAGAAACGGGTTTTCGTCGAGCATCTGTTCGACCTCCTGGCTGAGTTCCAGCGTGGAAAGCTGAAGCAGACGAATCGACTGTTGCAACTGCGGCGTGAGCGCCAGATGCTGCGAGACGCGGAGCGACAGGCCCTGCTTCATCACATCCTGAAGTGTTCGCCCAAATAGACGCGGCGCACATCGGCGTTATTCACAATCTCTGATGGTGTGCCTTTGGCCAGCACATGGCCGTCGCTGATGATGTAGGCGTGGTCGCAAATGCCCAGCGTTTCGCGCACGTTGTGGTCGGTTATCAGCACGCCAATACCGCGCGATTTCAGAAAACCGATGATGCGCTGGATCTCGATCACGGCAATCGGGTCAATGCCGGCAAAGGGTTCGTCGAACAGAATAAAACGCGGCTGGGTCGCCAGCGAGCGGGCGATCTCGACGCGGCGGCGCTCACCGCCTGACAGTGACAGCGCGGGCGAGTCACGCAGATGGTCTACCCGCAGGTCTTTCAGCAGCGCATCAAGTCGCTCGTTAATGACGACTAGGGCCAGCGGCTTGCCCTTATCGTCCAGCTGCAGCTCGAGTACAGCGCGCACGTTTTGCTCAACCGTGAGTTTGCGAAAAATCGATGCCTCTTGCGGCAGGTAGCTCAGGCCGAGGCGGGCTCGGCGGTGAATCGGCATGTGCTCAATCGAGCTGCCGTCAATCGTGATCTCGCCCGCATCAGCTCGCACCAGGCCCACAATCATGTAGAAAGATGTCGTCTTGCCCGCACCATTGGGGCCGAGCAGGCCCACCACCTCGCCGCTTTGCACGGCCAGCGAGACATCCTGCACCACCTTGCGGCTGCCATAGGATTTTTGCAGACCGGTGACCACCAGTCGGCTGGGCGCTGGCGTTTGCCTGGCGGCGAGAATGGCCGAGGCCTCTGCTGCACCCATTGCGGCGCTGGCGTTTGAAAATCCCTGTTCCATTTCAGCCTTACTTCTTGTCTCTTGCGCCCAGCGCGGGGCTTGAGCGCAGGCTGGGCGAAGAGCCGACGGCTGGCGTTGAAACGGCAGCACTACCAGCAGCAGACACCGCATTGCGCGGCGACAGCAGCGAGCGGACGCGGCCAGTCGGGTTGGTGAGCGAGCGGTTTTGCGGACCACCATCAACCTTGAACACATCGGTCACGTTGTCGTAACTGATCTGCGAGCCGCTTGACTCATCCGCCAGTACCGCACCCTTGTAGCGGCGCAGCACCGCCTGGCGGATGAATTTGACAACGTCAGTACGGCTGTCGTACTCAATCCGCTCGCCCTCGCCTTCAATAAATTCGTCCAGGCCTTCGCGCTTTTTACGGTAAAAAGCCAGCTTGCCGGGGGCAGCCAGCACGGTGGCCTTCTGGTAGCCCTCGGGGTCTTTCGCCACATCGACGCGCTCGCCGCGGATGATGGTGCTGCCCTTGGTAATGACCACGTTGCCCGTAAAAACGCTGGTTTGCTTCAAATCGTCGTAGCGCAGAGCATCTGACTCTGCGTTCATGGGCATGTCCCGATCCGACGTTTCGGCCCGGGCGGAACACAGGGCAAACGCTGTAGCGGCGCAGGCGACGATCAATAGGGACTGTGGATATTTCATAAAGGCACGAATCTTGCTGCTTGTAGGTGTTTTGGATTGTAGCCACCCAATGTTGACTAATCGCCCCCAACCAGCGGCGATAGCGGTCTTGCCAAT
>JBCKNM010000061.1:0-9207 GCA_038902775.1 Polaromonas sp.
GACATTACCGGCATTGTTTTCTCCCTTATTGTTGCTGCATCATTGTGCAGTCAGGGGCATGATGTCGAGTCATTTCCCGCCATGCGGCTTTATGCGCTAATGCAAGAAACGGAGGAGACGCATGTTCGAGAATTTGTTTCGCATGGACGGCAAGATTGCGGTGGTGACGGGCGCAGGTTTCGGTCTTGGGCGTTCCTTCGCGCTGGGGCTGGCCGCTTATGGCGCGCATGTGATTTGTCAGGATCGCAATCCGGAACGGGTGGAAGAAACCGTCGGTCTTATCCGTCAGTCGCGCTTGAGCGGCGAGTCGATTGTCGGCGATGTTGCGGATGAGAAATCGGTCGAGTTGAACTGGGCTGAAATCGCCGCCAACCACCGGCGTATCGATATTCTCATCAACAACGCCGGCATTACAACCGCGCCAGTGCGTACGCATGAATTCAGCGTCGAAGACTGGGATCGTTTGATGAGCGTTAATCTGCGCGGGGTGTTTTTGACAACGCGTCAGGCGTTGCGGCTCATGCTGCCCGGGCCGGGGTCTATCATCAACATCGCATCCGTGGCTGCGCTGCGCGGTTACTACCCGGGCTTTCCATCGCTGTCGGTGAATTATTCGGCATCGAAGGCGGGCGTGATCGGCTTCACCAAACATGTCGCGGGTGAATATGCGAAAGAACACATCCGCGTTAACGCGATCGCGCCGGGCTGGCATGGCGGAACTGATCTGGGCGCCGCACGGCGGGCGACTTTGACTGCTGAAGATATTGCGAAATTCGAAAAATCCATAGTCTCGCGCATTCCCATGGGCCATCGCGCAAAGCCTGACGATCTGGTCGGGCTTGCAATCTATCTGGCCAGCGACGCATCCCATTACATGACCGGACAGATTATTGCGCATGATGGCGGCTGGGAAAATTTGATTGTGTGATGCGTAGCAGAGCGTGGCGGCGTTGAGCTTTTGGACAGAGAAGGGCGAGTAGTGAGTTGTGAGTAGCGAATGGTGGCGCATAACATTTAGGCCCGCAATGCTGGCGCGTCCGGGTTGATGAATATTGCTTGCGCCCTGAATAAGAGAGGCGCGGGATGCTGGACATTCTCACGCTTCCGGGACTTTAGGGTCAGGATCGAATTAATTTTTGGGAAAACCTTGGAGCTGCCAAAACCTGGCAAATAAAGCTGTTTATCAATACGCTGGCAGACAAATCAAATCTGCAAAGATCACTCTCAGCTCGTCTCTTTTTTGCCTGACATCCCCCATTTGGGGGATGCGAAATTGTGGCGTGGTAAAATACCCAAACGTAATTTCCTTACAGAGCGGTCATGAAAAAACATTCTGCTTTTCGTCCCCTTGCATTCAGTCTGTGGGCAGTGGCGGTCGCCGTGTTCGCTCCGGTGGCATTTGCACAGCAGGCCAATCCCCCCGCAAGCCATCCCTTCGCTGAGTCCAGGCCGATTCCCGGGCGCTACATCGTGGTGTTCAAGAACAGCGTGCGCGATGCCGCGGCCGAGACCGCGAATGTGATGCGCGGCGCTGGTGGCCAGTTGCATCACATCTATTCCAACTCGATCAAGGGTTTTGCCGCCACTTTGCCGGATGCGGTGCTGCCAAGCATTCTCAACAATCCCAATGTGGATTACATCGAGACCGACCAGACCGTCTCGCTCAACCTGGTAACCCAAAACCAAGCCACGTGGGGGCTGGACCGTATTGACCAGGCGGACCGACCGCTGAACAGCCAGTACACCTACAACGACACCGGCGCGGGCGCGGGCGTGAATGCCTTCATCATCGACACTGGCATCCGGCCGGATCATGTCGAGTTCACTGGCCTCAACCGTCTGCTGACTGGCTACGACGGGGTGCTGGACGGCAACGGCACCAGCGACTGCAACGGGCACGGCACGCACGTCGCCGGCACGGTAGGCGGCA
This sequence comes from Polaromonas sp., assembly GCA_038902775.1. GTDB lineage: Bacteria > Pseudomonadota > Gammaproteobacteria > Burkholderiales > Burkholderiaceae_C > Polaromonas. The sequence continues at coordinate 1,931 of JBCKNM010000061.1, forward strand.
CCACCTATGGCGTGGCCAAGGCGGTTGCGCTGATCCCCGTGCGCGTGCTCAATTGCGCCGGCTCCGGTACCTGGAGCGGCGTGATCGCCGGCATCGACTGGGTGGCTGGCAGCTCATTGCGGCCGGCCGTGGCCAACATGTCGCTCGGCGGCGGGAAGTCCACGGCCGTGAACGCCGCGGTGGCGGGCGCCGTGAGCCGGGGTGTCACCATGGTGGTGGCGGCCGGCAACAGCAACGCCGACGCTTGCAGCTACTCGCCGGCCTCCGAACCCAGCGCCATCACGGTGGGTGCCACGACCAGCAGCGATGCACGGGCTTCGTATTCCAATTACGGTTCGTGCCTTGACATTTTTGCGCCGGGCAGCAGCATCACGTCTGCCTGGAACACCAGCACCACCGAGACCAACACCATCAGCGGCACCTCGATGGCATCGCCGCATGTGACCGGGGTCGCCGCGCTGGCGCTGGCGGCAAATCCGGCGGCGTCGCCCGCGACGGTCACCTCCTTCCTGAGTAGCAACGCCACCCCCAACCGGCTCAGTTCCGTCGGAACCGGTTCGCCCAACCTGCTGGTCTATTCTCTGGCGACCGGCGCACCGGCAACACCGACGAACCAGACAGTTGCGGTCAAATCCATTATCGGCAAATCCGCCAAGAGTGCCCCAGGCTGGCGCGCCTACGCCACCGTGACGATTCGTGATGTCAACGCCACTGCAGTCGTGGCCAGTGCCACCGTCAATGGCAGCTTCTCGCCCGGCGGCAGCGCCAGTTGCGTGACCGGCAGCAACGGCAGTTGCACCCTGAGCAGCGCCACGATCAGCCGACTCATTAGCTTGACGAAGATGGCCGTGACCAATGTTTCGGGCATGAACCTGACCTACGATTCGGGCCAGAACTTGCAATCCGAGATCACGATTCAGAAGCCCTGAACAGGTTATTGCCAACTCCTTGCCTTGGCAAGGGCGTTGGCCGATTACCGGAATCGGCGTGGTTCAAAAAGTGCCGTTTTTGGGTAACACAGGCAATGTGAATTTTGGATGGTTTGCCTATGACTCAACCGATGGCCACCCGAAAAAGTGTTACCCGTTTTTGAACCACACCATTTAGGGCGTGAAAACATTAAACACAGGTCAATCATGAAATTCGACACCTCCATCGTTCAACACAGCTACCAAAGCCCGCTGGGCCGCATCATCATGGCTGCAACAGACAAAGGCCTGGCGGGTTTGTGGTTTGAAGGCCAGCGGCATTTACCTGAAGAATGGGTGACGGGCTCAAGCTGGCCCGAAGACGCAAGTCACTGGGTGCTTCAACAATCTACCCGGCAACTCAAGGAATATTTCGACCGGCAACGCAGACACTTCGACCTGCCGCTTGATCTGTCTGGCGGCACGGCCTTCCAGCAAGCGGTGTGGCAGGTCTTGCTGGCGATTGCGCCGGGCGCAACAGCCAGCTATGGCGATGTCAGCAAGCGCATCGGCAATCCGGCGGCGGTACGCGCTGTGGCTGCGGCAGTCGGGCGCAATCCGGTTAGCATCATTGTTCCGTGCCACCGCGTGCTCGGCACCAACGGGTCGCTTACTGGCTATGCCGGTGGGCTTGATCGTAAAACTGCGCTGCTCAAACTGGAAGGCGCACTACAGGAACCCATGCTTTGAATTCACCTTGAAATGCAAGACCTGACCCAATACTGTTCGGATAGCGCATTTCTTGGGCCTGCCGGAGCGCTTCCTGCTTCGACAGGTTGCGGATAAAGGCACTTAACCGAACAGTATTGAGACCTGACCCCAATTTCCTTGAAATCCTTCAGGGAATCGTAAGGCGCGTTTCGCCAGCCGCCTGAATCAGCTGCCCGGAATAAGACCCGGGGGAAGCGACAGGCAATACTCTGCAATCTCTCCCGGCCTGGCCAGCCACAGCCTGTCCTTGTGCGGGTGCTTCAGGCAATGCTGCAAGGCGCGGCGCAGGTTGCGCAGCCGAAAGGGCTGGCCGAATATGTTCGGGTGAACGGAAACATTCATGACCAGGGGGTGGGCCACGCACTGCTCGATCATTTCGTCAAACTGGTCAACGATCATGTCGCAGAATTCCCTGCCGTCCTGTTTTCGGTGGGTGACGACCTGGGCGTCGTTGAGCTCGATCGGATAGGGCACCGACAGGATGGGGCCGCTGCGGGTGCGCAGCCAGACCGGTTGGTCGTCCAGTGGCCAGTCCATCAGGTATTTGAACCCTGCTTCCTTAAGCAAATCCGGCGTGTTTGAGGTTTCATAGGCGCCCGGGCCCATCCATCCCGTCGGCGGCTTACCTTCATGTTTAACGAAAGCTGCCACCACTTCGCCGATGATGCGTTCCTCGTCGGCCTCCCACAGGCCGCGCAGGTTCTCGGCGTTGGTGCGGCCATGCGCGACCAGCTCATCACCGCGCTTGCGCAGGGCATCCATGATCTGAGGCGCATAGTCGTACATTAGGCTGTTGACATTGTGCGCAGCCGGCAATTTGAGCTCGTCAAAGAGGTCAAAAAAGCGCCAGATGCCGACCCGGTTGCCGTAGTCGCGCCACGAGTAATTTCGGTGCGTCTGGGGCTCGCCCGTTTTCGCCGGGTCGTGGCCCATGCCGACACCGAACGCGAAGCATTCTATGTTGGTGGTGAGCACAAAGGCCAGACGCTTCTGGTCGGGCCAGCTGTAGTCCTTGCGCTCTGGCAGGGGGATGTAGTCGTAACGGTTGTGTTTGGGAAGCAGTGGGCGCATGTGCAGATGATCTACTCGAGTTGGACCCCGACGATCTTGACGGCTTTGACCAGCTTGATGGTTTCTGCACTCATGTGCGCAGCGAACTCCGCTGGGGTATTTGTGAGGGGCTCGGCACCAATGGTCGCATAAACCTGCCGCATCTCGGGACTTGCGACGGCTTTGACGAATTCTGCATTGATCCGGTTGACCAGCGCTGGCGCCATGCCCTTGGGACCGAGGATGCCGCTGTACAGCACGTATTCAAAGCCGGGCAGGCCACCTTCGGCTATGGTGGGCACATCGGGTGCCGCGCTCGCGCGTTTGCTGGTCGAAACGCCCAGAGCCACCAGTTTGCCGCCGCGGACCTGCGAGAGTGCGGGCGGCATGGTCGAAAAGTTGTACGCAACGTCGCCGGCCAGCACCGCCTGGATCGCGGGGGCGCTTCCCTTGTACGGCACGTGGATCGCCTCTATGCCCAGCAATCCGTTCATGGCTTCGGTGGTGAGGTGGGGGATGGTCCCCAAACCCGAGGATGCATAGGCAAGCGTTCCCTTTTTGGCCTTGGCCACTTTCACAAACTCTGCCAGAGTTTTCACCTGCAGCGAGGGGTGCACCACCAGCATCAGCGGCGTCGACGCCACCAGCGTGATAGGCGTGAAATCCTTCAGGGAATCGTAAGGGAGCTTTTTATAAAGGCCCACATTGACCGCATGGGTGGACATATCCTGCAGCCACAGGGTGTAGCCGTCCGCTGCGGCCTTGGCGATGTACTCGCCGGCGATGATGGTGCCAGCCCCTGCCTTGTTTTCAACCAGGACCGGTTGGCCGAGCTGGGCCGTCAGTTTGGCCGCAAATGCCCGCGCCAGCACGTCAGAAATGCCCCCGGGCGGGAAGCCCACCACGAGGGTGATGGGTTTTTTGGGATAGTCGATGTCTTGTGCATGCGACTGTCCGGCAAAAAAGCCCAGACCCAGCAACAGTAAAAGCGTTGCCATGATCTTCCTGCCGGCGTCGAAGCGCGATGGTGAATCGGCTGAAAGAATGATGGCGGCGTTTGGGATTCGAGAAGGCATACGGGTTCCTGTTTGCAAGTGGGGTGGTTAACAGATTTCAGGGCCTTGTTTTCATGAGCAGGCAGCGTTGCGCATCATAGTATAAATGGCGTGGTTCAAAAAGTGCCGTTTTTGGGTAACACGGACAATGTGAATTTTGGATGGTTTGCCTATGACTCAACCGATGGCCACCCGAAAAAGTGTTACCCGGTTTTGAACCACGCCTCAAACTCCGCCCACCGTGCGCCGATCAGCTCGGTGGTGCGCCAAAGGTCATCGCCATTAGCTTCATGGCCAGTCGCGTGATGGCGGCACCTTGGTAGGCATCAGCTCCAAAATGGTCAGCCTTCCCGAACAGCCTCGCCTTCGATCTCGATCAGGAAACCGGGATTGGCGAGCGCGGGAACGATCAGGAACGTGCTTGCGGGCGTATGGCCGCCAAGCCTGCGAGCGCGCACCTCACGGATAATTGGGATCTCCTGCGGCCGTACGCAATAGGTGACGATTTTCACCAGATCCTTCAGCTCCATGTCGGCGGCCTTCAGCAACGCGAAAATGTTGTCGAACACCTGTTCGGTCTGCGCCTCCATGCCTTCGCGCAAAACCCCGTCGGCCCCCATTCCGACCTGACCTGACAGAATGAGGCGGCGTGCGCCCGCCCCCACCAGCACCCCTTGGGAATAATTGGACGAGGGCTTGGGAACGTCGGGCGGATTGATGAAAACGGGCATTGCGAAACTCCCACAAACGAGGCGTGAAACAGGGGCCACGCACAATGCGGCCCCTGTTGGGGGAACTCAATCGCCGTGGATCGCCTTCTTCGTGCGCGCGATCACCGCAGGCGGCGAGGCGTAGACCTTGGCGACCAGCGTTTGCAGATCCTCGCCGCTCACCGCGTCCACATCCAGCCGAAGGATAGGAAATTCAACCGTATGAGGCCAAGTATGACACCGAAAAGCGTCCTCAAGAGTTGTGCTTTCCTTGATGTGGTGATCTGAATTTCCAAGGTTTTTCCGCCCACCGGCACAAAAAAATATTTTTGCGGCATGCATTGCGTTCTCCTCCTTGTTGTCGGGGCTACACGGATACAAAATTACCGAGCAGGAAACCGGCGCCTATGATGCCACTTGCGGCTCCGAGTATTGTGCAAACGCGCGGCTCGAATGCCACGCGCGCGGCGATAAGCCGGCGATGCACAAACCACGCACCGGTCGCCAGGCCCCATTGCAAGAGAGAGAAACCCAGCAGATAAGCGCCAAGCGCTGCGGTCTCGGCGCCGACGATGCTCTCGCCATAGGCGTAGCCATGAAAGATACCCGCCAGCGCCAGCCCGCCGAATAAGCCGGATGCCGGTATTACGCGGCGCGAAAGCAGCAGTCCACCGATCAACATCACACTGAGCGCGACCGCGGCCTCACTCGCGGGGAGTGTCACCCCCGCCAGATGCAGGCCCGTGCCGAGGAGCGTTCCGGCAATCAAAGCGGCAACGCCCCACAGCCCGCGCTCGAGCAGCGCACAGACGAATCCCGTGCAAATTATGAACGCCGCATGATCCAGTCCGATCACCGGGTGTCCCAGTCCCGAGAGCAAGCCCTGGATGAAGGTTTGCGGCAGCGTGCCGCCCATGACGTCATGCGCCTGCGCAGGCAGCGCAAGCACAGAAGCTACAAGAAAAAATCCGAATTTGAATTTCACCGTCCGCCTCCTCATACTGGAAAATCCTCGGCCCGCAGCTCGATGGGTTTGCCGTGCGGCGTGCGATCGGCGGCATGATCCCAGGCATCGTGATACCGGGATAGGGTACGCGTGTCGGTCACACCCTTTTCGGTCGTAATGCGCTCCAGCGTGGTGAGCCAGTGCAGATAATAGGTATCGCCGCTGTCGGGATCGCCGGCCGCCTGCGCGCGCTTGATCTCCTCGGCGAGCATTGCGGCCCACTCCGGCCAGGTAAAGAGACCCCGCTGGTGCAGCGCCAACGCCATGGCGAAGGCCTGCGCCTGCCAAGGCTCGCGAAACACCGGGCCGTCGGCATCGCGCGGAATCGAGGGCACCGCCTGCGTGGCGCGCAACGCGTCCTGCGTGTCGATGTCACTCACCTCAGGCCGATCCCAGGTAAGACTCGAAGGCATCCACCGATACCTTGACGCTCGCGTCGGCGCCCTCGCCCCAGAGTTCCACGGCATCGAAGCGCACCACGTAGAGCCATTGCGGCTGCTCACCCTGGTCCAGCGCGACCGTGTCCGGAAACACATAGCAGCCATGCACCCGCTCGACCATGCCGCGGTGGCCGCGCACATAACGCGGCAGGCGGGTGTGGGTTTGCGGATGGATGTTCTTCGCGCGTACCGTATCGCCCGGCGCAAACCGCGCCGGCGCCTGCGGCGCGCGGGCGAAACCACCGCGAGACATGCCGCTGTGCACGATCTGCGCGCTCAGTTTGCGCGGCAAAGCCCTGCCCGGGCGCAAGGCATGCCCCGCGGCGAGTTCGTCCGCGTCCACCAGGCCGCGCTCCTGGATATTTCGCTCGATCGCCAAAGCCCAGCGCTCGTAGTAAGAAGCCGCAAGATATTGCGCCGGCGGTATGCGCTCGCCGGCGTAGCGCGACTGATCGATCACCCAGCCGCCGGCGAAACCCATGGCACGCTGCATGGCGAGCACGCGGCCTTCCCATGGCGCGTGAAACACGGGTTCGTTTCCCTCGGGTTCGACCTTGCCGAAACCGTCCATGCCGCCCATGTCATGCACACCGTTCATCAGACGATGTCCCCGGGTCGGCTTGCGAGGCGCGTGCCGATCATCGAATCGCGCGACACCAGGCGCGCGAGCCGCTCTTCATCCCAGCCTTCGGTTCCGGCGGGTCGCAACGGCACCACCAGATAACGGGTCTCGGCGGTGGAGTCCCACACGCGGATTTCGCTGTCGGCGGGCAGCGTCACGCCGAAATCGGCCAGCACCCCGCGCGGGTCCTTGACCGCGCGCGAACGATAAGGTGCTGACTTGAACCACACCGGCGGCAGCCCCAGCATGTCCCACGGGTAACACGAGCACAGCGTACACACCACCATGTTATGCAGCTTCGGCGTGTTCTCCAGCGCAATCAGATGTTCGCCTGCGGGATCGCCGCTGCGCAGCGCACCGATGGCCTTGGAGGCATCATCGAACAGGGCGTGCCTGAATTCCACATCCACCCAGGCGCGCGCCACCACGCGTGCGCCGATGTGCGGACCGACCTTGGTCTCGTAGGTCTCGACGATCGCATCGAGCGCCGCCGGATCGATGTAACCCTTTTCGGTGAGCACCGTCTCGAGCGCGCGCACGCGCAGCTGATTTTCCGAGAGTTCCGAACCATGCTCATGATCATGCGTGGCCATGGGTGCTCTTCATGCGTTGCCGTCTGGCCCCTGTCGGATGCGAGCCCGCTAAAATGTGATATTTCCTTATCATCTTCACCTAGTGAATTTAATTTTTCTAAGCAAATTATATACACTTTCTT
>JBCKNM010000062.1:0-9043 GCA_038902775.1 Polaromonas sp.
CCTTGCGTTCTGCGGCCAGCTCTTCAGCTGGCACTTGCGTCGGTTCTTCGTTCAGGCGCGCCCGGTGCTGCAGTCGACGCAGTTCCCGGTAGGCATTGGCTGCCTGCTCACCAACACCTTGCGGCAGCAAGCCAGTAGCTTCGGCACGCTGAAGCAAGGCGATATTGCCAGCGTTTTCTACTAATTCCGGATGCTGCCCGGACTGCGACAGCACCAGGTATTGCACTGCAAATTCGGCATCAACCATGCCGCCGGGACTGTGCTTCACATCAAATTTGCCACCCTTGACCGGATGCGCCGCGCGAACCTTGTCGCGCATGGCGACGATCTCGCTACGCAGCATGTTGGCATCGCGCGGCGCGGTGATGACGCTTTTGCGTATGGCCTCGAAGCGCTCTTTTAACGCTTGACTGCCGTATACAAATCGCGCTCTTGTCATGGCTTGGTGTTCCCAGGTCCACGCCGTATTAGTACCGCGCTGCTGTTGGTAGCGGGCATAGGACTCAAAGCTGGTCACCAATAGCCCCGAGTTGCCGTTGGGCCGCAGTGCGGTGTCGATTTCAAACAGGTCGCCTTCACCTGTTTTGACGGTCAGCCAGTTAATCAGTTTGCGCACCAGGCCTGCATAGACCTCCGCCGCCTGCTCGTGCTCGTCTTCATAGACAAACACGATATCGAGGTCGCTGCCGTAGCCGAGCTCTTTGCCGCCCAGTTTGCCGTAGGCAATGATGGCAATTTGCGGCCCGGCGGGAAATTGACCATCAGGGCGATGACGATTTTTAAGGCGTTGCCAGCACCAGTTGGTGGTGATGCCCAGAATGCTTTCGGCCAGCGCGCTCAAATCGTCCGCCACCTGCTCTACCGTTAATACGCCATCCACGTCCCTGGCGAGGGTGCGGAAAACCTCCGCGTGGTGGGCGCGGCGCAGCAGGTTCAGGCAGGTCTCTTCGTCGTCCTCACCAGTACGTTTGAGTGAGGCCAGGCGCAGTTGCAGCTCATTGGCAAAGCCTGCGCTGTCAAAGCGTTCGTGCAACATGGCATCGCTGGCCAGCTCGTCAATCACGCCGGGGTGCTGTAGCAAATAACGAGCGGGCCACTTCGCGGCACCCAGCAGGCGCAACAGACGAATGTGTACCGCCGGGCGCTCCAGCAGCAAGGCTAGATAGTTTTCGCGCCTGAGCAGGCGCTCTATCCAGTCAACGAGTCTCAGTGCGGCTTCTTCGGTGACCGTACCTTCACTGAGCCACAGCGCGGTGCGCTGCACCAGTTGCGCGAGGCGGGTGCGTGAGTCGTCGCGCAGGGCCAGCACCTTCGGGTTCTTGCGCCACAGTGCAAGGCGGTCGCGAAACCGTTCTGGCCAGCGTGCCGAGAGATTGTCAAGAAGCTCATCCAGTTCAGGCAGGCTTGATGCAGCGCCTAGCGGCTTGCCGCAGCCCTTGCAGTCGGGCTTGCCGCCCAGCAGCTTGTCAAATTCTTGCGCGACCAGTTCGCGGTGTGCATCCAGGTCAGCCAGAAACCCGCAGCAGTCGCTGTAGCCCAGCGTCAGCGCAATCCAGTTCAGGTCATCATCACGGGTGGGCAATACATGGGTTTGCTGGTCGTCAAGGTACTGGATGCGGTGCTCCACCCGGCGTAAAAAGTCATAGGCACGCACCAAGGCCTCGGCGGTGTCTTGTGGCATCAACCCGGCATGGGCCAGCCGCTGCAAGGCATCAACCGTGGGGCGGGTGCGCAGCTCGGGGAACTGCCCGCCGCGCACCACCTGTAGCAGTTGCACGGTGAATTCAATTTCACGAATGCCACCGCGCGACATCTTGACATCGTTGGCGCGCTCTGGGTGTCCGGCACAGCGCTTGGCGGCATGTTCACGGATTTGCCGGTGCAGGGTACGCAGCGCGTCAAAAACGCTGTAGTCGAGGTAGCGCCTGAAAACAAACGGCAGCACGGCCGCACGCAAGGCCAGTGCCGAGTGGTTTTGCAGGCACTCGCGCGGTGCGACGACACGGCTTTTAAGCCATGCAAAGCGTTCCCATTCGCGGCCCTGGGCCTGGAAATAGTCTTCCAGCGCACTCAGTGAAATGGCGGCTGGCCCGGAATTGCCGTTTGGCCTGAGCGCCAAGTCAACGCGAAACACAAAACCATGTTCGGTGATCTCGCCAATCAGCTTGTAGATGGCTTTGACCTGATGGGCAAAATACTCGTGGTTGGAAATCTGGCCCCGGCCATCTTGCCGTCCGGAGGTTTCGCCATCATGGTCGTAGATATAAATCAGGTCGATATCGCTGGAGACGTTGAGCTCACGTGCACCTAATTTGCCCATGCCCACCACCCATAGCAGGGCGCGCCCGACAGGTGTGCCGTCGATAAAAGATGGTGCGCTTGGGTTTGGCGCTTGTAGTTTTGGTGATAAGCCTGCCTGCCATGAATCAGGGCGCTGCGGCGGGCCGTACAGGGCATCGAGTGTCTTTTGCGATTCGCGCACGGCGACATCCAGCGCCAACTCGGCCAGCTCGGTCATGGCGCGGGTCACCACGGCCAGTGGCGTTAGCAGCCTGTCGCCATCACAGTCCAGCACTACAAGGCGTTCCATCACCAGTTGACGCAAAACCCGCAGCGCGGCACCAGCTGGTAACCCCTCGGCAAACAAGGCCTGCAGCGTATGCTCCATGCCAGAGCGAATGGGAGCACCTGCGGGCAGCAGTGCCATCTGGCTTGGGTAGCGGCGGCGTATGCGCTGAACGAAGCGTGAATATTGCGAACGGGCGGCAACGCTGACGGTCATAATTCCTCTATCCTATGATGCCAATGACTCTCAAATGATTCAGTCAATCTCCCCATCGCCAACCCTGCAAACCGGGCCAGTCCCGGCAGCACGGCAGTTGCGGCGTTTTGCCCTGTTTACCCGGGTTCTGCTTTGGCTGGTGGTGGCTGTCTGGCTGCTGTTTGGCGCAAGCTGGGGCTTGCTTCACGGCTGGATTGTGCCGCGAATCGGGGAATTTCGCCCACGCCTTGAAATGGAAGCCAGCAAAGCACTGGGTATGCCGGTGCGTATTGGTCAGATCAGCGCCTATTCCACAGGGCTGATTCCTTCGATTGAACTGCGCGATGTGACCCTGCTCGACCAGCAGGGGCGCGAGGCCTTGCACTTGCCGCGTATGTTGGCCGCGCTGTCGCCGTCGTCGCTGTGGGGCGGGGGATTTGAGCAGCTTTTTATTGACCAGCCGACTCTTGACATCCGGCGCACTGCTGATGGCCGGATTTATGTTGGTGGCCTGGACCTGTCGCAAACCCGCGGCGAAGGCCACGCCGTTGCCGACTGGATTTTTTCGCAGCCCGAGTTGTCCATCAAGGGCGGTATCGTGCGCTGGATTGACGAGGTGCGCAATGCACCGCCGCTGGCCTTGACGCAGGTTGATGCGGTCATGCGCAATGGGCGGCGCAGTCATTCCATGCGGCTCGATGCCACGCCAGCGCCGCAATGGGGTGAGCGTTTCAGTTTGCGCGGCATTTTCAGGCAACCTTTGCTGTCAACCGAGGCAGGTCGCTGGGCGGACTGGTCGGGCCAGCTTTATGCCGCGTTCGACCGAGTGGATGTCTCGCGCATCAAGCAGTACGTCAGCCTGGACACCTTTGGCATTGACCTCAGAACCGGCAACGGCAGCCTGCGTGCCTGGGCCGACGTACACAAGGGGCAGCTCACTGGCGGAACCGCCGACGTTGCCCTGCGAGAAGTCAATGTCCAGTTGGGGAAAACGCTCGAGGCGTTGGCACTCGATTCGGTGCTTGGCCGTTTTGGCGGTAGCCAGCTGGTTGATGGATTCACTTTCAATACCGAAGGTCTGCTTTTCAATACCCGCGACGGCCTGAATTGGCCGGGTGGCAATTTGACCCTGATTCATACTCGGACCGAAGGACAGGCAGAGCAAAAAAACGAGTTGAAAGCAGACAAACTGGATTTGGCTGCGCTGGCCCAGATTGCCAATCGCCTGCCGCTGGACACCGCCACCCATGCGGCCATCAAGTCCTATGCGCCTAAAGGCCTGGTTGAAACGCTTGAGGCGCGCTGGCAAACATCGCTCAAGACTTCCATGACTTTCTCGGCCAAAGGGCGCGTGACCGGTCTGGAGCTGGCCGCGCTCCCCAACCCGGCAGCAAGGCCAAACACTGGCACGGCGGCGCATCATCAACCAGGTCGTCCGGGCATTAAAGGCGCAGCCATTGATTTTGATGTGACGCAGGCGGGTGGCAAGGCGGCTATCAACATTGAACGCGGCTCGCTTGATTTGCCCGGTATTTTTGAAGACTCTGTGGTGCTGCTTGATCGCCTGTCGCTGAATGCGCAGTGGAAGCTGGTCAACGGAAAAATCGATACGCAATTGCGCAATATCAAGTTCGCAAACAGGGATGCGGAAGGTCTGGCGCAGGCCAGTTGGCAGTCGGGCGAGCCAGCCGATAACTCGCTCGGGGTGCTAGATCTGCAAGGCAGTTTGAGTCGTGCAGATGGTGCCAAAGTTCACCGCTATTTGCCTTTGGCTTTATCCGATGAAGTGCGCCACTACGTGCGCGATGCAGTGCTCGAAGGGGCCATCAGCGACGTGAAGTTCAAGGTCAAAGGGCCAGTCGATCACATGCCTTTTTCCAACCCGGCGCTGGGCGAATTCAAAATATCAGTCGAGGTTGCCAAAGGCGTATTTGCCTATGTGCCCAAACGGCTGCAACCTAAAGACGCGAAGCCGTGGCCCGCCCTCACCGATGTTCAGGGCCAGATGGTCTTTAACCGCGCTACGCTGGACATCCATGATGCCAGCGCCAAAGTGACAGGCTTGAGCAGTCTGCAACTGCTCAAGGTCGATGCCCGCATTCCTGACCTGATGCATTCGGCCACGCTCGATTTAACTGCCAAGGTCAAAGGCTCGCTGTCCGACGCCCTGGGCTTTGTCAATACCTCGCCAGTGGGCTCTATGACGGGCCAGGTGCTGGCGCAGGCTGTCGGCAGCGGCTCTGGCGACTACGGCATACACCTGAGTCTGCCACTCCATGACATCGACAAGATACGGGTGCGGGGCACGGTGTCACTGCCCGGCAACGATGTACAGTTTTCGCCCGCCACGCCGCTGCTGGGGCACCTCAAGGGGGTGGCAACCTTTAGCGAAAGCGGTTTTAACGTGACTGTAGCCCAGGCGCGTTTGCTGGGTGGCGATATCCGTTTTGAGGGTGGCATGCGTGCGCCAGCCACTGCCCACGCCGCTGCTGGCGCTGTGACTGGAAGCCCAGACCTGGAAGCAGGCGTGGCGACCTTCAGGGCGCAGGGAACCCTCACCGCCGAAGGCGTAAAGCAGGCCCGGGATCTGGGTTTTGCCTCCCGCATTGCACAAAATGCCAGCGGCAGCGCTGCCTACACCGCAACCCTGGGTTTCAGACGTGGCGCGGTAGAGTTGGTGGTGGCCAGCAACCTCCAGGGCATGGCGCTTGGTTTGCCTGTGCCTTTGAGCAAGACGGCTGAATCGTCTCTGTCGGTACGTTTTGAAAACACCCTGCTGACGAGCTCGCTGTTGTCAGGGCAAAAACTGCAGGATCAGCTGGCCCTGACGGTTGGGCACATCGCATCGGTGGTGTATGTGCGTGATGTCAGTGGCAGCGAGCCGCGCGTTATCAGGGGCAGCATCAGCGTCGGGCTGGAGCCGGGTGAATCGACCCCCATGCCCGAGAGCGGCGTGGCGGCCAACATCAATCTGGCAACGCTAGACCTTGATGCGTGGAGACAAGTCCTTTCCAGATCGGTGGCTGGCGCAGTAGCTTCAAGCGCACCAAGCACAGCCAGCGTAGCAAGCGCAACCAGCAGTCACAGCGTTTTCTCCGCTGCGTCCCTGGCTTATTTGCCTACCCAGCTGGCGATACGGGCCAAAGAGCTGCAAGTCAAAGGCCGCAAGCTGAACAACGTGGTGGTTGGCGGCACCCGTGAAGAGCTGGATTGGCGCGTCAATATTGACGCAACAGAGCTCAATGGTTACGTCCAGTTCAGGCAGTCCCGCGGGGGCGGGGCGGGGCTGGTGTATGCGAGGCTGTCGCGCCTGAGCCTGGGGCAAAGTACCGCCAACGATGTTGAAAATATTCTCGATGAGCAGCCCGCCAATATTCCTGCGCTCGACATTGTTGTGGACGATATGGAACTGCGCGGTAAAAAATTGGGGCGTGTTGAAATTGAGGCCATCAATCGCGGTGCGCAGGCGGTAGTTCGTGAAGGCGGTGTGCGTGAATGGCGATTAAACAAACTCAATATCATTCTGCCGGAAGCTGTGTTCAAGGCCACTGGCAATTGGACGGCTATCAATGCCCAGGCTGCCCCACCCAGAGTCACGGAGCGCCAGCGGTCTGGATTTGAGCGCCGCCGTACGGTGATGAACTTCACGCTGGATATCGCTGATTCTGGCGAGTTGCTGAACCGCTTTGGCATGAACGATGTCATCAAACACGGCAAGGGGAAAATGGAAGGCCAGGTGGCCTGGGCTGGTTCACCATTTAGTTTTGATTACCCCAGCATGAGCGGGCAATTCAATGTGAACATTGAGTCAGGGCAGTTTCTCAAGGCCGACCCCGGCATTGCCAAGCTGCTGGGTGTGCTGAGTCTGCAATCACTGCCGCGTCGCCTGACGCTCGATTTCCGGGATGTGTTTTCAGAAGGTTTTGCCTTCGATTTTGTGCGCGGTGATGTCAACATCAGCCAGGGCGTGGCGGCCACCAACAACCTGCAGATGAAAGGTGTTAACGCTGCCGTGTTGATGGAGGGCAGTGCCGACATCGCCAGAGAGACGCAGGACATCAAGGTGCTGGTGGTACCAGAGATCAATGCCGGAACAGCTTTGTTGATTGCCACGATCATTAACCCGGCGATTGGGCTGGGCAGCTTTCTGGCGCAGTTTTTCCTGCGTCGCCCCTTGATGGCGGCGGCCACGCAGGAGTTTCATATCGACGGCAGTTGGGCCAACCCGAAAATCACCAAGATGGAGCGCAAGCCATGAAGGTTGCCGCTATACAGATGGTGTCTTCGCCAAGTGTGCGTGCCAATCTGGACGTAGCGCACAGGCTGCTCTCGCAGGCGGCTACAGAAGGTGCCGAGCTGGCGGTGCTACCCGAATATTTTTGTTTGCTGGGCTTTAAAGACACCGACAAATTGCAAATTGCCGAGCCGCCGGGGCATGGGCTGCTACAGGACTTTTTAAGCCAGTGTGCGAGCGATCTCAAGTTGTGGATTGTCGGCGGCACCATACCGCTGGCAACCGGGCCAGCCGATGAGCAGGCGGTCAGGGTTTTCAACAGCACCCTGGTCTACAGTCCGACAGGCCAGTGCGTGGCACGCTACGACAAAATGCATCTTTTCCGCTTTGACAGCGGGCAGGAAAGCTACGATGAAACGCGGGTGCTACAGCCCGGCAGCCAGTCGGTGACCTTTGATCTACCTTCACTGGATGGTCATAGCTGGCGGGTCGGTTTGAGTATTTGCTACGACCTACGCTTTCCCGAACTGTACCGCCTGCTCAAGGCCGACCTGCTGCTGGTGCCCAGCGCTTTTACCTTCATCACCGGGCAGGCCCATTGGGAAATACTGTTGCGCGCGCGCGCCATTGAAAACCTCGCCTACGTGCTGGCCGCAGCGCAAGGCGGCCAGCACGACAACCAACGCCAGACCTGGGGCCACAGTATGGTGGTAGACCCCTGGGGGCAGGTGCTAGCTCAGCGCAGTGAGGGCGCGGGTCTTGTGATGGCCGATGTGTACAAGTCGCATCTGGATTTACAGCGGCTGCGTCTGCCAGCTTTGACGCACACGGTGTTGTGAGTGCCCCAAACGCTTCCAACAACAACCAGACCATGACACGCCTTAAAAAAACCGCACAAGCCAGTGTAGTCATCGTTGTCATCTGCATGTTGTGGTCGTGTGCGGTTCGCACCAGCACGCCGCCCATGCAGCGCCAAGCAGACGCGCAGCCCGGCACCAGCACGCTGCACCGCATGGACGATGGCGCAGCCTTGCCGCCAACACTTGGACCGGGCAAAAGCCGTTGGGTGGCGGTACGCTGGTCTGATTTGCCCGGCTTTGATGACGACAAATTATTCGAAGCCTGGAACGCATGGCTGAAAAGCTGCGAGCGGCCCGGCAGCACCTTTGCCCCGTTGTGTACTGATGTGCGGCGCCTGAGCATTGCCTCCGGTGACGAGCAGCGCGCGTGGATGATGTCGCGCCTGCAACCGTATCGGGTTGAGTCCTCGCAAGGCGTGGCAGATGGTCAGCTAACGAGTTACTTCGAGCCGCTGCTCAAGGCCAGCCGCCAGCTAGGTAATGGCTATGAGGTGCCGCTGTATAAAGTTCCCGCAGCTTCAAGCGGGTTTGGCACACGCAAGCCCTGGTTTTCGCGCCAGGAGATTGATACCCTGCCCGAAGCCAGGGCCGCGTTAAGAGGCCGCGAGATTGCGTACCTGGCTGACCCGATTGATGCCATGCTGCTGCATATTCAGGGCTCAGGCCGTATCAGCATCGTGGAGGCTGATGGCTCCCAGCGCACCACCCGCGTCGCGTTTGCGGGTTCCAACGACCAGCCCTATCGCAGCATCAACCAGTGGCTCACAGCCCAAGGCGTGACCAAAATCAACCCGTGGCCGGATGCCACCAAGGCCTGGGCCGCGCAAAACCCGCAACGCGTGCCGCAATTGCTGTGGAGCAATCCACGCTACATCTTTTTTAAAGAAGAAGCACTCAATGATCTGGATGCCGCCTTTGGCCCCAAAGGTGCGCAAGGGGTTGCACTGACACCTGGCCGCTCGATTGCCGTAGATCCTGGCAGCATTCCCTACGGCACGCCGGTCTGGCTGGCTTCGCGCGGGGCTGCGGCCAACCTCCAAAAGCTGGTGTTTGCACAGGACACGGGGATTGCCATCGTCGGTGCTGTGCGGGCTGATTATTTTGCCGGTACGGGTTTTGAAGCGGGCGAGTTTGCCGCCAAAGTTAATCAGCCGCTACGCTTGTGGGTGCTGTGGCCCAAATGATGTA
>JBCKNM010000063.1:0-8849 GCA_038902775.1 Polaromonas sp.
TCACCTGCGCAGGCTGTTCGCGGTGCAAAAAATGCCCCGCACCAGCGACCAGCTCAAAGCGGTACTCGCCGCTAAAGTATTGCGCCTGATCGGTCATCAGTTCGGCGCGTAAATCGTCTGCGCCGCACAGCGCGAGAGTCGACACCGTGATCTTGCGCTCCATCGCGCGGCGCAAACCCTCAAGACTCGGATCCATTTTTTGCGTATCAAACATGGCGCGGTAGTAGCCCAGCGTTGCTGCGAGCACACCGGGTTGTTTGAGCATCTGCTTGATGCTGGCAATGTGCGCCGCGTCGCTGTAGCCGGGCGAAGTCCAATAGTTCCAGAGGTAGTCGATGAAGGCAAAGTCGTTTTCAGCCAGCGCTTTTTCAGGCAGATGCGGGAGCTGAAAGAACCACCAATGAAACGAGCGCTGCACATGTTTGGGCAGCAGCAAGCTCTTGCTCACCTCGGCCGGGTGCGGCACCGCCATAACGACGGCGCGGCGCACCAGCTCGGGGTGCGCGGCCAGCACTGCATAGGTCGTGATCGCGCCCCAGTCTTGGCCCACAAGGTGCACCGGTGCGCCGCCACCCAGCGCACCAATCAGCGCGGCGACATCGCTCGCCAGTGTGGCCTTGTCGTAGTAGCCGTCCAGCGGAATTTCGGTGGGTGGATAGCCGCGCAGAAACGGTGCGACGACGCGGTAACCAGTGGCGGCGAGCGCCTGCATCTGGTGGCTCCAGGTATGTGCCGTGTCCGGAAAACCGTGCAGCAGAACCACCAGCGGGCCCTCGCCCTGCTCAAGGTAGGCAAATTTAAGGCCGTTGGCGGAGATGTAGTTCATGAAGGTTGTGAAGTTTCGTTCGCGGAGAACGCGACGTTTTCGGGAGCAGTTCTACGGCCTGGGGTTTTGATCTCGAAGTGCCATCGCCACCTTTCTACGCCTCTTGCACGCTATTGTGGCAGAGCCTTTTTATATACCATGTGCGGCTGTCAAGCGACCGTTGGAACCTTGGCGGTTAGCTCAATGCCCAATGCGTGTAAGGTAGCAAAAGGTGAAATCTCCCAGGCCTTAATGGCTGCGATGGCACAGCACCGGCATTGGGATCGGGTCAATGTGGTTGCGGTGCCAGCTTGAAGGTGCTATTTATTTAGTAGCTGGTTAAGCCCGTATTGATTGGCTTGCAGCCATTTTTAGCGCTTAACAATGGTTTTTTTGAGCGTCAAAAGCGGTTTGCAGACTTGTCAAGGCAGCAAGGTTGACTGGTGCGCCATGCTTGCCGGCTTCATCTGTAGTGGCCTGTAAGCTACTGCCCCCCAAGTGTCAGACATGTCGCGGTAGCGGCTGGAGAAGACCAGCCCGCTCTGCTCTGTCTGGTAGATGAACTGCGAGTTTTCAAGATTGGCCAGGTCGTACACCGCGCGCAGTGATGCCGCGTGGCGATTGGCAAACGGGGCTTTCTCGTCGTTGGGCCAGTACTGGCCGACGTTGACGCTGAAAGTGTCGCCGCCGGTGGGAATCTTCACATCAAAAAACCGGGCCAGCAGGGGTACATTGCCGAACGGTTTGTGGGCTGACAGTGCCGGGTGTGCCCTGCCCCATGTCCACTTTGCGATGTCTGCGCCGTAGCTGGCATCGAGGCGTTTGAGCGCTTTTCCAAGCGCCGCGCTTGATGCGGCTCCGCAGCCACTGTTACCACACCAGTCCTTGTCGTCACGCTCCAGCACGGCTTCGACGGTAGCCCTGAAATGGCGTTTGCCATAGAGCGATTTGAAAAGCTCGATGCCGATTTTTTCGCCCACCACGCTGCGCGTCAGCTCGTCTGCCCACGTTGCAAAAATCAGTGGTGCAGCCTGGTCTGCCCGCATCACGCCGTCAAAGCCCTGCATGGCGCGCTGCACCTGCTCTGCCTGCGGGCCAGCTTGCACGGACGACAGCTGCGCCACTGACTTTTGCAGAAACGGCAGCAGCTTGAGGGTAGCTGGTGAGAGCTGGTCGGCCTGCATCGTCTGCATGGTTGCGGCATCGTGTTTTGCACCGTTTTTCAGAGTAGCTGCCAGCATCTGCTCAATGCGGTCGTGGCGGTACGGTACTGTCCAGTCCTGCCCGATAAAGTACGGGGGTCTTGACATACGGGTAGCCCGGCGGCGTGATGCAACCCACCACACCAATCGGCTCGCGCACGACGAGTGAGTTGCCGACTTTTTTCTCCCATTCAAAGCTGCGTGCCAGCTTGGCAAAGTTGCCCCAATGCCAGGCCGGGCCAGGCACATGTTGCCTGACCAGGTTTTGTTATAAAAGTTAAACACTGTTCAAATATGAGAATTAACTTGACATTCAGTCACTAACTCATTGATTCATATGTTGTTTTGTGTGTACAAATTCACGTTAACGCTCTTGTCCTACGACGCAAATCGGCGTGGTTCAAAAAGTAACGTTTTTGGGTAACACGGACAATGTGACTTTTGAACGCTTTGCCCATGGCTCAACCGATGGCCACCCGAAAAAGTGTTACCCGATTTTGAACCACGCCCTACGCCCTATAATTTGTTAGCAAACTATCCATGTAGAAAGAAGGTGCAGCATGATTTTGAATCGAAGATTGCTGAGGCTTCTCGCCGCAGCGACGCTGCTGCTTGCAGGCTGCGCCAGCGCACCTCCGGCGGTGGATCCGGCCGCTCGCCAGGCCCTGGCGCCTACCGGCATCTTGCGTGTTGGGGTGTATCCGGACAGCCCGGTTTCGCTGGTGGTGGATGCCAAGACCGGCCAGCGCGCTGGTGTGGGGCTGGACCTGGGGGCGGCACTGGCACAGCAGCTGGGCGTGCCGGTGCAAGTGGTGGAGTTTGCGCGGGTGGCGCTGGTGCTGGATGCACTCAAGGCCGGACAGATTGATTTCACCTTCGCCCTTGCCAGCGAGGCCAGCGCCCGTGACATGGACTTCACCCCACCCCTGTTGCATCAGGAACTGGGCTATCTGGTGATGGCTGACTCAGCGCTGAGCCAGATCGTCCAGATCGATCGCCCGGGCATCCGAGTGGGGGTCAGTCAGGGCAGCAGCACGCAGCGCGTGCTGACGCGCGAGTTCAAAAGCGCCACCGTGGTCCCTGTGGCCAACCTCAAGCTGGCGCAGGACATGCTGCGGCAAAAAAGCATCGATGCCTTTGCCTCCATCAAGGGGATTCTGTTTGAAATGTCGGATGAACTCAGCGGCTTGCGCGTGCTTGACGGACGTTTTGGCCTGGCGAACATGGCCATAGCCATCCCCAAGGGGCGCGATGCTGGCCGCAGCTTTGTCAATGCATTTGCCGAGCAGGTGCGCACCAGCGGGCAGTTGCAGCAGGCTGTGCAACGTGCCGGATTGCGTGGCAGCACGGCAGTCAACTGAATTTACCCATCAAGGAAAGTCAAGTCATGAAAAGGATAGGAAATTCAACCGCATGAGGCCAAGTATCCCACCAAAAAGTTGCCTCAAAAAGCGTGCTGACTCTCAGTCGCCGGCCTAATTGCCAAAGAATTTGCGCCCCATAGTCAGCAACGACGCGTCTGGCGACCCACGAGCACAGCCCTACCTCGGCGCAGTCGTCGCTTTTTAGGTCAGCAGGTTCACCAGTCTGTGCGGTGTACGGTTGGTGGGGCCTGCGGGGGTCGAACCCACGACAAACGGATTAAAAGTCTTCACGCCTCATGTTCTGCCGAATTCTACATGCTTCTAAAAACGTCCTAAGTGATTGATTCACATAGTGTTTCAGCAATCCCGCCGTTTCATAAACTTCTATGCACTTCCCGCGTTTTGTGTAATTTTCTCTGCACGATTACACAGGAATTACACAGAGATTCGGCGCGTTCTCTCGGAAAACACCCATGCTTCAACGGACACGGAACGGGATCGGGAGCGGGGGCGTCCTGTACTGGCCACACTACTACTACTACCGGCCCGGCGCGTCAGCGCCGTGATCCCCGAATGAGGCGGCGTGCGTTGCGTACCCGCAGCAGTAACGCCGCAGTCCCCGCATTGGCGCGGCAAGTGCCGCGCTCTCGCGCTTAAGGGAGTCCCCCCTTTGCGGGGGGGACGGGTCCCACGGCGCGCACGATGCTGTACCCAGCGAGTGTGACCCCTGGTGGGTGGGCAGGGGGGGCGAAGCACTTGGCGCTGGCATACCGTGAGGGCACTACACGCGGGCACCCCAACATGAACCAGCGCCAACAATGTTCCCCAATATGCGGCGGAGCCGCCACTACAAACGCACGCTGCACGCATATCGCACGGGCGCGCGCTGGGCGATGCCAGGGCATGTACCCAGGCACGGGGAGGCATCGACTGGCGCGCGCCCGTTCCGCCATGGACATTTTGCATAACGTCTTATTTGTAAACCCGCGAGGGCGCGTCAGCGGTACACGGCACAAAGGGAGCTCTAGCGGACGACTGCCGCGTACTTTGCAAATTGGCACGTTATGTAATTTGGCCATGGTGGGGGATGTTCCACAGGTGGTTCAAATTAGTCGTGTCTGTTCCAGGGCAATGCGAAGCGAGCCGACACCAATATCTGCGCTCCAGCGCACCGACTAACACCCGCGAAGCGCTGACTGTGTTGTCTCTCGCTGGCGTGTGGTCGCGTCGGTACTCCGTCGCTTCCATTGGCCAGCGTGGTTTCCAAAGCGGTGATGCCGGGTTCGCTGGCACTGGCGGTACTCCGTCCATTGACGGGCGTGCTCGGCTTGACCGCGCTCCCCGTGTCCGCGTCCGACCCCGCGCCGAAGCCGCGTATTCGTGGCCAGTAGAGGCGCGCTACTTCTTCAAGTTTCGGCAATGGCTGTATCAGCCGTTGACGCTGACCAACCGAGTGGGCCTCGACCTGGCGCAAAGTGGCGGTGTTGGGTGGGGTGGCTGCCGACGGATCAGCGCGGCAGCGCCCGTCGGTAGTCGCCACGCCCAGCACGGCTACGCTGTTCAATCAGGGCACGGCCTGCGTGTCAGGTGTGAGCCGCGCGCCAGCGGCGAATCTGCGTTCCGTCTGTTCGGCAATGGCGACCACGCCGTTGCTGCTGGCTTTCTCTAGCCGCGCCTGGCACACGGGGAGCGGCGGTGCTGTACTCGGCACGGCCGCGCTGCTTGATGTGGCAGTACGGTCTCCTGAGTTGTGAGCCGCGCCAGCGGCGAATCTTTCCTCCGGCTGCTGACTAGGGCGCTGTCCCTGACCGCACTGCTCGATGTGGCAGATCCTCTTGCAGGCGGCAGCGTGTCTCCTAGACGGGCGGTATTCCGCCGTGGCCACTGACCATTTATTAGCTGTATCATCGCAGTAATTGCTCGACTTCGATTACTTATTACTTCCATTAAACCATGATTACCTGCCGCCTTTCTACCATCCTCGGCGCTAAACGCCTCAAAGTGTCCGATGTGTGCCGCGCCACCGGCATCGCCCGCGCCACGGTGGATCGTTATTACAACGACCGGGTGAACAGTTTTGACCGCGAGGTGCTGGGGAAGCTGTGCAAATTTTTGCAAGTCAAGCCGGGCGACATGCTGGTGCTGGTGGATCAGCAAGACTTGTTTGAACCTTGGGGCGCACCCAGCCCTGCCACGGTATTACTGACAGGGGAAAAATCATGATCGAGCGCGAAGTGAAACTATTGCTCAACGCCAATGCGGTGAAGCAAGTCCAGGTGCATTACGCCGTCATGGCGCAAGGGTACATGGTGATGATAAATGGCCAGCCGCTGGAAACAGCCAAGCGCGAAACGCGAGAGTTCAAAACGCTGGATACGGCGGCGAAGCTGCTATTCAAATTGGGCATCGCGGATTTTGCGGTGAAACTCAAAACTTATTCCAGTTGAATATCAGCATGAGCATTCGCTACAAAATCGAACCTGAGAAAATCGTATAGGTCACTTATTGAAGAACCTGTTTAATGTCGTGTCATCAGTCTAAGCCGCAAATCCAATACAGCACAACCCAAACAGGCAACATTTGCGGGATGACCGCGCTGGTGGATATGGCCGTCCCACTGGCGCGCCGAAGGGTCGTCAATGTCTGCCGCCTTCGCGGTAGCTGACTGAGCATCTGTAAGGGGTATCCACTTAGCTCCACTTGACCATGCCGTGCGCGACCCGAACGGGCGCGCTTACAACCGCACCGCGCATCTTGTCGAGCGCCGGAAGATGATGCAGCAATGGGTAGACTATCTGGACAAACTCAAGGCTGGAGCGGACGTGATACCGCTGCACAAAAAAGCGTGAGTATTATTCAGAAAGAAAATCATTAAGTCGCTTCACTATCAATTCACGCCGACTGCGAAGAAATTCTTTATAACTTTCCACACCTAGCAGCGCCTGCGCTGTCGGAATACATTGCTTCTCGAATGCGGCATCCCCTGCCTTCTCGATCATCGGCGGCAAATATTGACTGGGCTCCTTATCGCTAATCTGGCGATTGGTTTTTCCGCTGATAAAACACAAGTTGGCGATGTCATCGGCCTCGCGTGACGTGTATGCACTTTTTAGTACTGCCTTCGGAAATATGTGATGAAACTGGAGGCGATGGTGTGCGCCCTCGTGATCCAGGGCAATGGTCAAGTTTGAACGCCAGTCTTTGGCGCCTGCGGCGCGAAACGCGAGGAACATGGTTTTGAAGAGTGCACTGCGCTGATTACGACCTTCAAGTTCTCCGGCAGAAATATCCAAGCGACCTACCTGGAGCCGCAAGCGGTCTATCAACTCTTTAGCGCCCCCATCCTGACGCAGCGTAGCGAGGTCTTGGTCAAGAAGCGTTTCGCTGGAACCGCGTGAATAACGCCCCTTCGCATTTGCTGCTAGAACCCAATACCGCAATTGCCTCGACTCAACTTCCGTAATCTGATAATTCCGTTTATGACCGTAATAGCCCAAAGTCACCAGCAGAAAAGGCGACGACAATAACGCTGGGCCGTCGATACCCGCATTGTTCTTCAAGAAATTCAGCGCAAATTCCATGCCCGGCACGCTCTCTTTCCAAGCCTGCTGCAAGGACTCAATTGAAAGTTTACCGACCGTGAGAAAACGTGATTGCCCAGTGCCAAACGCAACCATATTTTTTAAAAACAAACCAAGATCAAGATCGAATCCCGCCTTGGCACACTGAGATTGAAACCCCTGAAAAATTTTGAGTGCGCCACGCCACTTGGAGGTGATCTGCGCCAGAGCCAGATCGGAACTGCGTAGCTTGGCACCAAGGGAATTTACGCGAACAAATATTTCCGTAACCTCGGCGTAGGAAAGCCGCCTTTCCAACACATCCATGCGGTACACATACTTGCGGACACCGCGCAACTGGGCAAGTCGCTGGCTATACTTTTCATACTTGGAGTCTTCAAGGCTGGTGATACCGGCGCGCTTGAGAAATTGCGCATCGCTATTTGTCTTAAACACCTCTGTTACCTTTACCCACTGTGGCAACTGTTCCAGCTTTCGAGTAGCTACCACGAAGGCCATGCGGTCGAAACGCTTTTGCAATTCATCCTCACTGGAATCTGCCTCTTCGTCGGTAAGCTCATCGTCGTCTTCACCATCGCCGCCCTCCTCATCAACCTCTGTCACTACTGATAATTGATCAGGGTGCTCCAGATTGAAGAGCAATTCGATTGGCCGCTGACGCCCGCGTACATTCACTTGCTCACCACGGATCACCGCCGACAGTGATGTAAGGCGCTGTTGGCCGTCGAGCAATAGGCGTGTGCTTTGGTAAGGGTTTATTTGCTGTTCGATGGCAAAATCTTGAAGTGGCACAGCCTCGTCGGTCTCCCACAACAGAATCGCACCAGAAGGATACCCCCGGTAAAGCGAGTCGAGCAGATCGCGCACCCGGGTTGATCGCCAGACGTAGCGGCGCTGCATCTCTGGCAGGCGCAATTCGCCACGTTGAATCATTCCAACCAGCTCTTCTACGGATGCTTCAGCTTTTGCCATTTTGTCCACCTTGCTCGAAGTTCTGCTCCAGTGCCTTCGGGTGCAATGTCATGTGAATCCCCCGTTTGTGAGGCATCGTACCAAGTATCATGGCGCAGTGGAAAAATTCAGAACTTACAAGAATGAACACCGCCTATGGCCACGCAACCCGAAGCATTCGCCCGCACCCTGATCGACGCGCAGCTTAAAGACCAGCACTGGAACATTAGCGACGGTATCAGCGTCCGCTATGAATACCCCTTGCCCAATGGTGGCCGAGCCGACTACCTGCTGTGTGGCCGCGAAGGTCGTGGTCTGGCCATCGTCGAGGCCAAGCGAGAACGCATCAACGCCGCTGACGCGCGCGAGCAAGGTCGCCGCAACGCGGAGTTAGCCAACGTGCCGTTTGTCTTTCTTGCCAACGGCAATGAAATATTGTTTTGGGACTGGCGGGTTGAGGCGCATCCCCGCCCGGTGCGCACCTTCTTTTCGCAAGCTGATCTGGAGCGCCGGGCCGCACTTCGGCAATTGCGCGTTGATCCGCTCACCGTCGCCATTGACGAACGTATCGCCGGACGCGATTACCAAATAGATTGCAACAACACCATTTGCCGCGAGATTGTCCTCGGGCGGCGCAAGATGCTGGTCGAAATGGCCACCGGCACCGGCAAAACCCGCACGGCAGCCGCCATCATCAAACGCCTGTTTGCCGCCAATGTGGTTACCCGTGTGTTGTTTCTGGTGGATCGCATCCCGCTGGCCATCCAAACCGAAGAAGCATTCACCGACCACATGAAAGAGCTGCCATGCTACGTTTTGCGCGCTGGCCGCCGCTTTCAGGACGAACAGCGCGTCACCATCACCACCTTGCAGTCCATGGTGAACATCTACCACCAATACTCATCGGGCTATTTCGACCTCATCATCACCGATGAATGCCACCGCA
>JBCKNM010000064.1:0-8796 GCA_038902775.1 Polaromonas sp.
ACCGACGCCGGCATGGACTTGCGGCTGACGCCATGAAATCCGTCGCAGCCGGCGATGAATTCGCCATCGACGCGGTGCATCACGCCGTCCTTCTGGTAGGTCGCCCACGGTTTGGCCGTGTCGATGTCGTTCAGTTCCACGTTTGCGGCTTGCTCTATGATCACGCCTCCTGCGGCATCTCGCGCCGCGTAAAGGTCTTCGGTGATCGCCGTCTGGCCGTAAGCCATCATGGTGCGGCCGGTGTGCTTCTTGACGTCGATGAAAAACCGCTCGTGACCGGCCCAGACAATGCCTGTGCCGTTGTGCACGCTGCCTTCGGTGTCCAGGCGCTGACCCAGGCCGTGTTGGCGCAGCATCTGCACCGTTCCGTCCTCGAGCACGCCGGCGCGGATGCGTTGCATCACATAGTCGCGCGAGGACCTCTCCAACACGATGCTGTCGATGCCTTCGCGTTGCAGGATATGTGACAGCATCAGGCCCGAGGGGCCTCCGCCGATGATGATGACTTGTGTACGTGTTGTTGTCATGCTGTTGTCCTCTGTCAAACAAGCCAACCGGCGGGACCGGAAATTGAGTGGTAACCCTGAAACTGGATCCCGCAATTAGCCGGTGCCTCAGCTTTGCAGGCTGCCGGCCCATGTAGCAACGTCATCGAGCCGCTGAAGTGCCTGAACTGACGCTGCATCCGTTTTATCGCCTCGCAGCGATTTGACTGCAACACATCCTTGCGCAAGCTCGGCAGCTCCAAAAATAAGAGCAAACCGCGCACCACTGCCGTCGGCTTTCTTGAACTGCGCCTTCATGCTGCCCATGCCTTCAATACTGGCACCGGCGTGCATCTGGACGCTGACACCCGCAGCACGCAAGGCCTGAAGCGTTTTGAGTGCAACAGGCAGCGAAGCGGATTCAGGAATGACGGCATACACATCAGGCACAGGCAGCGTTATCGGATGCCCCTGATCGCGCACCAGCTCCAGCACACGCTCGACACCAAGTGCCCAGCCCACTGCAGGTGCCGCCTTGCCGCCTATCTGCTCGATCAGGTAATCGTATCGGCCGCCACCGCAGATCGTGCCCTGCGAGCCCAGGCTGTCGGTGATGAACTCAAACACCGTGAGGTTGTAATAGTCCATGCCGCGCACCAGCCGGGGATTGATACGGTAGGCGATGCCATTGGCGTCAAGAATTGCTTTGACAGCGTTGAAGTGTTTTAGCGAAGCTTCAGCCAAAAAATCCATCAACTTCGGTGCCTGTTCCAGCATCGGCTGCATTAGCGGGTTTTTACTGTCCAGAATACGCAGCGGGTTACTGTGCAAACGGCGTCTGGCTTCTTCGTCCAGCAGATTCTGATTGGCCTCCAGATAGGCGATAAGGGCTGCACGATGCTGCTTGCGTTCCTCTGACTGCCCGAGGCTGTTCAGTTCCAGTCGTACATCGCGCAGGCCCAGCTCTTTCCAGAGCGCGTCCGCCAGCAGAATAAGCTCGGCATCGACCTCGGCCCCGGGGAAACCCAAAGCCTCTGCGCCAATCTGGTGAAACTGCCGATAACGGCCGCGCTGTGGCCTCTCGTGGCGAAACATCGGCCCCATGTAGTACAGCCGCTTGCCGCCTTCATAAAGCATGGAGTGCTCGGCAACGGCACGCACAACGCCCGCCGTATTTTCAGGGCGCAGCGTCAGGGCTTCGCCATTGAGCCTGTCTTCAAAAGAATACATCTCTTTTTCAACAATGTCAGTGACCTCGCCCAGACTCCGCACAAACAGCGACGTCGGCTCGACAATGGGCGTGCGGATGTTGCGGTAGGCATAACGCGCCATCAGGTTGCGTACCTTCTCCTCAAGCCATTCCCAACGCGCCGAATCAGGCGGCAATATGTCGTTCATGCCTTTGACGGCAACTAACTTTTCAGCCATGGGCACCTCTATAAATTCATTTTTCAGGCAAATTGCTGCGTTGCGCGGTGCTCGCAATCCTCATGTACCTTAAGTACATTCCGGTTGCTCCGCTCCGGGCGCCTTGCACTTTATCCTGAAAATCTGAATTTCTAGAAGTGCCCACATGTAGGTATTTATGCGACTTCAGCAGCGGACTTTGTACCAAAGCGTTTTTCAATGTAGTTTTCAACGATGACGCGGAATTCCTGCGCGATGTTGTCACCACGCAAGGTGACGCTTTTTTCGCCGTCGATATAGACCGGCGCTGCGGATGCCTCGCCAGAGCCCGGCAGGCTGATGCCGATATCGGCGAGCTTGCTTTCACCGGGCCCATTGACGATGCATCCCATGACCGCAACCTTGAGCTTTTCGACACCTGGGTATTGCTTCCGCCAAACCGGCATCTGGGCTCTAAGAAAATTATCAATTTCCTGGGTGAGTTCCTGGAAAGTCGTACTGGTTGTGCGCCCGCATCCAGGACACGCCGTGACGCTGGGAGCAAAGAACCGCAAACCCAGCGCCTGCAGGATTTCTGACGCTATCACTACTTCCTGGGTACGCGCCTCTCCGGGCTGCGGTGTCAGTGACACACGGATGGTGTCGCCTATGCCTTCCTGCAACAGGATGGACAAGGCAGTAGCTGAGGCCACGGTACCTTTCGTCCCCATGCCGGCTTCGGTCAAGCCCAGGTGCAAAGCGTGGCGCGAGCGTTTGGCCAGTTCCCGATACACAGAGATCAAATCCTGGACGCCACTGACCTTGCAGGACAGGATGATCTGGTTTCTGTCCATGCCCATTTGTTCGGCCAGCACAGCAGAATCAATGGCCGAGGTGATCAGCGCCTCGTACATCACCTGCTTGGCGTCCCAGGGCTGGTCACGGCGGCCGTTCTCGTCCATCAGGCTGGCGAGCAGTTCCTGGTCCAGGCTGCCCCAGTTGACGCCGATGCGCACCGGCTTGTTCCAGCGCATGGCCGCATCGATCATCTGGCCAAACTGCCGGTCGTGTTTGTTGCCCTTGCCTACGTTGCCGGGGTTGATGCGGTACTTGGACAAGGCCTCGGCGCAGGCCGGGTAGTCGGTCAGCAGCCGGTGGCCGTTGTAGTGAAAATCGCCAACCAGCGGCACATCGATGCCCATGCGGTCGAGTTGCTCGCGGATGTAGGGCACCTGCGCCGCAGCCTCGGGCGTGTTGACCGTGATGCGGACCATTTCCGAGCCGGCAATGGCCAGCTCCTTGACCTGGATGGCGGTGCCAATCGCGTCCACCGTGTCGGTGTTGGTCATGGACTGAATCCGTACCGGCGCATCGCCGCCCACCGTGACCACACGCGAGCCCCAGACCACGCGCGCCTGTAACGAAGCACGTGCCTTGGGCGCGGCCGATTCAATTGGAAAACAGGAAGACATTTATTTCACCTCAAAACGTGCAATATTGTTCTTGGCGACAGCGCTTAAATCAAAGGCCTTGCCACGCACCTGTACCGCAATAGCATCGGCGCGGCCAACTATCGCGGCAAGCGGCAATGTGCCCGTTGCACCGACCACTTCACCAGCATTCAGTATTCGGCGCAACACCACCTGACCCTTGGAGTCCGTCACCTCGACCCATGACTCACTTTTAGCGCTAAACACCACGATGCCCGTCGAAGTCAGGGCGGCGCTTGCGGGATTGCCCGGTGCAGCGATTGGCTGGGCAAGACTGGCCATATCGGGCACGAAGGGAGCCGGAAGAACAGGTGGGACGGCAGCCACTTTGACTGTCTCACCATCCGGCGTTCCCGACAGCAGATCAAAGTTGGCTTCGTTAACACCCGTTTTTAAGACCGGAAGGAAAATCAGCACCAAAGCACCCATCAACAAAATCAGCCCTGCGAGTACGGCCGGGCGGGAAATCTGGGTCCAGATTGAAGGGCTTGGCCCGTCACCGGGAGCCCTAAACGGTGCGTTGATGCCCGCACCCTGATACGTGAGTTTGGGACTGCTGATTTGAGGCAGGCGCTGAAGCACTGGTGCGGCATCAATCTTGAGAGTACGGCATACGCTGGCTGCCAGGGCGCGCACGAACACGGCATCTGGCAGCAAGTCAAATCGATCTGACTCCAGAGCCTCAAGTTTTTTAACCGAAACTTTCAGCGCAACGGCCAGGGCAGCAATGTGCAGCCCTGCAGCTTCGCGGGCCTGTTTGAGCAATCCTCCGGCGCTGATCTGCAGCATCACCGTGCCAGCGTCACTGGATGAGGAATGATAGCCATCCCCTGCCGGATGACCATTTAATGACATCGTAGCGAGGTCACTCATTGAAGGCTCCCTTTTCATAAGCACTGGCTTCGCGCGACTGGCCATAGCGTTTTTTCAACTGGTTGCCGAGTTGGGACATGCCTTCGCGATTGTTCAGGCGCTGCTCAATCTTGATGCCCAGCCACAGGGTTTCTGCGTTGGCGAGATTGCTGTTATTTAAGCGCCGAATATAAAACTGCGCCCGAATAAGCTCTCCGCGGTCATACAGCAGACTGCTGAGGTTATAGCCTGTAAGAGGGTTGTCGGCATCAATCTGATAGGAGCGCATCAGGCTGTCTTCGGCCTCTGCCCGTTGCCCAGCCCGAACCTGGCAAACGCCCTGGGCCATCAGGCTCTTGGCCTGACCAGCGTAAGTCGGGTTGTTCACAGCCTGCGCAAATAGCTTGAATGACTCTGGAAACCTCGACTGATGACACAAAAGCCAGCCGTAGTTGTGCGCTACATCGGCATCTCGCGGGTTAAGTGCAAGAGCCCTGCGAAAGCTGTCCTCAGCCAGCGGCGCGTCATTCAAACGCATGTAAACCAGACCGCGCAGGTTATAAGCATCGGCAAAACCAGGATCAATGAGCAACGCCTGCTTCAACTCGTCAAGCGCAACGTTGGTCTGCCCCTGTTCAAAATAGCCGCTTGCAAGCTCAAGTCGAAGACGAGCGCGTCTGCGGGTTTCGGGCTCATCTGACTCGGTCATGATGTCTGTTTTCCCTCCTACCTCACCGGGCGCACCCTGGCGACCAGCACAGGCAGTTAGGAGCACGGCTGCCCAACACACCGAGATCCATACAGCATGACGGAGAAACTTCATATACTTATCCCCTTGGCCACAACGACCTTGATTTTCCCGAGCATACCGAGCCGCTGTGATGCCATGCGCTCCCGTACACCCGTGCGGTCCTGTACATCGCCAGCCAATTGCCCGCACGCTGCATCGATGTCACCGCCGCGGGTTTTGCGTACCGTTGTGACAATCCCGGCATCCATCAGGATTTTTGCAAAAGCGGTGATCTGCGCCATACCTGAACGCTTTAGGCCGGAAGCGGGAAAAGGGTTGAAAGGAATCAGATTGAATTTGCAGGCCAAGCCTTGTCCGGCATGTTTTTGCAACAGGGCAACCAGTTGCAGCGCCTGCTCGGGCTGGTCATTGACATTTTCGAGCATGCAGTATTCAAAAGTGATGAAATCGCGGGGCGCGTGTTGCTGGTAACGGGTGCAGGCTTCAAGAAGTTCAGCTATTGGGTATTTTTTATTCAGCGGAACGAGATGACTGCGCAAAGCGTCTTCCGGTGCGTGCAGCGACACTGCAAGGGCAACCGGGCAATCCCGTGCCAGACGATCCATCATGGGCACTACACCTGAGGTAGACACGGTCACACGACGGCGCGATAGCCCATAGCCATGATCGTCAAGCATGACACGAAGCGCAGGCAACAGTTGCGAATAATTTTGCAAAGGCTCGCCCATGCCCATCATCACGACGTTTGAAATGACACGTTCTTGACTATTTTTTTGCTGCTTGAATTGCTTGCGCAGTGAGTGTTCTGCAAACCATAACTGCGCCACGATTTCTGCAGTAGTCAGGTTGCGGCTGAACCCTTGATGACCCGTTGAGCAAAACCGGCAACCCACAGCACAACCCGCTTGCGACGAAATACACAGAGTGCCGCGATCAGATTCGGGAATGAACACGGTTTCAATCACGTCCCCGGCACCAACATCAAAAAGCCATTTGACAGTACCGTCGGCAGAGTCATGCCGTGAAACGACCTTGAGCCCGTCAATAGAGGCGGATGCCGGCAGCTTTTCACGCAGGGGCTTAGCCAGATCGGTCATCTGGTCAAAGCTGGATGCGCCCTTTTGGTGAATCCAGCGAAACAGTTGTGTGGCCCGAAAGCGCTTCTCGCCCAGCCCCTCGCAAAAGGCCGCCAGACCCTCCAGGTCGTAATCAAGCAGGTTGGTGGTCATGACAGGGAAGTTTCGCGCTCGCGTAGCGACGGACCGCCCCAAGCAAGCACAGCCCCTTGTCCCTGTGAAAGGGGCAGCGAGTCGCCGTAGGCTCGCGAAGCGACAAGCGTGGGGGCCATATCAGTGCGAGTAAATATTCATGCCAGGGAAGAAGAAGCTGATTTCGACCTTGGCAGTTTCAGCCGCATCAGAACCATGCACTGCATTTGCATCAATGCTCTCCGCAAAGTCTGCTCGAATGGTTCCCGCATTGGCTTTTTTGGGATCTGTTGCGCCCATCAATTCGCGGTTTTTGAGAATGGCGTTCTCGCCTTCAAGTGCCTGAATCATAACAGGACCGGAAATCATGAATGAAACCAGATCCTTGAAGAAGGGACGCTCTTTATGAACGCCATAAAAAGCCTCAGCCTCGCCACGCGAAAGGTGCGCCAATTTGGCGGCAACAACCTTCAGACCAGCAGCCTCGAAGCGAGCGTAGATCTGGCCGATGACATTTTTCGCCACTGCGTCGGGCTTGATGATTGAGAGAGTGCGTTCGATTGCCATTTTTTTCCTTAAGCTTGGGAGTTTCCCGGAATATTCAAAATGAATACAGCCTCTGATTTTAACCTGCGAGGACTGTCACATCTGACCACCAGACACCCCACATCCCGGTAACAGGGATAGTAGGAGCCTGTCGGACTTTGGGAGCATCGGCTGCAAAAGCGCCGCAGCGGTCCATTTTTCACCGCCTTTTTGTCCCATAGCCGGGCTTTGGGACTGCAAATCCGGCAAAAACTGTCCTCGCTGGGGCTCTTTTTCGCTATCGATGCCCAAAGCCCGACAGGCTCCTAGGGAGCGGATTTACCGATTGCCACCGCGACTACCACCACCCCGGTTTCCATTACGACCGCCACCACCACCACCGCTACCCCCACCACCGCTACCCCCACGATCGCCAGTGCCACGGCGCTGACCATTTCCGGAACCACCAGAGCCGGAACCACCGGAGCCGAAACCACCGCGACGCTGCTGTCCTTGTCCTTGGCCCAGCCCCTGGCGTTGACGGGTAAATGTGTCGGCCCCAATATAGCCAAAGGATGTTTTCATCGGATCCGGCTGCGCAGCGCCGCCGTTTTTGTCATTTCTCTCGCCACGGTCAGCGCGGCGATTTTGCCCCTGCCCGCCCGTATTGCCACGTTGATTTGCAGCGGGATTGGGGCCAAAACCTGACGGCTGGGAATATCTATTGTTACCGCCGCGCCGCCGGGTTCCAGCAATATTGCTGTTGTGCGGTGCCCCGTTGCCGTTGTCAGGCGGCTGCAGCTCATGTGGATCCTGCTCCATATCTTCGCCCTCTCCATGCGCCGCTTCTTGTCGGCTAAATCCCTCAGCCGCAGCGCTGGCAGAACGTGACCGGTCTCTGCTGTCCCGAGATCGGTCTCCCCGACGCCGGCCGCGCCCCTCGCGCAGCTGCTCTGCATCGCCCGGATTTGCTGAAAAATTCTGATTGCCAGAGCCACTACGCGGATCACCCCGTGACTCAGAACGATTGACGGCACTTGTCAGCGCCCAGATATCACGCTCATCCAGCTCTACAAACGCACCTCGCTTGAGGCCTCTGGGCAAAACCATGGCCCCATAACGTATACGGATAAGACGGCTCACGGCGTGACCTACGGCTTCAAACATGCGCCTGACTTCACGGTTCCGTCCTTCAGAAAGCGTCACCTTGTACCAGCAGTTCGCGCCTTCACCGCCGCCTGCTTCCAGGGAAGTGAATTGGGCCGTACCATCGTCCAAAACCACGCCATTAAGCAAACGTTTTTTCTCATCATTACTCAAGGCACCCAGCACCCGGACAGCATATTCACGCTCAAGGCCAAAACGTGGGTGCATCAGCCTGTTAGCCAACTCTCCGGAGCTTGTCAGAAGCAGTAAGCCCTCGGTATTGAGGTCGAGTCGCCCGACAGACTGCCACTTTCCCTGAAAAAGTTTGGGCAAGCGCCGAAAGACGGTGGGACGATTTTGAGGGTCGTCGTGCGTCACAACCTCGCCAGCTGGCTTGTGATACGCAATCACGCGAGGTGGCGGTGGGTCAATACGCAGACGCACCGGTTTGCCATTGACTTTGACGCTATCGCCGAACTGGATACGCTGGCCGATGTGCGCCGGCTCCGCATTCACCGAAATACGCCCCTCCAGGATGAGTTGCTCCATTTCCAGGCGAGACCCCAAACCTGCCTGGGCCAACACTTTATGCAATTTCGGGGACTCGGGCTGCGGAGACAGTACACGCTTGAGCACGGACAGTTCGGGATCAGCTTCATCGGCATCAAATTGACCGGTAACAACTTCGTCGAAACGCACTGTAGCTACCGAAGTCTGCATCGGGAGCGCGTTTGTGGCTGCAACAGACGGCGATTGGTGATGCACCTGATTCTCTGCATCGACACTTTCAACAGGGGTCGGGACAGTCCCAAGCGGTACTACAGAGTCCTGGTTGTCTGGTGGGTTCATGCTTTTTCAATTCAATGCGGGTGAATCAATAGGTGGCTTGCCATCCGTAGGGGTAGGAATCAGACTTACAGGCTCTTCAGAAATTACAGAATCGGCCATACCGA
>JBCKNM010000065.1:0-8223 GCA_038902775.1 Polaromonas sp.
TCCGGCCTGGTGATCTGGTGGTCGATCTGGGCAGCACGCCCGGTGCCTGGAGCCAGTACGCACGCCGAAAAATGTCGCCTACCGGGGCTGCGGCCGGGGCACTCAATGGCACCATCATTGCGCTAGACTTGCTGCCGATGGAGCCGATTGAAGGGGTGGTGTTCATTCAAGGTGACTTTCGCGAAGCGGAGGTTTTAAAAGTGCTGGAAGAAACTGTTTTTTCCCATGCAGGGCAAAAAAAGGTCGACACTGTGATTTCCGACATGGCGCCCAACCTGTCGGGGATTGAGTCGGCAGACGCGGCGCGCATTGCCGATCTGATTGAACTGGCGGTTGAGTTCTCGATCCAGCACCTCAAAGCCGACGGCGCATTGGTCGTCAAACTCTTCCACGGTGGCGCTTATGACCCCATGGTCAAGCTGTTTAAAGACACCTTCAAGGTGGTCAAACGCTTCAAGCCCAAGGCATCCCGTTCGGGTTCTTCCGAGACTTTTCTGGTGGGTTTGGGGCTTAAATAGCCTTATTCCTCCACAAGCTAGGGGCTGTTACCACCGGTTTATGCGGCTTTAGCTCTTGAAAGGCCTAAAATCAGACGCATGTGCCGTCTCAAGTAACACCTGAGCTTTTAAATCGGAGTCCTTCTTGAACAATCAGTGGTTTTCAAAAATTGCAGTCTGGCTGGTAATCGCCATGGTTCTTTTTACCGTCTTCAAGCAATTTGATACACGGGGCGGCACTGGTGCTACCTATCTGGGGTACTCCGACTTTCTGGAAGAGGTTCGCGGCAAACGCATCAAGACCGCCACCATCGCCGAAGGCCAGGGCGGAACTGAAATTGCCGCCACCACCACCGACGACCGCAAGGTTCGCACCACTGCAACTTACCTGGATCGCGGCTTGGTCGGCGACCTGATTGCCAACGACGTGAAGTTCGATGTCAAGGCACGTGAAGAGAGTTCGCTTCTGATGACCCTGCTCGTGAGCTGGGGCCCCATGTTGCTGCTGATTGGTGTGTGGGTGTACTTCATGCGGCAAATGCAGGGCGGCGGCAAGGGTGGGCCGTTCAGCTTCGGTAAGTCTAAGGCCCGCCTGTTAGATGAGTCCACCAACCCCGTCACCTTCGCCGACGTGGCTGGCTGCGACGAAGCCAAAGAAGAGGTCAAAGAAGTCGTTGACTTTTTGAAAGACCAGACCAGGTTTCAAAAACTCGGTGGCCGCATCCCGCGTGGGTTGCTGCTGATCGGCCCTCCGGGAACCGGTAAAACCCTGCTGGCAAAAAGTATTGCTGGCGAAGCCAAGGTTCCATTCTTTTCTATCGCGGGCTCTGATTTCGTTGAAATGTTTGTCGGCGTGGGCGCGTCCCGTGTGCGCGACATGTTTGCCAACGCCAAGAAAAACTCACCTTGCATTATTTTTATCGACGAGATTGACGCAGTAGGTCGCCAGCGCGGTGCTGGCCTGGGCGGTGGCAATGATGAGCGCGAACAGACGCTGAACCAGCTGCTGGTCGAGATGGACGGCTTTGAAACCAATGCCGGTGTCATCGTGGTCGCCGCCACCAACCGCCCTGATATTTTGGATGCCGCTTTGCTTCGGCCAGGCCGTTTTGACCGCCAGGTGTACGTGAACCTGCCCGACATTCGTGGCCGTGAGCAAATCCTGAACATTTACATGCGCAAAGTGCCGCTGGGACAAGATGTCAGTGCGATGACCATTGCGCGCGGCACACCTGGCATGTCTGGGGCTGACCTGGCCAACCTGTGCAACGAAGCCGCCTTGATGGCTGCGCGCCGCGACGCCCGCACCGTTGAGATGCAGGACTTTGAAAAAGCCAAAGACAAAATCATCATGGGGCCGGAGCGTAAAAGCATGGTCATGCCTGAAGAAGAACGTCGCAACACGGCCTACCACGAGTCAGGCCATGCGCTGCTTGGCAAGCTGCTGCCCAAGTGTGACCCGGTGCATAAGGTCACCATCATTCCGCGTGGCCGCGCATTGGGTGTCACGATGAGCCTGCCCGTGCAGGATCGTTACAGCTACAGCAAAGAGTTCATGCTGAGTCAGATCAGCATGTTGTTTGGTGGCCGTATCGCCGAAGAAGTGTTTATGAACCAGATGACCACCGGTGCCAGCAACGACTTTGAGCGCGCCACCGGTCTGGCTCGTGACATGGTGACCCGTTACGGCATGACGGAAGCACTTGGCCCCATGGTTTACGCTGAAAACGAAGGCGAAATATTCTTGGGCCGCTCGATCACCAAGACCAACCACATGAGCGAAGCCACGCTGCAAAAAGTCGATGACGAAGTCCGCCGCATCATTGACCAGCAATACAAGGTTGCCCGCACGCTGATTGAAGACAATAAAGACAAAATGCACGCCATGGCCAAGGCCTTGCTGGAATGGGAAACCATTGACGGCGAGCAGCTTGACGACATCATTGCTGGCAAAGAACCCCGTCCACCGAAAGACTGGACCCCACGCAATGCGTCGGTGGCTGGCAGCGGTGGTAGCGGGCCAACGGGCGGCACATCGGCTGTCAGTACAGACCCCGCGCCAATAGTGGCTTAAGGGATTTGGCAATTGCGAAAGTACCATCCACTCGTCATTGCGAGCGAAGCGCGGCAATCCAGGGGTTCATGGATTGCCGCGCTTCGCTCGCAATGACGGGAAAGGATTGCCGCGCTGGCCGTCACTGCGAGGAGCAACGCGACGCGGCAGTCGCAATGACGGAAAAAGGTACATCGGTATCGTCCACCTCCCTAAGCTTTTTTAACTCACGAAAACCCGGGCTGGTCCCGGGTTTTCTTTTTCTGAATTTTTATTTGACCTCTTGGACTTAAGATGTTTTGGCAAACCTCCCGTTTCCAAATTGATCTGACCAAGCCCCGCGTCATGGGCATCGTCAACGTCACGCCCGATTCGTTTTCGGACGGCGGGCAGCACGCCACGACAGACACGGCTGTTCTGTACTGCGAGCAGCTCATCAAGGACGGGGCAGACATTCTGGACATTGGCAGCGAATCCAGCCGCCCCGGTGCTGCGCCGGTGCCAGTTGGCGAGGAACTGGCGCGCCTGCTGCCTGTGGTGCTACATGCCGTGAGGCTAGGTGTTCCTGTATCGGTAGACACTTATAAGCCTGAAGTGATGCAGGCGGTACTGGATATGGGTGCTGACATCATCAACGATATCTGGGCGCTGCGCAAACCGGGGGCCAGAGAGGTGGTGGCCGGGCATCCGGCCTGCGGCGTGTGCCTGATGCACATGCACCGAGAGCCTGTCACTATGCAGACTGCGCCTATGCAGGGCGACGTGCTGGCCCAGGTGCTGGCTTTTTTGAACGATGCTACTGCCCGGCTTGAAGCGATGGGTGTGGACAGGACGCGCATGGTGCTTGACCCGGGTATTGGTTTTGGCAAGACGGTTGCGCAAAACTTTTCACTGCTGGCGCGACAACGCGAGTTGCTTGCGTTGGGGCATCCGCTGCTGGCTGGCTGGTCGCGCAAATCGTCGCTGGCCGCAGTCTGCGGCACCTCGCTGGCATCGGTGGCGCAACTCGATGTGGTTGACCGCATGGTGTCCAGCGTGACGGCGGCTCTGCTGGCCGTTGATCGGGGCGCACGCATCGTGCGGGTGCATGATGTGCGCGAAACCGTTCAAGCGCTAAAGGTATGGTCCGCAACGGCCTAAAGGGCGCTTCTAGAAATTCAGATTTTCGGGATGAAGTGCAAGGCGCGTGTCGCATCGCCCTTTGGGCTCATGCGAGGGTCGCGCAGCAACCGCAATGTACTTCAGGTACATGAGGATTGCGAGCACCGCGCAACGCGGCAATTCGCCCGAAAAATGAATTTATAGAAGCGCCCTAAAATTCACACCATCAGGCAACCCTGAAGTCACCAAGAGACAACAACCAATGACCAGAAAATACTTCGGCACAGACGGTATTCGCGGCACGGTCGGCCTGCCACCGATCACGCCTGACTTTGTGCTGCGCCTGGCACACGCGGTGGGTCGCGTGCTTAAGCGCACTGAGGCCCGCCCCACGGTACTGATTGGCAAAGACACCCGCATCTCGGGCTACATGCTTGAAAGTGCGCTGGAGTCAGGCTTTAATTCCGCTGGTGTCGATGTGGTGTTGCTTGGGCCCCTGCCAACACCCGGCGTGGCCTACCTGACCCGCTCACAGCGGGCTAGCTTGGGTGTGGTCATCAGCGCCAGCCATAACGCCTACTCTGACAACGGCATCAAATTTTTCAGTGCGCAAGGCAGTAAATTGGACGATGCGTGGGAGATGGCCGTTGAAGCTGCGCTTGAAGAAGCGCCTGTGTGGGCTGACTCCAGTACGCTGGGCAAGACCCGCAGGCTGGACGATGCCGCAGGCCGCTACATCGAGTTTTGCAAAAGTACTTTTGCCAATGATCTGACGCTAAAGGGCTTGAAAATTGTGGTCGATGGTGCGCACGGTGCGGCCTACCACATCGCGCCCAAAGTCTTCCATGAACTGGGCGCAGAAGTCATCGCCATTGGCTGCACGCCAGACGGCATGAACATCAATGACAAGTTCGGCGCGACGCACCCCGAGGCATTGATAGAAGCTGTGAAGCAGCACCAAGCCGATTACGGCATTGCCCTTGATGGCGACGCTGACCGCTTGCAGTTGGTGGACAGCACGGGCCGACTTTTCAATGGCGACGAGGTGCTGTACTTGATGGTTAATGAGCGCTTGGCGCGGGGCGAAAAAGTACCCGGCGCAGTCGGTACGCTGATGACCAATATGGCTGTTGAAGTCGCTTTAAAGGCCAAGGGCGTTGAGTTTATACGCGCCAAAGTCGGCGACCGCTATGTGCTGGAAGAGCTGGAAAAGCGCGGCTGGCTGCTGGGCGGTGAGGGTTCAGGCCACTTGCTGGCGCTCGACAAACACACCACGGGCGATGGCCTCATCAGCGCGCTGCAGGTGCTGCAGGCCTGTGTGCGCAGCGGAAAAACGATTGCGCAGTTGCTCGGTGATGTGGTGCTGTTTCCGCAAACGCTCATCAACGTCAAGCTCAAGGTCGGGCAGGACTGGAAAAGCAGCGACAAGCTTGCAGCTATGACCAAAACCGTGGAAGCCGAGCTTGGCGATACTGGCCGTTTATTGATACGCGCCAGCGGCACCGAGCCACTGCTGCGGGTGATGGTCGAGGCGAGGGATGCGCTGCAGGCCAGGGCGTGCGCCGAGCGGGTGGCAGATACTGTTCGCGGCTGAGTTGGGTTTTTGGGGTCAGACACCAATTTCGCTGCAGTGCAAGCACTGCACCCTACGGGCGAGCCAAAGGCTCGGCGAATTTGGGCTCTGACCCCAAAAACCCGCTGGATCGCTCACCTGCCTGGCATAGCCCCATAACCCATGGTCTGCGGCAGCCACAGCACGATTTGCGGAAAGAATGTCATGGCGAGCAGCAAAAGCAGCAGCATGACCAGAAAATGCCAGCCTTCCTTCATCATTTCGCCAATCGGAATGCCGGTCAGCGCCTTGGTGACGAACAGCAGCATGCCAAAGGGCGGAGTAATCAGGCCAATCATCATGTTGAGTACCACCAGCACACCAAAGTGCACCAGGTCAACGCCCAGCAGCTTGGCAGCAGGCAGCAGCATGGGCACAAAAACCAGCAGCAGCACCGACACATCCAGAAAGCAGCCCAGCACCAGAAACATCAGATTGACGAGCAGTAAAAACTTGATTTGCGACAGCTGCATGCTGTCCACCCACTGCGCCATCGCCTGCGGTATGCCTTCAGATGTAAAGGCGTAGTTGAGTACAAAAGAGCCAGCCAAGATCATGGTGATGACCGCGCTGCCCCGTGTGGACTCCATCACCACGCCCCAGAAGGTTCGCCATGTCAATGCGCGATAGACGACACCAGCCAAAACCAGCGCATGAAAAGCCGCCACTGCAGCCGCCTCGGTCGGGGTAAAAGTACCCGAATAGATGCCACCCAGCAGTACTATCGGCATCGACAGCGGCAACGCGCCACGGTAGATGATGTTGGGCCATTCGCGAAGCGGGATTTTTGCTTCACGCGGCATGTTGCGTTTTACGGCAATAAAGTGAACCACCAGCATCATCAGGATGGCCATTAAAAAGCCTGGCACTACGCCGCCTAAAAACAGTGCACCGACGGATGCGCCGGAGACCATGGCGTAGATCACCATCGGTATGGACGGCGGAATAAGCGGGCCCAGCGTGGCGCTGGCGACCACCACCGCAGCTGCAAAGCCGCGTGAATATTCAGGCTTTTTCAGCATTTGCCGGATGGTGACGAGGCCCGGCCCTGCCGCGTCGGCAATAGCGCTGCCACTCATGCCCGAGAAAATCACGCTGACCAGAATATCCACTTGCGCCAGCCCGCCGCGCATACGCCCGACGAGGATGCGGCAGAAGTCAAAAATGCGTTCGCTCACAGTGCCGGCATTCATGATGTTGGCGGCAAACACAAACAGCGGCACCGCCAGCAGCACATAACTGTTGTACAGGCCATTGCCCACTTGCTCTGCCACCAGGCCAACGTCCTGACGCTTGACCAGCAGGTAGGCAATGCCCGATGCGAGCATTGAAAAACCAATCGGCATCCGCAGCAACATGCCGAGCACCAGCACGCCCACCAGCAGCATCAAAGCGGTGCTCATAAGCGCAGCTCGCTTTCAAGGCCTAGGCCGCGTGCTGCTCGCCAAATGGTGAATGCCGAACGACACACCAGCGCCACCAGCAGCAACACAAACGGCAAAAACACCCACATGAAAGGCAGACCCAGCACCGGCGTGCCCTCGCGGTTCATAAAATGCACATAGTCCCAGCTGGCTGGAATGCCGCACAGTGCCAGGCCGCCAACAGCCAAGTTGCCGACAATCTGCATGAGCTGCCTGGCGCGCTGGCCAACGCTGTTCCACAGCAGATCAAACACTACATGCTCACGCTCAGGCACCACAAAAGCCGAGGCCCACAGGATGATCCAGACATACAAAATAACCGCAGCCTCGTCAGTCCAGGCCAGCGGTTTGTTAAAGCCAAATCGTGCGGTGACCTGAATCACAAACACGATGAAGAGTGTCAAAAACAAACCACCGCCAATCGCGTTGGCGGTTTTTTGGGGCCAGTTCTTCATGTTTGGTCGGGCTTATTTTGTGGCGTTGATGCGTTCTAGCAAGCCCTTGGGCCAGACCTTGGCGTAGTCAGAACTTTGGTAAGCGGCTTGCACAGCCTTGCGAAACGCATCCACATCAGGTGTGCTGACCTGCAGGCCCTGCTGCCTGAAAAAATCTGCCAATTGACTTTCTTCTTTGATGCGGTTCTCGTTGTTGTAGGTGGCTGCAGCATCGGCAGCAGCTTTAACTTTTTGCTTCTGCACAGCAGATATTGCGCCCCAAGCTTTGTTCGAGATGGCGATAAAAATGCCATCGACCAAATGGCTGGTCAACACGATTTGTTTGGTCACTTCATAAAACTTGGCCGCGCGTACCGATGGCAGGGGGTTGTCTTGGCCGTCAATCGTGCCGGTCTTTAAACCTAAATAAACCTCGCCAAAGGCCAGCGGTGTCGGCGTAGCGCCCAGCGCCTGACCTAAAAATAGCCACTCTTTAGAGCCCGGCATACGCAGCTTCACGCCCTTCAGGTCAGCAGGCGTTTTGACGTTGCGGGCTTCGCGCAAATTGATTTGCCGGGTGCCCAGGTAAACGCTAGACAGCGGCGTGACTGCCATCTTTTCAGCCACGGCTTTAAACAGTTCGCTACCTATCGGGCCATTGAAAACTTTTTGCTGGTGCGCAGGGTCACGCACGATGTAGCCCGCAGTGAAGATTGAAAACTCCGGTACCAGCTTGGCAATATCGAATGCCGAGATAGACGACAGTTCCAGGTTGCCGCGCGCCATCGCAGCTGGCTCGGTGCCTTGTTTGAAGAGCGATGCATTCAGGTTGATCTGCACATCAAACTCGCCCGGCGCACTTTTTTCAAGCGAGTCCTTGAAAACCGTCCACATCTTGGCGTGCCAGTCGTCGGGTACGGCGGGGGTTGATACGCGTAGCAGCACTTTGGTAGCAGGCGTTGGTGTTGGAGCTTGGGCTTGCACTGCGGGCAATGCCAGTCCTATCAGCACGGCAGCAGAAGCCGTTGCTAGCAGGGTGCGGCGGATGATGGATGTTTGCATGTTGTCTCTTGCCTTGTAGTTAAAACCTTTCCCCTCCCCC
>JBCKNM010000066.1:0-8133 GCA_038902775.1 Polaromonas sp.
ACTCCGGTTAGTGGCGCTGCCACAGTCACCGTTACGGTATAGGCTGCGGTTGTGCTGTTAGCCGCTGTTACCGTGTATATCACCGGACTTGTAAAGTCATTCCGCGTTGTGCCGCTTACCTGAACGGTCGCGCCTACCTTTACGCCTGCGCCAGTGGTCGTGAATGTTGCAACCAATACCGTTACACCTGTGCCAAACGGCATTGTTACCGCTATGGTCTTTGCCGTTTCATTTATCGTGCCTGTTACCCCGGCAAGGGAGAATGCGGTAATGGCCTTTGCAGATGAAGCAGGCGCAGTATCACCGCCTCCTCCGCCTCCTCCGCACCCTGCCACAAAAATAGCAACTATTACTGCCGCAAACCATGTCTTAAATTGTCTCATCTGTATCTCCTCCTTGCTGGGTTCACGCTCATGCGCCTTGAAGTACGAACGATGTATCTTAGACTCTCTATTAGAGTTGTTAAGGATAGGAATTTCAACGACACTTTTTGGAGTATCCCGAGTTTTTCAGTCAAAGTCAATACTTCCTGGAATTTGTGTCGAAAAACCTCAAACCCCGCCCTTGCTTGCCCGTTGTGCGTATCTGTGAGCACGCTCACAGCGGAAATTTGCCGCTCACGTGTCCGTAGGCACAAGCCGTCCCGTGACGAGCGGCGACTCGCCTTGCCTTACCACGCCACGCGCTGATCGAACTCGTAGTCCGGTGCCGGTTGCGCCTGCGGATCGATTTCGCCAGGCTCAATGCCGAAAAAAGCACGGCAAAAAAGCACGGGGTCTGCCTTTTACCTTTCCTCAGGCAAAAGGCAAGACCTGACCCGTATTTCTGACCCGTATTTCGTTATTAAGTAAGGGTGATAATCCTCTTCTGCGTAGAAACAGGCTTCGCGGTTATGTCCGCGCTGCACGATGTGCAACGGAACTTCATTCAGATGAATGCGTGGGCGGCGGGGCATGGCTCATGTTATCAAAAACAATCTGAACCTGGCCCCTTTAATCCACTGACGCCGACAGAAAAGATGATGCGCCGTTAAAGGTGCATCGTCCGCGTCCGTGCTTTGATTCATCTCGGCGCAACGCCAATGAAGTCCACCAAGCCCTACCTGATCCGCGCCATTCATGAATGGTGCGCGGATCAGGGCTTCACGCCCTATCTGGCGGTCAAGGTGGACGCGACGACGCGCGTGCCGCGCGAGTTCGTCAAGGACGGCGAGATCGTGCTCAAGGTCGGCCTGGAAGCGAC
This sequence comes from Polaromonas sp., assembly GCA_038902775.1. Lineage (GTDB taxonomy): Bacteria > Pseudomonadota > Gammaproteobacteria > Burkholderiales > Burkholderiaceae_C > Polaromonas. The sequence goes on from JBCKNM010000066.1 coordinate 1,243, forward strand.
GCACCAGTTGCTGATGGGCAACGAGGAAATCAGCTTTCAGGCCCGCTTTGGCGGACGCGCCTTTCCGGTTGTCGTACCCATCGAGCGGGTCGCCGCAATCTATGCCAGCGAGAATGGCGAGGCATGGCCTTCGAGGTCACCGACAAAGCCGCAACGGATGCCGTCGCCGACGAAACCAGGCAGCAGGACGCGCCGCCGGCACCGCCTGCCGCTCCTCCTTCCGGACGCCCGGTTCTTACCCGCGTCAAGTAAGCCGGCTGGGCTCCCGTGCGGGGGCGTTTCAAGCTATTTGGATTCCATCACCCAGACCCCGTCCCAGTCGTCTCCGGGCGGATTGGCGAGGAAGTGATCGCAGCGTTCGATGTACAGCTTCGCTGCCTTGTCGTGGTCATTCAGGGCCAGCACTTCGCCGAATTCGCCCTTGGCGTCCTGCCATTTCTGCTGCCGGTATTTCACCAGCCCGGACTTGAAATGGCGCAGGGCGTCGATCATCTGCGGATAGCTTTCTTCCGTGTGATAGTCGAGGATTTCATAAATGGCGACCGGTTTGGTCTTGCCCTTCACCACCACCAGATCAAGTTCGCGACTGTAATAGGTGCTGCGCAGCAGCTTGTTGGTGAACTCGCTGATCAGGATGTGGGCGCCATACTGCTTGCAGGCGGACTCCAGGCGCGCGGCGAGGTTAACGCCATCGCCGATGATGGTGTAGTCCATGCGCTTTTTCGAGCCGATGTTGCCGGATACCACGTTGTCTGTATTGAGGCCGATGCCGATGTCGACGGGCATCTTGCCCTCGTTGATGCGTCCCCGATTCCAGGCGCTGAGTTCCTTGAGCATGGCGATCGCCGTGCGCACTGCGCGGTCGGCATCGTCGTCATGACCGACCGGGATGCCGAAGGCAGCCATGATCGCGTCGCCAATGAACTTGTCCAGCATGCCTTCCTCGCGCTGGATGCAGTCGACCATCAGCGTGAAGTACTCGTTGAGCAGCGCCACCGTGCCCTGGGCGCCGAGTTGCTCGGTGATCGTGGTGAAACCGCGTACATCGGAAAACAAAACCGTGGCAAGCACGTTCTTGCCGCCCAGCATTTCGGCGCCCGAGGCCAGCATCTGGTCGGCAATTCCTGGATCCATGTAGCGCGACATGGTTGATCTCAGGCGTTTCTCGTTGGAGATGTCTTCCAGCATGAGCATTGAGCCGAGGCGCTTCTTTTCCATGGACAGCAGCGGTAGCGCCGTCAAATTCACCGACAACTTGTCCTCGCCGACGATCAGTTCCGCTTCCATGACCAGTTCGATGGCCTGAGTCTCGGCGACACGCTTCAGCTTTTCCAGAATCCACGCGTTGCTGCCGACGAAGAATTCTGCTACCGGTTTCTGCAGAATCTGCGATAGGTTCACGCGCAGGATGCGCAGCCCGGCCGCGTTGCAGGTAACGATGCGTTCCGCTTCGTCGAGCGTGATCACCGCATTCGACATCGACTCCAGCATTGCCTCGTTGTAGTTCTTCATGTTCTGCACATCGGCAAACAGCTTGGCGTTCTCCAATGCAATGGAAATCTGCGCCGTGAAGGCGCGCAAGCGCGATTCATCCTCGCCAGTGAAGGGGCCACCGCGCTTGTTCAGCACTTGCGTGACGCCGATGACCTTGCCCTGCTTGTTAACGATGGGTACGCAAAGAATCGAGCGCGTGAAATAGCCGGTTTTTTTGTCGAAGGCCGGATTGAAACGCAGGTCGGCGTAGGCATACGGAATGTTGATCGCCGTGCCCGAGCTGAACACCGCGCCGGCAATGCCAAGATGATTGGGCAGGCGGATCTGCACCGATTCCAGGCCCTGGCCGACTTCCGACCACAGTTCGTCGGTCTTCTCGTCGTTGAGGAATAGCGTCGAGCGTTCCGCATTCAGCAGCCGCGTCGCCTCGCCCATGACTTTCTGCAACAGCGATCCCAGCTTGATGTCGGCAGTGACTTCGGAGACGACGTCGATGAATTCCATCTCCTGCCGGCGAATGGCCTGCATGCGCTCGATGAACTGCGCGCTTTGCAGTGCCAGTGTGCCCTGGCTGGTCATGACTTCCAGAAGGTTCAGATCCTGCTTGGTGAACTTGCCGGTGCGCTTGTTGAGTGTTTGCGCGACGCCGATGATTTCGCCCTTTACCGTCTTGATCGGGACGCAGAGGATGCTGTGTGTGGTGAAACCAGTCTGCTCATCAATGGAATAATTGAATCGGTCGTCGGCGTAGGCGTCGTGAATAATCAACGCCTCGCCCGCGGTATAGACGTGGCCGGCGATGCCGCTGGTATTCAGAATGCGTATTTCGCGCTGGATACTGCCTTGCGCCACGCGCGAATACAGTTCGTTGGTATCCTGATCGTTGAGGAACAGCGAACCGCGCTCGGCATTCAGTTCAGCCGTGGTCATGTCCACCAGCGCCTGCAAAACCTCGTTGAGCGTGCTGTAGCTCGCCATGCGGCGCGTGACTTCGAGCAACAGTTCGAGATGACGCAACCGGCGGCGACCTTTCTGATCGCGCTCGGTCGGCTTCTTCTTGGTGCTGACAGGTTCGGCGGCTTGGTCCATGGTGCTCCTGATCAGGTGCGGCGCATCGCTTCGATCTGGTCGCGCAGCGTCTGAATGGTATGTTGCAACTGGCTACCCTCGTCTGCAAACAGGGCGCGTTCACGATTGATGGAATTTACCCGGTCGATCTGTGCCAGTTCCAGGCTTTCGCGCAGGGCCGCCGAGGTGGCTTTGAACTGCTGCATTTCGTTGTGTCCGACCACGCGTTCCTGCTGCACCGCGTGGTCGCGTTCGACGCGCGAGCGCTCAAGCTCTTCGCGCAGGGCGCCGACGGTGATCTTCAACTGTGATATTTCTGCCGCGCTGGCCTGGGTGGCGCGCAGCGTCGATTCGTGAATCTCCGCATGCGCGGCTTCGAGCTCCGTGCGCAGCGTGATCACCGTGCGCTTCATGTCACGGGAATCCGCTTGGGCCAAGGCCAGTTCGTCCTCGATAGTGGATACTTCGGAAATCATCATGTAGCGAACAGAGGAGCCAGGAGCGAAAAAGCGCAAGTCGGGATACGAATCTTTCCGGCTCTTGCGGTCAGTGGCGATGCTTTCATGGTTTCGATCGACTATTATTTGGCAATAATACGCTTGCCCGGGAATCTTATCAGAGGGCAATAGGGGACAGACCACGGTTTCCTGTAGATTCCATGGTAATTTTTCTTGGTTTGCATCTTCTATAGTATTTTTGCTCGGCCTGCCTGCCAGCGCCTCACGCGCCGCCCCAGCGTTACTTCGATCGCCCGCTGGAACCGCTCGCTGCTGCAGATTGACGCGTCCCGCCTCCCCGTCATCCCGCTGGCCTTCACTGCTAACCAACCCACCTGCGCGCGTTGTGCCAAAGCTGCATCCATGGGCTGTGGGCGCTGCTGTCCAGCGGGGTCCAGCTCATCTGGATGTTGCGGAACACGCGCTCCGGGTGCGGCATCATCGCGGTGAAGCGGCCATCAAGCGTGGTCACTGCCGTCAAACCATCTGGGCTGCCGTTGGGGTTGGCAGGATAGCTTGTTGCTGGCTTGCCATGGTTGTCGGTAAAACGCATCGCCGCAATAGCTTTGCCCGCATCACCACGGCCACCGAGCCGCTTTTCGAAATTAGCAAACCCTTCGCCATGCGCAACCGCAATGGGCAGGCGGCTGCCAGCCATGTCTTTAAAGAACAGACTGGGCGATTCAAGCACCTCGACCTGGCTCAGGCGTGCTTCAAAACGTTCGCTGCGGTTGGTCGTGAAGCGCGGCCATGCCTGGGCTCCAGGAATGATGTCGGCCAGCTCGGCAAACATCTGGCAGCCGTTGCAAACGCCCAGCCCAAACGTGTCATCGCGTCCAAAGAAGGCCTTGAATTGCGTTGCCAGCACCTCGTTAAAGGTGATCGAGCGGGCCCAGCCGATGCCCGCGCCCAGCGTGTCGCCGTAGCTGAAGCCGCCGCAGGCCACCACGCCCTTGAAGTCGGCCAGTTGTGCCCGGCCGGTTTGCAGATCCGTCATGTGTACGTCAAAGGCTTCAAAACCGGCCTGCGTGAAAGCGTAGGCCATCTCGATGTGCGAATTAACGCCCTGCTCTCGCAGCACGGCAACCCTTGGTTTAGACAGGTTTAGCGCAGGGGCTTCGGGTACCTTGGCCGCATCGAACGCTAGGCGCACATGCAGGCCCGGGTCAAGCGGGTCGCCCACGCTGGCGTGCTCTGCATCAGCGCCTTGCGGGTTGTCACGCTGCTGGCAAATCTTCCAGCTGACTGAATCCCAGACCTGATGCAGGTCTTGCAGTTTGGCCTTGAACACCGCTTTGGTGTCGCGCCAGACCTGGACTTCACCTTTTCCGACCTCCAGCGCCGCGTGCTCTGGGCGGGTCTTGCCGATGAAGTGGCTGAACTTTGACAGGCCATGCTCGCGCAACGTTTGCATCACATCGTTACGCGCGGAGGTAAGCACCTGAATCACAGCGCCGAGTTCTTCATTGAACAGCGCTTTCAAGGTCAGCTCATCGCGCCGCGCACCGACCTGCGATACCCAGTTTTTGCTCTCGCCGCTGTCCATACGGCTGTCACTGATGCCGTCGCCTTCGACCAGCAGCATGTCGATGTTGAGCGACACGCCGACGTTGCCGGCAAACGCCATTTCGCACACGCAAGCAAACAGGCCGCCGTCGCTACGGTCGTGATAGGCCAGGATTTGCCCCTGTGTACGCAAAGCGTTAATGGCGTTGACAAGATTGACCAGGTCTTTCGGGTCATCCAGATCGGGGGCCGCACCGCCCTCAAGCTCTAGGCTTTGCGCCAGGATGGAAGCGCCCATGCGCATCTGGCCTTTACCGAGGTCAATCAGAATCAGCGTGCTGTCGGCTTCTTGCGCATTCAACTGCGGGGTCAACGTGCCGCGCACGTCTGCCAGTGTTGCAAAGGCGCTGACGATCAGCGACACCGGCGAGGTCACTTTTTTGCTTGCGCCGTCGTCGTTCCAGACGGTGCGCATCGACAGCGAATCCTTGCCGACCGGAATCGACACGCCAAGTGCGGGACAAAGCTCCATACCCACCGCCTTGACGGCCTCGTACAGCGCGGCATCCTGGCCCGGCTCACCACAGGCCGCCATCCAGTTGGCCGACAGCTTGACGCGCGGCAGTTCAATCGGTGCGGCCAGCAGATTGGTGATGGCCTCGGCGACGGCCATACGGCCTGATGCCGCCGCATTGACGACAGCCAGTGGCGTGCGTTCGCCCATGCTCATGGCCTCGCCGGCAAAGCCCTGATAGTCGGCCAGCGTGACGGCGCAATCGGCCACTGGCACTTGCCAGGGGCCGACCATCTGGTCGCGGTGCGTGAGACCGCCCACGGTGCGGTCGCCAATGGTGATTAAAAATCGTTTGGAAGAAACCGTCGGGTGGCCAAGAACAGCTATTGCACTTTTTTGCAGGTCAACGCCTGTCAGGTCAATCGGTTTGACGCTGTGCTTCAAGCTGGTCACGTCGCGGTGCATTTTGGGTGGTTTACCCAGCAAGACATTCATAGGCATGTCTACTGGCGGTGCGACACCTTCATCCGACAACACCAGTTGGCGCTCTTCAGTCGCCACACCAATCACCGCAAACGGGCAACGCTCACGCTCACAAAATGCCTTGAACTGCTCCAGCGATTCCGGGGCAATCGCCATCACGTAACGCTCCTGGCTCTCGTTGCTCCAGATTTCCTTCGGTGACAGGCCGCTTTCTTCCAGCGGCACGGCACGCAGGTCAAACCTTGCGCCTCGCCCTGCATCGTTGACCAGTTCAGGGAAAGCATTCGACAAGCCGCCTGCGCCAACATCGTGGATCGCCAGAATCGGGTTGGCCGCGCCAAGCTGCGCACACTGGTTGATGACCTCTTGCGCGCGCCGCTCAATTTCAGGATTGCCGCGTTGCACTGAATCGAAATCCAGACTGGCAGCGTTGATACCCGAAGCCATTGAACTGGCAGCGCTGCCACCCATGCCAATACGCATACCGGGGCCACCCAGCTGGATCAGCAGGCTACCCGAGGGGAACAATATCTTTTTTATCAGTCCTGCGTCAATCGTGCCCAGGCCACCAGCAATCATGATGGGTTTGTGATAACCCCAGCGCTGGCCATTGACCGTTTGTTCGTATTCGCGAAAGTAGCCGTTCAGGTTCGGACGGCCGAATTCGTTGTTGAAGGCGGCGCCACCCAGTGGGCCTTCGATCATGATTTGCAGCGGACTGGCGATGTGCTCGGGTTTGCCGTAGTTCGCGCCGTCATTGCGAGCGGAGCGCGGCAATCCATGCATTTGAGCCTCTGGATTGCCGCGTCGCTGCGCTCCTCGCAATGACGGATCAAAATTCTGATCCCAATTGATTTTGGACACCGTAAAACCTGTCAGGCCAGCCTTCGGTTTGGAGCCACGACCGGTAGCACCTTCGTCACGGATCTCACCACCCGCACCAGTAGACGCACCAGGGAACGGCGAGATAGCGGTTGGGTGGTTGTGGGTCTCGACTTTCATCAGCACATGCGTCAGAACAGCGTCCATGGCGCTATAGTTTTGGTAGCTTTTAACGCCCGTATTTAAAGGGCTAGAGGCCGATTTAGCAGTAAAAATTTGCCTTTTTGAGCCTTCCATGATAGCTGCGTTGTCAGAATAGGCCACCACTGTGTGTTGCGGGTTGAGCTTTTCGGTGTTGCGGATCATTGCGAACAGGGACTTGTCCTGCAGAGCGCCATCAATCGTGAAGTCGGCATTGAAAATCTTGTGGCGGCAGTGTTCGCTGTTGGCCTGGGCAAACATCATCAGCTCAACGTCGGTCGGGTTACGCTGGAGTTGCTCGTTTTG
>JBCKNM010000067.1:0-8119 GCA_038902775.1 Polaromonas sp.
CTAGGAGATGTTGCGAATTCTCATATACTATGCTTTCAGCTCAACGGTGTGTGGTCACGTGCTGTTTGGTTGCCTTAGCAATTCTCTTCAACTTGATCTTCAAGGAAATATATGAAATTCGCATCCAAATTGTTAGCTTTCGCCGTTTGCGTCGCCGCCCTTACTCCTGCCATGGCCCAGGATAAGAAGAGTTCCATCCAGTTTATGGGCGATGTCACCGTGCCGGAGATAGGGGACCCCAGTGGATCCGCCACCGTTGGTTACGGCTATTTGTTCAGCCCCAAGTTGGAGGTTGGTGTGTTTGTGAGTACGCGCTTCAGCGAAAACTCTACCTTCACTTTCGTTGGCGGAAGCGTGCAGTACTACTTTAAGCCGATTGGTAAGCCAGGTCAGACCAACTTCTATGTCAAGGGCAGCGCCGCTTCTGGCAGCATGAGCACGACCACCACAGGCCCATTCGGAGGAACGTTTTCTTCTACCTTTTTAACTTTTGGCGGATTCGGTGGAATCGCATACAACATGACGGAGAGTGCGGAAGCTTTCGCAGAAGTGGGACCAGAGAGCTTTATGTCTTCTGGCTCATCAGGGGCTACGTATCAAGGTAAGCTGAACTTCGGCCTGAAATTCCGCTTCTAATTTCCAAGGAGGCAGGCCCCATGTTCAACCGCATTGTTTTTGTGGCCGTGGCATTGACCGCGTCGGCACTTGCCCAGGCCGAGAGCGCCCCGTGGCCCGAGTGGGTGATGGACCCCTCATCGTTCGAAGGCAGATTGGCGGCCAGCGACTGCGTCCCCTACAGCGGATCCCTCAACATAGACCGCCAACAGGTTGCCGCCAATGCCCGCGTCGCGCTCGCCCAGCAAATCAGCGTAAAAATCAAGGCCATGGACAAGACCTACCAGTCGCGGGTCGACGACGGTAAGGCCTCGAAAATCAGGAGCTCATTTGAGTCGTCATCGGAGCAAACGGTGGACGCTGCGCTCAATGGCGTGCGACTGAAGAAGGTCGAAATCATCAAGAACAGCGAAGGCAGATTTCTTTGCGGTCTGCTGACCCTGGAGCAGGGTTCTGACACGAAACTCGTGCGCGATTTGATGGTGGCCAAATCCGTGGATGTGGACAAGAACACTGAGGAAATATTGTTGGCCAAATTCCGCGAGCGCTCGGCCAAGACTGCAACGAAGTAGCAGACGGGCTTGCCTACCGGTCTTTATGACCCTCAAACTACTATGAAAATTTGCATCGCTGGGCTGCTACTTACCCTAGGCCTGTTGTTGAACCCAGCATGGTCAGCGACCTGCAAAGTGGGGCTTGCCCAGCAAGCGACTCGGCCCCAGTGGATCGACAATGCGGGCAACGGCAGTGGCGACGACAAATTTTATGGCGTGGGCGTTTCCGAGATCTTCGGGAGCGATATCTCACGGTCCATTGGTGCGGCGCGCACCCAAGCCAACGCAGAATTGGCCCAATCTATTCGAGTCAGCATCACCAGTTCGGTCAAAAGCGCGGAGAGCAGACTCACCGAGAATGGCAAGACGGCGGTGCAATCGAAGTTTGAAACCATATCGGACTCGGTTGCCAACCTGACTCTGCAGTCCGTTGTGGTCGACGGCCAATGGATAGACCCTGAGGCATGTCGTTTGTGGTTGCGGGTGTCGGTGTCGCGTGCGGAAGCACAGCGGGCGCAGCGGCAAGAAACCTCGGCGCGTCTGGCACAGTCCTTCGACGTACAAATCGCCTTGGCCGAGTCATTCAACGAATCGGTTCCGCAGCGAGAGCGTGCGCTTGCCGCAGCCGCTGAGATGCTGAAATCGATCGAGCCGACGCTGGTGCCCACGTTTTCAGTCGATGCAGCCGAAAGCCGGCTCATTGCGGCGCGGTCTACGGTAGCCGACAGTCGTAACCAATTTGCGTCGTATGGCGCGCAACTCAGTGCTCACCTCAAGGCTTACGGGCAATTGGGGGCCAGCACAGCAGCCACACCACGCCGCACCGCTGCCACCAGCGCACTGAACGCCTTGCATGCGATGAAGGCATTGGCGCCCAATGGAATGCCGGGGCTGCCGATGCCTTTTGACCTGACCGAGCGGATGTCCATGCTGTTTGGTGAATTGGGAATTCCTTGCATGGCTCGGCAATGGTTTGCCGAGCATGGAAGACCATTGCCGGGCAATCTCCAATCACCCAGCCCGAGTTGCTCTCCCATGGAGCTTGGCCGCGAGCGCAGGCAGTTGTATTTGGCAGGACGAACCATGCAGCTGAGCTGCTCCATCAGTCTGGATGGCAAACCCCAAGCATGGGAGAAGGTCTGCGCCAGTATGCAAGAGAAGATGACGCGCGACGGCGCTAACGTGACGACCACTGGGTCGGTGCACAACGCAGACTCACTGCATAAGTTGACCGTGTCGGCCACCGGCGTTCTGAAAAAACGCGTCGATGCAGAAACCCAAACCACCTTCTACCGATTTGAAGGGGTCATTTTGACCACCTTCAAAGGCCCCGACAACGTCGACATTCAGGATCGGTACGAGGGAATCACTGGTTGGAATCCAGTGTCCGCGGCCATGACCACCGATGTTTTGGCGCTAAACGTGGTGTCACGGTTCGATGCGGTCATTTCCAAAAACTGGGAGAAATAGACATGCTGATGCGGTTCAGCCGGGGTGCTGCTGTGGCAGTTGTCGTACTCATTGGGCTGCTGAAGAGCGTCTTAGCTGCCCCGCCTGACCAGGTGGCGATTACTGTCTATGCAAATGATGCGGCATCCAAGAAATACGAGCGCGCCGTTCAAGCCCGGGTGGAGAGCATTTTGTCGGACGCCGGCATCACGGTGCTGGATGAAGAAAAGGCCAAGAAGCTGAAGAATGGCTGGGTCGATCTCGCCGATCCTGGACATTTGATTACGGCTGAGGAATTTATCCGCAATGCCGGCAAATACGATGTTAAGCGGGTGTATCGCGTGTCCTTCACTACCGGCCTGAGCAATCCGCTGGGTCTGTTCTTCACGGCCACTGCGGCGATGCAAGTTCGGGTGATCGATGAAGAGGCCAAGGTGCGGTCTTCGTCTTCCGTTCCTATGGGCGTCAGGGGATTTCCGCCGTCCGACGCGCTGACTGCGGACGCCGCCTTGGTCAACGCGCTTCAACGCGCGGCCGATTCTGCCGCTGAGGCTATGGGACTGAACGTCCTGATACCCACGATGGCGAGAGTCGTTCCCCTGACCTTGGTTGCAGAACCAGTTCCGCCATCGGGGGTCACATTAGAAGTGTCAGTTCCGAACCCAGGCAATTCCTGGGCGAAGGGGGCCAAGTTTTTCGCTGACGGGGGTTGGACCACGGAAGACGAGGCCTGCAAGGCCGTTTCCGACGACGGGCAATTGGGCGTGGTCGGTGGATATACCCACGCCAAGCGCGGCCATGGCGGTCGGCTTCACATCATAGATATTGCAACTGCCAAGGAACTGACCGTGTTCAGCATGCATGAACTGGGCCCGAGACTGAGCGGAGAGAACGGTTCGGCGGAGCCGTTTGCCTGCAAATTCCTGGGCAGCTGGCGATATCTGGTTGCCATGACGGGGAACAAGATTTCCTGCTTTGATGTCGAGCGCGGACTGGAGACCTGTTCCATACCGTACTCTAATGGCCCTAAAAGCGGAAGACTCAGCGTATGGAAATCCGGTACAGATCGTTTCGTCAAATCGGAGACCGACAAGGGTAGCAATTTCTACCGTATCGCGTTGAAGAAGTAGTTCGACATGCAAGGCTTTCCCATTTGGTCGAAGCGGCTCGCTGCATGTTGGCTCGCACTGCTGGCGGGGATGGTCATGGCCGAACCGACCAAGCCCACAAGCCCAACTGTAGTTGCCAAAACCAAAGTCGCGCTGGTGATCGGAAACTCCAACTACGCGCGTGGCCCACTGATCAATCCGGTGAACGATGCCACCGACATGGCCGCAGGTCTGTCTGGCTACGGTTTTGAAGTCATTCGGGTCTTGGACGGTAACAAGCAAAAGATGCGCGATGCGGTGCGCCAGTTCACGGAAAAGCTGGGCCCAAAAACGGTGGCGATCCTTTTCTATGCCGGTCACGGCATGCAGATCAATGGTAAGAACTACCTGGTTCCAACCGACGCCAACGTGAAAACTGCAGATGATGTCGATGACCAGTCTGTCTCCCTGGATTGGATCATGCAGCGCATTGCAGCGCGCAAACCGCGATTCAATTTTGTGATTCTGGACGCATGTCGAAACAATCCGTTTGAGCGAAGTTTTGGTGGAGGTGGTGGGCTTGCAGCGGTCGATGGACCCGCGGGGTCCTTGATTGCTTTTGCCACCGGACCTTCCAAGGTCGCCTCAGACGGTGGTGATCGCAACGGCCTCTACACCAGCCACTTGCTGCGCCACATGAACACGCCCAATATCTTGGTGGAAGAAGTATTCAAACGGGTTCGCATTGGCGTCATGGAACAGTCGGGCGGAGCGCAGGTGCCCTGGGAGAACAGTTCCCTCACCGAAGACTTTGTTCTCAATGACAAGGGCGGTCCAAAGACCGCAACCCAGTCGATGCCAATTAGCGCGATACCGGACACAGCATGGACTGCATCGGCCGGTCTGGGCGAACTCAAAAGCTTCCTGATGTCGCGTCCCCTTGACAGCGGCCGGGACCAAGCCACTCTGGCGTTTGCGCAAGCCAATGCAGTCAAGCCATTGAGAACGGAGGCGCTGAAACTATCCACCAAGGACTGCGACCAGTGCCCCAAGCTGACCGAACTGTCCACGATGGTGGGAGGCGAGAAGCTGTTTTTCGGTACCGACCTTGTTACCGTGGAAGAGTACCAGCAGTGCGTCACCGCTGGCGCCTGCCGTGTCGCTAAGCCCAGCGACCGCGCAACCAATCTGGCATTGGCCGCCTATTTGCCCGTCACGAATATTTCACTAAACGACGCTAACCGGTATATCCAGTGGGTGAACACCTTTGCGAAAACCAAGCACTACCGGCTGCCGGCGCAGGACGAGTGGCTGGCGGCATTCAAGAGTGGCTACTTCCTGCCATCGGGACGCATCCTGGCCGCGACCAAGAGTTTGTGTGACATTGGCAATTTCTACGATATTTCCGGCGCCGTCGTGTCGTCTTTTCCGTGGTCGCCCAAAACCTGCAACGACGGCTTTCCCTCCATTTCTCCGGTTGGCGCATTCATGCCTTCTCTGGACGGCCTATTTGATCTGGTAGGCAATTTGTGGCAATGGACCACCAGTTGCCAAAGTGAAGCTGATGCTACCAAACCCTCCAAATGTGCGAAAGTTCGTTTGGTGGGGGGAAGTTGGGCTACGGCGCCGCGCTGGAGCTGGACCCAACCGCCCGAGCTTGCAGCCGAGCCGGATTTGGCAACGGATCTCTTTGGAATTCGTGTGGTAGCAAGCGGACATTGATCGGACCGAACCGAACCCCGGTTTTCTGGCACCATAAACCTATTTTCCTCAGTTGCCCCAATGCCCCGCGAGTTGTGGACATACTGGGCACCCGGATGCTGTCCATCCTGTACCACCCCACCGGCGGCCACAGAGCGTTGCGCCTTGAGCGTGCTTGCGGTGGCACTGATCTACAACTGGTGGAGTTGGTATGTGAGGCTGGCGCATCCCAACACCTTAGCCTCTCTGAAGGTGTTGCAGTTGGTTTTTGAGCGTGCCCAGTTTTGCAGTGGCTTAGTTTTCAACCCAGGCGAAGGCGCGTTGCAGACCTGTAAAGCGGGCGAACAGTCCGCTCACGCTGAACTTCGCGTCCAGCGCCGTACCCGACCAGAAAGCCACATAGATGCCAGTGCGCGTCATCGAGACCGGTCCGACTCCTGTCGACCCGGTCTGCGCGGTCATGGCGCGGGTCTCGTTGGTTTCCCAGTTGCGCAGCACGACACTGGTAGTCCCTGCCAAATTGGTTGCCGCAGTGCTAAAGGCCACCCATTTGCCGTCGGCAGACAAGCTTGAGCGTTCGCCCTGATCGACGGGGCTGTCTGCATCTCCCTGGACGCCGGCGCTGTTCACGCTGGCACGCACCACGCTGCCGCTATCGACATGCACTACAAACACATCCTGCCGGTCGTTAGTGTCCCCAGGCACCACATTCGTGGCGGTGGTGTCGTAGGCCACGTACAGGCCGTTTCCGGAGATTGCGGGCGCAACGCTGCGGCTGGCGGTCTCGGTTCCCAGATTGCGTTCGGCACCGGTGCTGGTAAGGCTCACACGCTTGAGGCTGTAAGGGTTGTGTTGGTACACATAGATGTCCCACATCACGTTCAGATCGTCCGCGAGCAGTGGCCAGTATGTGCTAAAGGCCAGGCGGTTGCCGTCTTCAGACAATACCGGGTTGCCGCCTTCCTGGGACTCGTTACTCTGGTTCTTGCTGACGAGCGTATTGATTCCCGTGCTCAGGTCGCGCCGATACACACGGATTGTATTGATGTCGCCCGTTTCGCCAGCGGTCAAGTTAGTCGCGCCACTCGTAAATGCGACGACCTTGCCATCGCCCGACAAGCTTGGCCTGTTGCTGGTGGCGTTGGTCTGCACGCCGCTGACACCGACACTCACACGTTGCACACCGGCGGCACGGGTGGCACTCGACCAGACGAAGATATCGCTGACGTCGTTGGTGTCGTTGGTGTCGTTGGCGACCAGGTTGGTCGCGACAGACTCGAACGCCACGGTCTGGCCGTCCGCTGAAAGTGCCGGAAGATAGCTGCTGTTGTTGCCTTCGACGCCCGCGGCCGTGGCACTGACCAGGACGGTTTCGCCTGTGAGGCGGTCGCGCCAGAACACCTGGCGATACGTGCCAGTGCTGCTTCCGGTGATGCCAGCGATGTCGGACACGAAAACCGCGAACCGGCCTTCGCCATGCGCGGTGGCGGTGGCGCCGATGGCCACATTGGCGCCACCCAGCATGGGAGAATTGCTACCCGAAAAGCCGCCCACCACCGCATCGTCGGTGCTGCGCACCAGGTGGTCGAAATTGAACTCACAGCCGATCCAGACTCTCCGGGCGGCCACCGGCATGGTGCCAGTGGCACCGGCGAAAGGCCTGCAGGTCTGAGCGGCCGACGCGTTGAAGACACTGACCGAATAGGCGGCACCGTCGAGAAGCTTCGTGACAAAACTAAAGACAGTTTGCGCGTAGTTGTTGATGCTGGGCGTCGCATGAGAGGCCGTCACGGCCAGGTTGTCTGTCGCATTGTTTTGCAGTACCACCTGCGCTCCGACAGGTCCGACCAATACGCCGGTAACGGCTGTGCCCTGTTCCGAGGTGGCTACAGGGCTATCTCCACCCCCACCGCCGCAAGCAGCGAGCACGGCGCTCAGCGTGGTTAGCGCAGACCAGCGGCGCAATGATTTCAGAAAGTTAGGATCGGTTGTCATGATGCAAATTTCCTTTTCTAGTGGGTAAGCGAAGGTCGGGCGCATGCCTGATCGGGTGTGGTAAGGGGCGAAGCCAACTTTTTTTGAGGTTCGTCATTCTTATTCTGGCATGGGCAGGGTAAAGAGCGTTTGCATCTGCGGTTTACTGATACGTCACCGTCAGCATTGGGCGACGCGCAATGGTTGCATCTTCGACGCTGTAAAACTCAAAGCCGCCTGCTGATATGACTGGAAAGGATAGATGCTATGGATGCCTCCTTCCTTAAGGGCTGAGAAATTATGGCACCGCGATAGAACAGCCGTCAATCAGGAAGAAGCCACCAGCACGGGGTGGATCCTCTGATGGATACGGCATCAAAGTGCCCAGGGTGTGATAAACCACGGTCTTCACTAAACCCCGCCATGAATCGTAATACAGGAATGAACGCCGGACAAATCATCGACACCATGAACGGCCAGCAGGCTGGGGCTCAGGATGCTGTAGCGGTCAGCGCCGCCTTTGCCAGCCACAACACGAACGCACATGCGGTCTGGCGCGCTGTCGATGTCATCCACGCGCAGGCAGCAGGCTTCGGAGATGCGCAGACCCGTGGCATAGATGGTTTGCAGCACCGTGCGATAAACCGGGTGCGAACAACAGGCAAACAAGCGTGTTTTTCTCTTGGCGTGCGAGCAGCTCGGGTTGCTTCTGTGGCACCTTGGCCATGGGCGGGCGCA